>NZ_JACLQV010000003.1:0-212749 GCF_016648915.1 Streptococcus sp. 3.1 | reverse complement strand
CTCTCTTAAGACAACTCCTATATTCTAGCAAATCTAGAATAGCTTGTCAACACTTTTTTTGAAGTTTTTTCACTTCTTGGTGTTGGCTGCTCCTTCCGAAACAGCTTATTTATAATATCATCTCTGGCCTGTCTTGTCAATAACTTTTTTAAAGTTTTGGAACCTTTTCAAGTTTGTGGCAAGTCAGTTAAGACAACTTTTATATCTTATCACCCAAATAAATTCTTGTCAATAGGGTTTTTGAAAAAAATAAAGGAAGCATGTCTCTCAACCTACTTCCCTTCTTTTTTATTTAGCTTCAATCAAACCGTAGTTTCCGTCTTCTCGTTTATAGAGAACATTAGTTGTATGATCTTCACTATCAGTATAGATAAAGAAGTCATGACCCAACAATTCCATTTGAAGGATAGCTTCTTCAACATCCATTGGTTTCAACTCAATGTTTTTAGTTCTTACAACTTCAACAGCTGGTGCTTCTTCAACTTGTTCGTTATTAAAATCAGCTGAGAATACTTCTCCTGTTGGAACTTTTTCACGATGCTTACGTGCAATTTTTGTTTTGTTTTTACGGATTTGTCTTTCAATCTTATCAACCACCAGGTCAATAGAACCATACATATCTTGCGAAACATCTTCTGCTCTCAGTGTTACAGAACCTGTTGGAATAGTAACCTCTACTTTAGCTGTCTTTTCGCGATAAACCTTAAGATTTACACGTGCGTTCAATTCTTGGTCTTCGTTGAAGTATTTTTCAACTTTGCTAAGTTTACTTTCAACATAGTCACGAAGTGCTTCAGTTACTTCGATGTTTTCGCCACGGATACTATATTTAATCATAAAAGACCTCTTTCTCGCTTGTTAGCGTTTTCTTTATCTATATTATATCCTTTTCATGAAAATTTGCAAGGATTTTTATTATCTAGCTAGTGAAAAGGTCAAAACTTCTTTAATACCTATAGCTTCTAATAGTTGAACCATATGATATAAAGTGGATCCTGTTGTATAGATATCATCCACTATAATAATCTTATCTGGTACATCTATACCTTTCTTGAGACAGAAGGCATTATCTTGACTTAAACGCTCCTCACGTGTTTTCGATGATTGCTTCTCAATATCTCTTTTCTCAAAGATATCCTGATAGGGAATTCCCTCTATTAATCCCTCAACTTGGTTGAACCCTCTTTCTACCAAGCGTTCTTCCGACAATGGGACCGGCACTATGGTATAACCTTTTTTAAAAAATCGTTTTAAATTATTTTTTATATCTTTTTGAAATGTTTTTCTAAGACAATAGTCTCCCATAAATTTATAGCGGCTAAAATAATCTTTCATGTTTTCTTCATAGCGATAAATGGCAAGGTGCTTAGGAATATAGCCTTTTTTCATCCAAAGTTTACAATCAATACAGGTATCTCTATGTAACTCCTTATTACAATTTCGACATCTTTCTTTTGAAAGTTTTTTAAACTGATTTTTACAAGATACGCAGGAGTACTCTTCTCTCTGGTTAAACGTAATCAGGTCTCTTAATTTTGGCACTGATTCAATCCAGTCATTACATAGTAGACACTTCATTGTTAAATCCTCCTTTTTTATTCATAACCTTTATTTCTTCTCGACAACGAAGCATAGATTTGGATAGTCCTTCATGAAAGAAATAAAGCTTCCCTGTCGGTCTATCTGGGGATCTTCCAACTCGACCTCCTATCTGAATAAGACTCGAACTAGTGTATAAGTGATGATTTGCCATACAAACAAAAACATCTACTTGTGGAAAGGTTACACCACGTTCAAGGATAGTTGTTGTCACTAAGATGGATAACTCTTTTTCCCGGAACTGCTCTACGGTAGCTGAGCGCTCCTCGCTTTTTGAAGAAACAAAGGCCATTTTTTCATCTGGAAGACATTTTTGTAGAATATTGGTAAACTTTTCACCTATCGCTATATTTGGGAAAAAGATTAATAGAGGAAACTTTGATTTACGTTGCTTTTTAATCTGATAAAGAAGAGGCCTTGGAAGCTTGCCTCTCATTAGAGATTTTTGTAATCTTCCCTGCCAGCAGAATTTAGGAAGTACTAAAGGATTTCCATGGAAACGTCTGGCAAGGTGATGCTTTTCTAAAGCTCCAAGTCGCACTTGCTCCTCTAAAGATAATGTAGAAGTCGCTGTTAAATAAATATAGCGACCGGTTTCGGTCTTTGCCTGCTCCACAGCATGATTTAACATGACATTTCCTACAAAAGGGAATGCATCAACCTCATCAACGATAACTAGGTCAAAGTTCTGGTAAAACTTTAGTAGTTGATGGGTGGTAGCTATTACAAGCGGACTACCATCATATGGTTCACTCTCAGCATGAAGCAGAGAAATACTACAAGTAAAATCCCTCTGCATACGAAGAAATAACTCTCGACAAACATCAACCCGAGGACTTGCGATAGCTACATTACCTTTACTTTCAAGAACATAGGCAACGATTTTATAAATCATCTCAGTCTTCCCAGCACCGGTCACAGCATGTACGAGGCTGTCTTTCTGTTTTTGATATGTTTCTAAAAGCTTCTCTGAGACCTCAGCTTGATAGGGAGTCAGTTCCCCCAACCACTTCAAAACAGGAAATTCAATTTCAGATGTTTTTGAAGGAAAATAATAAAGTTCTTTTCCTTCTTGGTTTCTGCCAAAGACAATACATGCTCTGCAATAATACTGACCTCCCGGTAATTGCCAATCTTCCTCTATCTGACTGTAACATCTTTTACATCTAAGTTGTTTATCGACCTTTATCATGCTTTCTAATGTAAAAGCCTCTGAGTGATAGTCCACTGGCAACTGTTCTTTCGTAAATAGTCGTCCATAATATTCTTTAGGTACCATATCTTTCTATTCGAAAATATGTTTGCATTCATCTTTTTATGATAAAATTTTTTTATGGATTACAAAACTATTGCCAACGATGGAATCGTTGAAGAAGAAATAAAAAAATCTCGTTTTATTTGTCACTTGAAACGTATTAGCAGTGAGGAAGAAGGGAGAGAGTATATCGCTCAGATTAAGAAAGAGCATCACAAGGCTAATCATTCTTGCTCTGCAATGATTGTTGGAGATGATGGTCAAATTAAGCGTTCCAGTGATGATGGCGAACCTTCTGGAACAGCTGGTGTGCCTATGCTTACTGTTCTAGAAAAACAAGGACTTACAAATGTCGTAGCTGTTGTGACTCGTTATTTTGGAGGAATCAAACTTGGGGCAGGTGGTCTTATCCGCGCTTACTCTGGTAGCGTTGCCCATGCTGTTGAAGAAATTGGTCGAGTGGAAGTCAAGGAATTAACAGGACTAACCGTAGAGTTAACCTACTCTCAGTACCAAGTCTTCTCCAACTTCCTTGAAAAAGAAGGACTCCAAGAATTTGATACAACTTTCTTATCAGATGTTTCTACTACTTTATTTGTCGAAGAGTCTGAGATTAAAAGACTCAGTCAGGAACTAACCGAATTCTATCAAGGGAAAGTCACTTATGAAAAATCTGGAAAGAAAATCGTTGAAATTCCTATCTGATAGTCAAACGTTATCACAGTGATAAAGAAGATGTATTTTACAAGTTGAGCCTACCGTCGTATACTTAAAACCATCAATCAAAGATTAAGAGGATTTTAAATATGACAATTTACAACTCAATCACTGAACTTGTTGGAAAAACACCTGTTATTAAACTTAACTCTATTGTTCCAGAAGGATCAGCAGATGTTTACGTTAAACTCGAAGCCTTTAACCCTGGTTCTTCAGTAAAAGACCGTATTGCTCTTCGAATGATTGAAGATGCTGAAAAAGCTGGTACGATTAAACCTGGTGATACCATTGTTGAACCAACTTCAGGTAACACTGGTATTGGTCTCGCTTGGGTTGGTGCTGCTAAAGGCTATAAAGTTGTTATCGTAATGCCTGACACAATGAGTGTTGAACGTCGTAAAATCATCCAAGCTTATGGAGCTGAACTTGTATTGACTCCTGGTAGCGAAGGAATGAAGGGTGCGATTGCTAAGGCTAAAGAAGTTGCTGCTGAACGCAATGGTTGGGTACCACTTCAATTTGCTAACCCATCAAACCCAGCTGTTCACGCAGCTACAACTGGTCAAGAAATTCTTGAAGATTTTGGTGCAGAAGGTTTGGATGCCTTTGTTGCTGGTATCGGTACTGGTGGTACTATTTCAGGTGTTTCAAAAACCCTTAAGGCTGCCAATCCAAATATCAAGGTTTATGGTATTGAAGCTGACGAATCTGCCGTCTTGAATGGTGATAAACCAGGACCACACAAAATCCAAGGTATCTCAACTGGTTTCATTCCTGACACATTGGATACAAAATCATATGACAGTGTTGTGCGTATTCCTTCTGATGAAGCTATCGCAACATCACGTACATTGGGTAGCCAAGAAGGTTTCCTAGCTGGTATCTCATCAGGTGCTGCTATTGCTGCCGCCCTTAAGGTTGCCGCTGAGCTTGGCGAAGGCAAAAAAGTCTTGACACTCTTGCCTGACAATGGTGAGCGTTACCTCTCTACAACACTTTACGATTTTCAAGACTAATAAAAAAGAAGCTAGAACATAATGTTCTAGCCTCTTTTTATTGTATAAAGTTCAAGCCTGTAGTTCATTAATTACTAGAAATAGCAAGGATAATAATCTCATTTCCACTGAACTGTTCCTACAAACTTTCTATTTTTTGGGATAACTAAAGTCTTAAGAATTTAGTTTGTTTTATCCTTTTTATTAGTCTAACTCTTTTGCTTCTGTTTCTGCAATTTCAGTAACTGTAAATCCTGCTTCTACAAAAACTTTCTTGAGTTGTTCAATTCCAATCTCTCCTTCAACTTGGAGTTCGACACGAAGTATAGTGTCATTTTTAGGCGCAACAATTGTACGTTCGATGTTGAGATTCTCACTAGCGATAAGGTTCGCAATTTTTTCCAAAACACGTGGAGTATCTGGAACTTCCAACCCAATACGAATTCCAGCTTGACCATAACCAGAAATTTCTAAGAAAGCACGAAAGACATCTTTATCTGTGATAATTCCTGAAATTTGGTCATTGTCCACAACTGGAAGAACTCCAACTTTATTTTGAAGCATGATATAGATTGCATCCTCAAGGCTAGCATATTTGGAAACAGTGAGGACATTCTTAATCATGATATCTCCTACCTTTGTCTTATTAAGGAGATAGTTCATTTCATAAATTGACAAGCTTGTTGCTTTTGATGGTGAAGCCTCCGCCATTGTACCTTCTGTAATAAGCCCAACAAGTTTATCGTGTTCAATTACCGGCAAACGTCGCAACCCTTTATCACGCATAATATCTGCAGCTGCTGCAACTGTTGTTTCTGGTGAGACATAAACCACACGTTTCGTCATAAAATCTTTTACTGCCATGTTTCATTTTCCTCCGAATGATTTCTTACTTGTATTATACCACACTAATTGTAACCGATTGCAATATTTTACTGAAAAATTAGTATTTTACAATCAGTATGAGACGATAGAAAAACGCCCTTGGGCGCTTTTTCTTATCCTCCAAGATAGGCTTTACGAACTTCATCTGATGCAAGAAGTTCTTCACCAGTACCTGAAAGAACCACTTTACCAGTTTCAAGAACGTAACCACGGTCTGCAATTGACAAAGCCTTATTGGCATTTTGCTCGATCAAAAGAACGGTAGTCCCTTGTGCCTTAATATCTTCGATAATATCAAAAATTTCCTGAATAAAGATTGGAGCAAGTCCCATTGAAGGCTCATCCAAAAGCAAAAGTTTTGGACGACTCATAAGGGCACGGCCCATTGCAAGCATTTGTTGTTCACCACCAGAAAGTGTCGCTGCATCTTGATTCTTACGTTCTTCTAGGCGCGGGAAACGTTGGAAGACTTTTTTCAAGAGAGCTGCGTTCTCTTCTTTATTTGTATGAAGGAAAGCTCCCATTTCAAGATTTTCCATTACGGTTAATCCTGCAAATACATGACGTCCCTCAGGTACTTGAGCTAAACCTTCAGCAACAATCTTACGTGCAGGTGTTTTATGGATATCATTTCCGAGATAAGAAATGGTTCCCTCAGTTGGACGAACAAGACCTGAGATTGTACGAAGAATTGATGTCTTACCTGCACCGTTAGCACCGATTAGAGTTACAACTTCACCTTCATTAACTTCAAAGCTGACGTTTTTAACAGCTTCAATAGATCCATATTTAATTGAGAGATTTTCAACTTTCAACATAGCCATTATGCTTCACCTCCCAAGTAAGCTTCAATAACGCGTTTGTTATTCTTAATTTCATCAGGTGTTCCTTCTGCAATCAAGCGTCCGTATTCCAAAACATAGATACGCTCAGTAACATCCATGACCAAACTCATATCATGTTCAATCAAGATGATTGTAATACCGAAGTCTTTTTGAATTTGACGAATATGAGCAGTCAATTCAGCTGTTTCTTGTGGGTTCATACCCGCAGCTGGTTCATCAAGGAAAAGGATTTTTGGTTCTGTTGCAAGCGCACGAACAATTTCCAAATGACGTTGTTGTCCGTAAGCCAAGTTTTTCGCAAGTGTATCTGCCTCTCCATCCAAGTTGAAGATAGCCAAGAGTTTCATAGCTTTTGCTTTTAACTCTTCCTCACTTGAATAGTACTTAGGCAAACGCAAAAGAGATGCAAAGAAATTTGAAGGTTGCTTATTTGACAAACCAACAAGAACATTTTCAAGCACAGTCATGTCTTTGAAAAGACGGATATTTTGGAAAGTACGTGACAAACCGAGTGAAGCGATTTTATACGGTGCCTTACCATTTAGGACTGTACCATCAAGTGTAACCGTTCCTTCACTTGGCTCATAGACGCCTGTCAAAAGGTTGAACAAGGTTGTTTTACCAGCTCCGTTTGGTCCGATAAGCCCAACCAACTCACCTTCATTGAGTTCCATTGAAACATCACCAACGGCAGTCAAACCACCGAAGTTTTTAGTTAGATTTTTAACTTCAAGAAGTGCCATTTTTATTTGCCCTCCTTAGATTTATTGAAGAATTTTGAGAGATAGAGTTCTTTTGTTCCAAGAAGTCCACCTGGACGGAAGAGCATTACAAGAATCAAAGCCAAGGCGTAAATAATCATACGAAGGTTTGAAACATTTTGTAGGAACATGTTGATAATACCAAGAACAACAGCGGCAATGATAGTACCTGTGATAGATCCAAGACCACCAAGAACGGCAATGATAAGGTAATCAATTGATTTCATGATAGTGAAGTCTTTTGGCACGACTGTACCAATGTAGCTGACATAAAGTGAGCCAGCAATCGCTGAAATCATGGCACCGATAACAAAGATAAGAACCTTCATTTTTGTGACATTAACACCCATTGACTCAGCAGCAATTTCATCTTCACGAAGAGTGATTGCTTGACGTCCAGTTGCTGAACGTAAGAAATTAAGCACCAAAATTGTAATGATTACCACAAAGAAATAAATCACAGGCCAACTAGTATAAGGAAGGATACCTGTCAAACCAGCGGCACCATTGGTCAATTCACCACCATTAACGATAATGATACGGATGATTTCAGCCATACCAAGAGTTGCAATGGCAAGGTAGTCACCTTTCAAACGAAGGGTAGGTAGACCAAAGATAAGGGCAACAATAGCTGCGATGATGACACCGACAACCATTGAGAGGTAGAAACCGTCATATGTTGGCATCATACCAGTGATGATAGCTGATGAATAGGCACCAATTGCCATGAAACCAGCTTGCCCAAGTGTAAATTGCCCTGAGAAACCAAGAACCAAGTTAGTACCAAGTCCCATAAGGATTGAGATGCCAATCCCCATTAAGATTTGGATGTAGTAAAGGTTCATGATACCTGAAAGTTCAAGAGCTTTCAAGATAAGGAAGAGCCCAATGATAAGACCAAACCAAATAAGGTTTACTTTTAGATTTTTCTTCATGTCTTACACCTTCTCTTTCACATTTTTACCGAGGATACCCGCTGGGCGAACCAAAAGGATAACAATCAAGACACCATAAACGATGGCATCACGGTAACTTGACAAACCAATTGCAGTTGATAATGTCTCCAAAATACCGATAACAAATCCACCAAGTGCTGCACCAGGGATAATACCGATACCACCAAGAACAGCGGCAACAAAGGCTTTAATACCTGGCGTCATACCCATAAGAGGTTCGATAGAGTTATAGTAAAGACCAATAAGGACACCCGCTGCCCCTGCTAGTGATGATCCAAGAGCAAAAGTGAAGCTAATAGTGTTATTAACATTAATACCCATCAATTCAGCGGCATCACTGTCTACAGATACGGCACGCATAGCTTTACCCATCTTAGTCTTTTTAACAATCAATTGAAGAGCAACCATAAGGACAAGGGCAACTACCAAGATAAGCAATTGCACATTTGTTACAGAGATTGATCCAAGATGATAAGTCTTAATCGCAATCTTTTGAGGGAATGAACGTGTATCTGCACCTACAAAGAGAACCATGATGTACTCAAGGAAGAATGAGACACCGATAGCCGTAATCAAGGCAGAAATACGTGTCGAATTACGGAGTGGGCGATAAGCCAAGAACTCAATGACAACCCCTAAAATCGCACAGACAAGCATAGCAAAGACAAGGGCAACCCAGAAATTCATTCCAAGGCTATTAATCGCATAGTAACCAACGAAGGCACCCATCATATAGATGTCTCCATGGGCGAAGTTAATCAATTTGATAATCCCATAAACCATGGTATATCCAAGGGCAAGTAGGGCATAGATACTACCCAAGATGATACCATTGACTAGTTGTTGGGGAAGTTGTTCAAAAAACATATATAACCAAACTTTCTAGTTCATTTTCAATATTGATAACAGATTATTTTTCAATTTCAACGGCTTCCGCTGAAACTTCTTCACCATTATCTCTTTTAACCATAAGAGCTGCTTTAATAGGGTTATGATCCTTATCAATCGTCATTTTACCTGTAACCCCGACAAAGTTTTTCAAATGTGCTAAGTTATCAGCAATATCAACTGATGTTTTCGCATCTTTAGATGCTTCTGCAATCATATAAACTGAATCGTACGCTAGAGCAGCAAACATATTTGGTTCAGTTTTGTAAGCTTTTTTATATGCTTCGATGAATCCTGATGCTTTGTCAGAAAGAGAAACATTTGTTGAATACCCTGATACATAGTAGACGTTTGAAGCATTCTTTTTACCTGCAAGCTCAGTAAATTTCGCATCACTGAATCCGTCAGGTCCTAGAATTGGTTTATCAATTCCAAGGTCACGTGCTTGTTTAGTGATAATACCAGTCTCAGTATAGTAACCAGGCATTACAATCGCATCATAATCAAGGTCTTTAAATTTAGTCAAAGCTGACTGATAGTCCTTGTCACCTGAAGCAAAGGTAGCTTCAGTAACGATTTGACCTTTATATTCACGCTTGAATTCATCCGCAATCCCCTTAGCATAATCCGAAGCATTATCATAGTAGAGAACTACTTTCTTAGCATTCAAATTATTGTAAGAATAAGTTGCCAAAACTTTACCTTGGTAGCTATCTTTAAAGGTTGTACGGAAAACAAATTTCTTAGCTCCGTTAGCATCTACCGTAAGGTCATCCTGAGTACCAGAAGGTGTCAACAAAGGAACCCCTGTTTTTTGTGATACGAGGCTAGCCGCAGCGACAGCACCTGATGTCGCTGGACCAACGATAGCATTTACATTACTCTGAATAGCCAAGTTCGTTGAAGAGGTTGAAGCTTCAGCGTTTTCAGATTTATTATCTTTTGTGACAAGCTCAAGTTTTTTGCCATCGACGCCACCAGCTTTGTTAATTTCATCAACAGCCAACTTAATACCATTTTGCTCTGCCTTACCATAGGCTGCAACGGCACCTGTCAACTCCATATTAACACCAATTTTGATGGTATCGCCAATCTTAGTACCATTGGCATTAGCAGTCACATCTGGTGACTTGCCACAGGCAACCAAGAAAATGGAAGCAAAAAAGGCTAACACAATAAGTGTGATCTTTTTAGACATAAGATTTCTCCTTAATATTTTCTTAAAAAAGTCCACCTTATAGCTTACAGAATTATCAGACAATTGTCAACTACACACAACTAAGCTTTAGCGGCAGTAATCGTTTCCATTGCTTTAAGAATAACTCTTATTAAAGAAAAAAACTTTTCTCTTATTAAAGAGAAAAGTTCTTAAACGGTTCAGGGACTGAGGTGTCATAACGTTCCAGACTACCTACAAAGTCCATATCAATATCAGAATAGTAAGAAGGCAGAGCTTTTTTCACTGCTTTCATTCCATCTAGCTCTTTCAAAATATCCTCGACCTTGTCCTCATCTACATAAAGGTGCACATAACGCATCTTAAAAGAATGGTAGACAACATCCCCAAACTTGGCAATTTTACGTAAGTCTCTATTGTAGTATAAATAAACAATAATGCCTTGACGCTTAATCATGACTCATCTTCTCCTTTATGTTAGTGTCTCCCTTTTTATGATGTGGTTTATGAGGGGCAAGAGGTAGCCCAGTATCAATAAAAATCTGATTTGAAACAGCTTGGGCAATCTCCTCACCAAGATTGGCTAAAATAGTCTGTAAATCGAACTCTGCCTGACGATAGCCAATAACCACCTCGTTTAAATCAATTTGGCGCTTCATTCGCAAAACCTGACGTTTCAACTCTCTCACATCTGGTCTAAAAGCCTCATACGCCTTAGCAGCATCATAGCTATCTTTTAATTCTTGAAATGCAAAGAGTTGCTCTTGAAGTTCTCTGTCATTTTCGAATTTCTGGCGTTTCAAACGATAATTCTCTACCTCAGGTAGCTTTAGAAAATACGAAACAAGACACTCTATAGCTTGATCAATCGCAAGCAACTCCTCATTGATTATTAACATGCTTTCTATTATAACACAAAAAGCCAGATGAAACGGTCCTTATACAACCGATTTGCATCTGACTTTTATTTAAGACAAGCTCAGTTTATTTTAATTGGTTATTAGCCATGATTTCATCGATGAAACCATATTCAAGCGTTTCTTGAGCACTCATCCAATTGTCACGTTCAGCGTCTACATGAACTTTTTCAATTGGTTGTCCAGAATTATCTGCCAAGATTTGCTCCAAATTATTACGTGTCTTGAGCAAGTGTTCAGCTGCGATAGCCATGTCTGTTTGTTGCGTACCGCCACCAGTACCACCCATTGGTTGGTGAATCATGTACTCTGCATTTGGCAACATGAAACGTTTACCTTTGGTACCGCTTGAAGCGATAATTGTTCCCATAGATGCTGCCATCCCCATAACGATAGTCTGAACATCAGACTTGATGAAGTTCATTGTATCAACAATGGCAAGACCTGCCGAAACGGATCCACCTGGTGTATTAACATAAAGATAGATATCTTTTGTATTGTCTTGAGCATCCAAGAACAAAAGTTGGGCGATAATTGAGTTTGCCATATTATCTTCAACAGGACCTGTTAACATGATGATACGATCCTTGAGCAAACGTGAGTAAATATCATAAGAACGCTCACCGCGTGATGTTTGTTCAATTACTACAGGAATCATATGAATCCTCCTTTTAATATTGTCTTGATGCTATTATATGATTTTAGTCAAATTAGGTCAAATAAAAAACATCATTCTTAGCACTCTTTTCAAAAGAGTGCTAAACTCCCCTAAACCAATCTCACTTAAAACTTATTAATCTAGTAAAAAAAGGGAAATTTTCCCTTTTCAACTTATTTTGTACCAAAGAGACGGTCACCTGCATCTCCAAGACCTGGAACAATATAACCGTTTTCATTAAGTTTCTCATCCAAAGATGCTGTGTAGATATCGATATCTGGGTGAGCATCTTGCAATTTTTTGACACCTTCTGGTGCTGCAACTAAGCAAACAAACTTGATATTAGCTGCACCACGTTTTTTAAGTGAGTCTACTGCCAAGATTGCTGAACCACCAGTCGCAAGCATAGGGTCTACTACAAAAATCTGACGTTGATCAATGTCTTCTGGTAATTTAACCAAGTACTCAACCGGCTCAAGAGTTTCCTCGTCACGATACATACCAATATGACCAACTTTAGCTGCTGGTACAAGGCTAAGGAAACCATCGACCATACCAATACCCGCACGAAGAATTGGAACAATCGCCAATTTCTTACCAGAAAGTTGTTTTTGTACAGTTTTGGTAATTGGTGTTTGAATTTCAACCTCTTCGAGAGGAAGGTCACGAGACACTTCGTAACCCATGAGCATAGCAATTTCATTAACTAGCTCACGGAAGTCCTTAGTAGAAGTATCCTCACGACGGAGGATTGAAAGTTTATGTTGAATCAGTGGATGTGAAATAACTTGAAATTTACCCATAATAGTTTCTTCCTTTGCTTTATATTCACTCCATTATATCAAAAAGGCAAAAAAAACGCTTGCTTTACTGCAAACGTTTTTGAAAAGGATTATTTTTTAGGCAAATGAATCTTTCCTGTGACCAAACCATAGCCAAGAAGAGCTAGACTTGCAATTGCTGCAAAGATAGTCGCCAAGATTGAAAGAATGTTGCTCTTTGAACCTTCTGAATCACTTGGTGTCTTAGGAGTCGTAGCAAGTTTGGCAGCAACTTTAGTATTGTTGTCTTTACTTGACTCATCAGACTTAGTTACTTCATCAGCTTTAGCGACTCCGTGAGACTGAACTTCCTCTTCAGACTTAGCTGGTTTTGGAGCTTCTGTTTCAGTGACAGACTCTTCTTTAACAGGAGTCGTTGAAACAGTTGGTCCAGTTGCTACAATAGCCTCTGGTACTGGTGACGCAATCTCTGTAGCTTGAGCTACTGGACGACGGTCACCCACAGAACCCTCTGTTGAAGGTTTCGCAGGAACCTCTACATGATGATCATCTGATGAATTATTATCATTAGATGGGCGATCTGTGAAATAAGGGAACGGATTACGAACTGGAGAATCTGGATTCGTCGGCGTTGCTGGTTTATCTTCTTTATTAGTTGATGGTTGATTATTGTCTGCTGGTTTAGAAGGTGTATCTGGTTTGTTAGACTTATCATCAACAGAATGATTACCTTCTGTTGGACTTACTGGTGTTTCTGGCTTATCTGCCTTCTTGTCTTTACCATCTTTAACAGTTACAGTCAAGACACCGTGAGCTTCAGAAACGCCTGTTGAACCATCAACTGTAGGATAAGTATGTGGTTTAAGACCATAACCCGATACCGCATAATAATCTACATTAAAGTCCTCGTTTGGCAATTTAGCACTGTTTTGATCGCCTACGTGTACCAAGCTTTCACTAGATTTATCCCAAATCCAGTCACCTTGATTCGTCATCTTAGGAAGAACTTCTGTAGTATCATCTGCATTCATCTTGATAAGGAAGCTTGGAGCCCATGTTGATTTATTCTCAGCACCGGCAATTCCACCACGGTTAGTCATGTAAGAAGTTACCAAAAGAGTATCTGATGAGCCTTCAACAGGAACCGCATAGTAAGAATAGGTAGATGTACGCCAGTCAGCTGGTACAGAGGCTGTCAAAACCACACCTGAGCCATTAAGCGGACGATATTCTCCACGGAGGCTATCTGATACGAATCCGAGCATGACAACGTCATCACCGACAGCTTCACGCGCTGCTACAGTACCTTCAGCATCCGTAGATTTATTGATACGTGAAGCAGTGAAGAGGTAATACTTGTTACCCATCTTAACAACACTTGGACGTTCTACTTCATCAGTAACCAAGTGGCTAGTAACAAGTGGTGTGTAAAGTTCAGCTACAGATGGATTTTTCTCATTGTCGTCAAGTTTCAAGATACCAATAGAACCATTTGCCCATGAAGCAAGGTTATAAAGGTGTTTATTATTGACAATATTGAGGAATGACTTAAGGTTAAAGGCGTCATCTCCTCCATAGTTTGACCAGTTGTAGATTTGTTTTTCGCCTTGGTAGTTTTCGTCACCTGTATTTGATTCGAAAATAAGGTAGCGGCTACCGTTATCTTCAATGATGTGTGGGTCACGAAGACAGTAGTTATCTGTACGGTCTGGATTTCCATCGTGGTTGTGGTCATCGTTGAAAGTACTCATGAATTTTGGATAACTTTGATAATGATAGTTATCCCCACCAAAGAGAATGTGGTCATTTTCAACTGACTTGATAACAACTTCATCGTTTTCAACAGCTAGGTTAAGTGTAGCACTAGCCAATTGTTGCCAGTTCAATTTACCGCCACTAGTATCATTCTTAGTGTAGTAAAGTTGGATACTACCGTCAGAGTTTACCGTCGCTGAACCTGACCATTGTTGGTCATCTTCAAGGGCATTATAACCAAAGATTGGACCCGCATTTTTCCAATGTGTAAAGTCATTATCTCCATATTTACTATAGAGCAAGTAAATGTGGTTTGAGTTTTTATTTGGTGCACCGGCCATTGAAATGACTAACTGGTAACCGTTCCAGTTACTTACTACACCTGACTCAGCATCTTGGACTGGCCAAGAATCCCAAACGTCGATTTCTTCTTTTTCCATTGTTTGGGCATCAACAGTGTTGAAAGCAGGCATATTGATGATTGTATCTGCTTTAAAGTAAGGAACTGCCAATTTGCTGTCTTGCTTCAAGAAGCTAGCAACGATATCTTTCAAGTTACGGTAAGTCAAGCTAGTACCTGTACCCTTGATTGCATCATCACTAAAGTCAACTTTATTAAGTGCTTTAATTTCTTCCTCAGTCAAGGCAACGATTTGATCTGAGGTCATATTATCTTCAACAATAGACTTGATACGACCGTTAAGTTTGCTAAGGTTTGCATTAGCAGCACTGTTTTCAGTAGGTTTAAGGGCTACTTCAGTGTGTGTATCAGCTGTTTCTGAGCTTGCTGTTGAAGTTGGTGCTTCTACTGCAGCCTCTGATGTATGAGCTGGAGCAGAAACCGCAGCAACCGTTTCTGAAGGTGTTGTTGCATCTGATGAAGATGTCACTACTGTGCTAGACGCCTTTTCTTCGACTACTGATGGAGTTGTGTTGCTTGGTTGTGTCTCTGTAACTGGTGTAGTTACAACCTCTGAATGTGCAACTGAAGATTCAACTGCTTCTGAAGTTGCCACACTTGTTGCTGTTTCACTGGCTACCGTTAGAGATGCTGTGCTTGTTTCTGGTGTTGCTGTCGCAGTAGCTACCGCTGGTGCTGTTTCTGTAACTTGATCAGCTTTTACCTGAGTGGCACCCAAAAATGCCAAGGTACCAACGAGCGCTGATGTTGCCCCTACTGTGGCAACCTTACGGATGCTATAACGCATCTTTTTGCACTCTGCTTGCTTTGGTGCTACTGTATTTGACTGTGAATTAACTGTACTATCCATATTAAACTCTCCTTTTAGGTTTTCACATGTTTTATTCTATCATTTTTTAATCTAAATTCCAATCTTTTTTTAATGACAAATTTATATTTTTTGTAAAAAACTATTTTTTTGTTAAAATAATAACTACAAAATAAGTAATTTTATCAGGAAATATCACTATATGGAATCAAAATATTCACCTCTAATTTTAGCTCTCGTTTTTTTAATTTTATTTTTTGTTTTTATAATAAAAAATGAGAACGCTAACAATCCTTCCCAAAAAACAAATAGGGTTTCTGTGAGTCAAACCTTTCATCTAGCATCTCATAAAGGATGGTCTAACGACCTACAGACTATCGTGTGGAATCAAGAAAAAAATTACTATGATATCTATTTTCTACATTCTGTAGATGGGGCTACTGATCCTTTTGGACCTAGCGGTCAAGATTGGATACATACAACGACTAAAGATTTTATCACCTATAGTAAACAAGAGACTGCTATACCAGCAAAGGGTGGTGACTCTAAAGAAGGATGGCATTCTGCTTGGACAGGGAGTGTAGTCACAGATAGTCAGGGGATTTCTGGTATCCAAAACGAAGAACCTGTCGCCTATTTTACAGGGCTCATGGATGATGGAAGCCAGGCAATCTATGCTAGTGAGTCAAACGACAAGGGAGCTAGCTTTACTAAAGCCTTAAAAGATGGTAAACCTTTATTGACAAAGGAACAATCCTATAATGGTAAGGACTTCCGCGATCCTTATGTCTTCCACTTCAAAGACAAATTACTCATGTATGTCGCTGAAGGTGACGCCTTAGGTGTTTATCAATCTCAAGATGGTATCAACTGGACCAAAGCAGATAGCAAGGGAGACTCCAAAATCCTACCCGAAACATTTTTTAAGGGTCGTAACTGGCAGGACAACGCTCCTATCGAGTGTCCCGTTCTAAAAACAATGACAACAACTGATGATCGGGACAAGCAAGTTCTCTTTTTTGGAGCTAAGGATACAGCCTCAGGTGAAACAACTGGAACCTACTATACTGTAGGGCATTTAGATGATAAAGGCTTATTTATTGCAGACACAGAAACGAAACGCTTAGATCAAGGCTCAGACTATTATGGCGCTAACTTCACTGGAAGCGATCGAATTGAAGAAAGCAACCATAACCTTATCAGTCTTGGCTGGGTTGGTAATTGGAACTACTTCACGTCAGGCATTCACAGTGACCAAGAGGCCAAGAGTGATTTTCTAAAAACTATCGGTTTTTACACTACACCCAGACAGCTACAGCTAGATAAGAACAATATTATTCAGTCTGCTCCCCTCTATAAAAATGAACAATTAGCCCTCAAAAATCAAAACGGCAACATTTCGAGTCAAAGGCCACTCACCAGTGACAATAGAAAACCTTGGATTGATAAAAGTCACAATCAGAATGCTAATGGCCTTCTTGACCTTGCTGGAAAAAATAGTTCAGGGTATTACCAACTGCATTTTTCAAATATTAAGAAAGAAGGAGGCTATATCTACATTGATATCTGGCAAGGCTCTGATTACGTTAAAATCGCCTACCAAATAACAAGTGGTACCTATCAGGTCTCTGCTTATGCTGCTGAACTGAGCAACAGCATGGATGGCAGTCAAGTTGCTTCTTCTTACTATTACGATGGACTCTTGGGAAATGGTCAAGGTTATCAAGCTGACAGTCGCTATAAGGAAACTGATAATATTACTATAACGCTTATTACAGACAATCGTAGCTTGGAAATCTTCTTTCCAAATGGCCAAACCTACACTCTAGCTAGGTTTAATACTTCTGGCAAGCAAGATGTCAAGGTCTTCTCCACTCAGAAAGACCTTCTACTAAACTTGAAAATCTACGATATGCACTCATAAGAATAAGAAAAGTGATGCAAATAGCATCACTTTTCTTATTTTCCAAAGACAGAAACGAGACGTTTCACCCCTTCTGCAACAACAGTAGTCGGTGTAGCTACGTTAAAACGGAAATGTTTTTCTCCTTCGGAACCAAAGGTAATACCGTCATTTAGCACTACCTTGGCTTCTTCTTTAAGCAAGCGTCCAAGTTCATTATGGTCTTGAACGTAGGCTGAAAAATCAAGCCAGACCAAGTAGGTTCCCTCAGGTTTCATGACTTTGATATTAGTCTTTTCACTAAGTTCCTTGGTTAAAAGGTCAATATTAGTTTCAAAGACAGTCTTCAATTCCTCTAACCAAGGTTTCCCATAGGTCAAAGCTGCTTGCGTTGTAATCAAACCAATGGTTGGAATTTCATGTTGATTATTTGCCAATTGCTTTTGTTTAAAGGCTTTACGTAAGTATTCATTTTCAATGATGGTAAAACTATTTTTGGTACCAGCAATATTAAAGGTTTTAGTGGCCGAACTAAGTACCAAGGTAAAGTCCTTGTAAGCATCTGAAATGGTATTCATAGAAATGTGCTTATTCCCATATAAGGCTAAATCTTGGTGGATTTCATCCGATACTAAAAGGACACCATGTTTTTGGCAGAGGTCTGCCACCTTGGTCAATTCTTCCTTAGTCCAGACACGCCCACCTGGGTTATGTGGGCTACAGAAAACATAAAGTTTAACCTCATTATCGACGATATCACGTTCCAATTGTTCAAAATCAATTTCGAAATGCCCATTAACCTTAACAAGACTATTTTCAATCAACTGACGATTATTCAAACGGACAGAACGAGCAAAAGGCGGATAAACTGGTGTGTTGATGAGAACAGCATCGCCTTCTTTCGTAAAGGCTTGAATAGCTGTTGAAATGGCTGGAACAACACCTTCAATGAGCACAATACTTTCTTTATCAACGACGTAACCATGTTGATTTTTTTCCCAATTAATAATGGACTGATAAAGCTCATCACTTGGATAAGGATAACCAAAAATATGTGTCTCAGCATAGTTGATGACTGCATCCCTAATCTCAGGAACAGGTAGGAAGTCCATATCAGCAACCCAAAGCTCAAGGAGTTCTGGATTACTTTCAGCTTCGTGCCATTTCATGGTGTTTTGATTCAAGCGATTTGGTTGTGTTGTAAAATCATAACGTGTCATAGATAACTCCTTAAAGACTAAGGGCATTTTCCAAGTCAGCAATCAAATCTTGTGCTGCTTCAATACCAATTGAAAGACGAAGCAAGTCATCTGTCAAACCATAGGAAGCACGTACATCACCTGGAATATCTGCGTGGGTTTGTGTCGTTGGGTAGGTAATCAAGCTTTCGACACCACCTAGGCTCTCCGCAAAGGTAAAGACCTTTAGAGAATTGATAATGGTTGGAATCTTGTCTTGATCAGCCACTTTGAAGGAAATCATCCCACCCTTGCCTGGATAGAGAACTTCCTTAACAGCCGGTGACTTTTCTAAGAAAGCTACAACTTCTTGAGCATTAGCTGTCGATGCCTCCATACGAAGTTTTAAGGTCTTAAGACCACGCATGAGCATATAGCTATCAAATGGTGATAAGGTAGGACCAGTCGTATTGAGGTTATAATAAAGTTTATCGTAGAATTCTTGGTTACTAGTCACAACAACACCAGCCAAAACATCATTATGCCCTGATAGGTATTTAGTAGCTGAATGTACAACGATATCAGCACCTTGAGTAATCGGGGTTTGATAGATTGGGCTATAGAAAGTATTATCAACAATAACCACCGCACCCTTGTCATGAGCAATTTTGGCCACTTTTTCAATATCAAACTCAATCATAAGTGGGTTTGTCGGTGTTTCGATGTAGACAATATCGGTATCTTCTGTAATAGCCGCAATCATCTCATCTTCTGTATTTGTGTATTCAAAAAAGAAACGCCCTTCTTTTTCCTTGTCATTAAACCAACGGAAAGAACCTCCGTAAAGGTCACGCGCAGCTACAACCTTACTGCCTACTGGGAAAATTTCAAAGGCCAAAACAATGGCGCTCATCCCTGAACTTGTCGCAATAGCATAATCTGCTTTTTCAATAGCTGCAAGTGTTTTTTCCACTGTTGCGCGTGTTGGATTTTTAGTTCGTGTATAGTCAAAACCAGTAGAATGGCCAAATTCTGGATGTTGGTAAGTTGTTGAAAAATGAATTGGTGAAGCCAAGGCTCCTGTTGCTTCATCCGAATTGATTCCTGCGTGTGCCAAAATGGTTTCTAATTGATATTCTTGTGTCATAATGCGCCCTTTCTACATGGTAAAGTGGATATACTCCATATCTATGACCTCTATTTTATCACTATTTTCTGAAAATAATGGTAAGTTCATCATACGGATTCTTGATAGTTAGTTATAGTTTATTTCTATAACCTAAAAAGACAGATAGATGCTGACTATAATTTAAAATAAGCCCAATTTTTGAGATTGTCAAAAGTAGGTTTTCAAGCATCAAAAAGTGCCTGAAATATCATAGTTTCAAGCACTAAGAAATGATTTAAAAGTCTTGCTTCAATCTAAGGTATGCCACTGACTTACTTTTTATCAAATAAGCGATATCTGATTTCTTCCAAAGCCATAATAACAAACGGACAAGCAAGTAAATAGAGCCAATCATCAAGTCCAATAGGTGCAGTGTTAAATAGCGTGTGGAAGAAAGGCACGTAAGACAGGATGATAAAGAGAACAATTTCTAAAACAATCCCTAAGCTAATAATCCGATTAGCAAATGGTTTAACTTGGAATATAGACCCTCTACCTTTACGACTATTCATAGCCATACCAATTTGGGTAAAGATAATAGCACCTAAGGTCATGGTAGTTGCCTCTCGATAGAGAGGACCTGAGCTGGCCAAATGGTTTAAGTTACCTTGATTAACCCAATAATTAAGGAAGAAAGCCCCCATAGCTAAGGCTGCTTCAATCAGTCCATACCAGAAAAAAGCTTTAATCAATAATTGTCGATTGAGCAAGCGATCTGAAAGACGTCTTGGCGGTCTATCCATAACGCCCTCTTCAGGTGGTTCAACCCCCAATCCCAAAGCAGGTACCATATCTGTCCCCAAGTCAATAGCTAGGATTTGCATAACCGTTAAGGGAAGAGGTATGCGTCCCAAAGAGAACAAGAAGAAAGCAGAGGGTACGGCTTCTGGCGTGTTGGAATTAAAAATATAAGTCAGGAATTTTTGAATATTTCTATAAACTGCACGACCTTCTTCGACAGCATGAACAATAGAAGCAAAATGATCATCTGTTAAGATCATATCTGCAGATTCCTTGGCAACATCAGTTCCTGATACCCCCATAGCTACACCGATATCAGCTTTTTTAAGGGCAGGGGCGTCATTAACACCATCACCAGTAACAGCGACAACTTCACCAAGCTCTTGAAGGGCATTGACCACACGGTATTTTTGTTCAGGAGCCACACGAGCAAAAACGATTTCGCCTTTAAGAGCTTCTTTAAGCTGATTGTCATCCATACCAGCTAGTTCAAGGCCTGAAACAACACGCGCATCGTCTCCTTGTACAATTCCGATTTTCTTAGCAATGCTAAGAGCTGTCAAACCATAATCACCTGTCACCATGATAATACGAATACTAGCTCTATGGCATTTTTCAATGGCTTCACGCACACCCTGACGTGGCGGATCACTCATGGCAACCAAGCCTAGAAAGACCATATTGTCCTCCAAGGTCTGCATGTCCCATTTGTCTTCTCCAATATGCTCACTGTCTAAAGGTCTATAGGCCACAGCTAAAACACGTAAACCGTCTCGGGCAAACTGGTCGTTGGCCGCAAGGATAGCCTGACGCTCAGTAGCTGTCAATGATTTAATCATTCCTTGATTATCATAATAGTCTGAGCAAAGCTCCATCACTTCTTTCGGAGCACCTTTGGTGATAGAAATATGCTGACTGCCATCTAATCCTAACTCAAGCTTATGCACTGTTGTCATCCGTTTACGATCAGAATCAAAGGGGATTTCCTTGAGGCGAGGGGCCCAAGTATGATTGTCATTTAAATTAATTCCTGCTTTTTCGGCGAGAACATTAAGACAAGCCTCAGTTGGATCACCTAAAATTGTAAAATTGGGATTATCAGCACTAGGGGCCACAACTTGAGCATTACTAGCCAAATGAGAGAATCGTACCAAACGATTAAGAAGCTCATTGTCTTCAAGAGAAATAGGTCGTCCTTCCTGCTCAATCTGTCCTTCTGATGCATAACCTAGCCCAGTTACCTCATAACTGTCTGACAAAGTCCACAGATGGTTAACCGTCATGGCATTTTGCGTCAAAGTCCCTGTTTTATCCGAACAAATAACAGAAGTTGCTCCCAACGTCTCAACCGAAGACAGTTTCTTAACCAAAGCATGGTCCTTAGCCATGCGCTGAACGGCCATGGCTAAAGATAGAGTAACTGTGGGAAGAAGTCCTTCAGGAATAAAGGCCACAATCATCCCCAATGCAAAAATAAAGGCTTGAGACAAAGGCTGATGGACAAATAGAGTCGCTGCCACCATAAAGAAGAGACCTACAGACACCGCAATAACTGAAATCTGTTTAGTCAAATGGTCTAATTCTTTCTGAAGGGGACTCTTTTCCTGAGCAAGATTCTGTGTCAAATCCGCAATCTGTCCAAACTCAGTTTTCATCCCGATAGCAGATACTATAAAATGTCCAGAACCAGAAGAGACAGTAGTCCCTGCAAATACCATATTGTCATACTCTAACTCAGTCTTATCGGGAGTCAAATCTGCTTGATCTGACTTATAAATAGGATTAGACTCACCAGTGAGGGCAGACTGGTTAACCTGCAAATCTGTCACAGCGACCAAGCGTCCATCTGCAGAAATACGGTCTCCTTCTTCAATGAAAACCAAGTCACCTGGCACCAAGTCCTGAGCTAGAATCTTATCCTCCTTACCATCACGAAGAACTCGCGCATAGGCTGGAAGAAGCTTATTAAGAGCTGCCGTCGCCTGACTTGCCCTATATTCTTGAATAAAGCTAAAGAGACCATTAATAATGTTGACCAACCAAATTGCAATCCCCAACTCTAAGCTATGAGAAAGCATGGCGATAAAGCCACCGACCCACAATAAGAGCGCCATAAGACTAGTAAAATGCCTGAAAAAGACCAACCAAATAGGCTCCTTTTTACTTTCCTTCAATTGGTTAGGGCCATACGTCGCCTGCCTCTCCTTAACCTCTTGTAAGCTCAAACCTTGAGTGCTTGTCTGCAAGACTTGGTAAACTTGTTCGGGAGGATAGGTCCCTAATTTTATATGTTCTTGTCTAGAATCAACCATAATCCTTTCCTCGATTCTAAATCATTAAAACGATTTCATTTTTTCACCCCTATTATACTCCTTTTTCAGAAAAGGTTGAAAAGAAAAAAACCAAGCCACATGACTTGGTTTAGATTTTATTTAATATGTAATTTAGCACGTAGGCTAGCTGCTCGAGCACCAAGTAGTTGGTCAGCCATACGAGTTACAAGAGCAAGAACGCCATAGACACCGATTCCAAGGCCTCCTCCAATGACCAAGTAAATCACACTACCCATACGGCTTGTTGGTGACAGTACAAACTGGAACAACCAATAGAAGACCGCAACTGGAATAGCCATGAGCACTGTAAGGATACAGATGAGCAAGGCTTTTCTAAACACTGTCTTACGACTAAAGTGCGTAACAGTGTGGAGGTGATTATACATGAGAGCAATTGGAACACCTAAACCGATGGCTGTTGAAATAACCGGACCAAGAGCTCCTAGGAAAATAATCAATGGCAACTGTAGAACGGCCTTAACTAAAACCCCAATCGCAAAATATTTGATAGCTTTACGGGTTTCAAAGATTGCCTGAAGCATTGGTGCTAAAACGCTATACAAGGCCAAGAAAATAACTTGAATCAGACTGGCTACAAAGAGCAAGTGGGCCTGGCTATCTGGTGCCCCGTAAAAAACTGTGTAGAGTGGTTTTGCTAAAATCACTGATCCTACAATGGCAGGAACAATAAAGAGCAAAAGCAACTGTAGGTTATTGATAATCAACTTAGCCGCTCCCTTCAAATCCTTCTTAACCATATTTTCAGTCAAGAGTGGAATCCCAACCCCAGCAATGGAGATAGCTACAGCAATCAAAATCATGGTAATCTTACTTGGATTTGAAGATAGGTAAGCATAGAGAACCTGAAGCTGACTGTTGCTATAGCTTGTAAACCTCTCCATAGTACGGATAAAGGTCCATTGGTCAATCAGTTGGAAAAGCTGAATAGCAGATCCAGTGATAATAAAAGGGACAGCTTCCTTAAAGGTTTCAATAACAATTGCAGTTGGATTGATATCCGGATGAACAGCCTGCTTGCCAAAAAGACTCTTGAGTTTACCCTCCTTCCAAAGGTAGAAGAAAAGCACCCCATAACTAGCCAACATACCGATAAAAGCGGCAAAAGTCGATTGGACAACTGCTGTCACATAATCGCCTGTCCCAATTTTCATGATGAAGAAGGTCGCCAACAGCATCCAAATAACACGGATAATCTGTTCCGCAATCTGACTTAAGGCATAAGGCTTCATATTGTTAAAGCCTTGGAAAAAGCCTCGTAAAACAGACATGGATGGGAAAATAACAACTGCCCAAGAAAGACTACGCATGACGCGAACCAGATCCTCGTCTCCCCCAGAAAGGTAAGACATCCACGGCGAAGCAAAGTACATGAAAACACCAAAGATCAGTCCGAGACCAATCATGTAATACAAGATACGCTTGAGCAAGAAGAAACTCGTCTCCATCTTTCCAAGTGTGTTGTATTTAGACACCTGTTTGGCAATCGCGACTGGAATACCTGCTGTTGAAATCAAGAGGAAAAGAGCATAAATATTATACCCTTGACCAAAGAGGGCATTGGCTTGGTCACCTTGTTTACCCATCCAAGCATACCAAGGAATAATGTAGAGTGCCCCCAATAGACGACTGATAATATTGGATGCTGTCATCCATGCCGTCCCTCTTAGCATCTGCTGCTGCTGTGTATCAGTTTTAGTTTCAGTCATAACTTTCTTTCTAGAGAATAAAATATAATCTAGTTTATTATAAACTTTTGGCTGTGACTTGTAAAACAAGAACATTAAGGCTAAAATAGGAACTATGATTACTATTGAACAAGTTCTAGAGGTTCTTAAAAAGGACCATAATTTTAGAGATATTATCGACCAAGACAACTACTACTATTCATGGACCGGAGTGACCTTTGACCATCTTTCTTACGACAGTCGTGATGTCACACCATCGTCCCTCTTCTTTGCCAAAGGAGCTGCCTTCAAGCCTGAATTTTTAGAGAATGCTGTCAAAGCTGGCTTGAGTTTCTACGTGGCTGAAAAAGATTATCAAGTGGGAATTCCTGCCATTATCGTATCAGATATCAAGCAGGCTATGAGCCTCGTTGCTCAAGCCTTCTACCAATACCCTCAAGACAAGCTTAAATTGCTAGCCTTTACTGGGACAAAAGGGAAAACTACAGCAGCCTACTTTGCCTTCAATATTCTCAAGCAAAGTCATAAACCTGCTATGCTTTCAACCATGAACACGACACTAGACGGAAAAAACTTCTTCAAGTCTACCTTAACAACACCTGAGAGTTTGGACCTTTTCCGTATGATGGCTGAAGCTGTTGCTAATGGCATGACCCATCTGATTATGGAAGTCTCAAGTCAAGCCTATCTGACTAAGCGTGTCTATGGATTGACTTTTGATGTAGGTGTCTTTCTTAACATCAGCCCAGACCATATTGGGCCTATTGAACACCCAACCTTTGAAGACTACTTCTACCATAAGCGTCTCCTCTTGGAAAACAGTCGAGTTGTTATCGTTAATAGCGGTATGGATCACTTTGATTTTATTGCTGAAGAAGTTGCAGATAAAGAGCATGACTTCTATGGTAAAAACTCCGACAATGCTGTTAAACATGGCTCAGGATTTAGCTTTAAGGCAAGTGGGAAGTTAGCCGGTGACTATGATATCCAACTTATCGGTGACTTTAACCAGGACAATGCTATGGCTGCTGGTCTGGCCTGCCTACGTCTCGGAGCTAACCTTCAAGACATCAAGGAAGGAATCGCTCAAACCTCTGTTCCAGGGCGTATGGAGGTTCTAACCCAAACTAATGGGGCTAAGACATTTGTTGACTATGCTCACAATGGAGATAGCCTAGATAAGCTCTTACAAGTCGTAACCAGCCATCAAGATGGTCGTATTAGTCTAATTCTAGGGGCTCCTGGAAATAAAGGTGAAAGCCGTCGTAAAGACTTTGGACATGTCCTCAATACCTACCCTGATGTTGATATCATCCTAACAGCCGATGATCCTAACAAGGAAGATCCTCTTGCTATCTGTCAGGAAATTGCTAGCCACATCAGTCGCGAGGTTCGTATCATTGTTGATCGAGAGAAAGCTATTAAAACAGCAATGTCTGAGACTATAGACTCCAAAGATGCTGTGGTTATCGCTGGTAAAGGTGCCGATGCCTTCCAAATCGTAAATGGAAAACGTGATAACTATGCTGGCGATATTGAAGTCGCTAAGAAATATTTGTAAAGATTTAATTAAAAAGATTCAATGATGTGTCATTGAATCTTTTTAATTCATCTCATTTTTACAAATTAAAGCAATACTACCGATAACGTCTCAATTGAGGTGGTTCATAAGACTGGACGAAAGCTTCAATTTCTGAAAAATCATCTGTAAAGAGGAATTTTGCTGCTGTTTCAGCCTCCAAAAAATCATGAGTAACCATGGTATCTAACATCGTTTTCATAGCATCATAATAGCCATTGAGATTGAAGAAAACACAGGGTTTGTCCAACCTACCGACTCGAGCAGCTGCAATAGCTTCAGAGATTTCTTCCAATGTCCCTAGACCTCCTGGAAGGGCGATAAAGAGATCTCCTTGCTCTAGCATGGCAGTCTTTCGTTCTGCCATAGTTTCTACTATTGTCATTGAGGTTAACCCCTCATAAGCTATCTCCCTATCTTTGAGGAATTGTGGCATAATGCCATGAGCCTGTCCACCATTTTCCAAAACCGTATCACCAAGAACTCCCATAAGTCCCATCTTACTGCCACCATAGACTAGGGTATGCCCATTTTTAGCAATCCACTGACCCAAGGCAATCGTTGCTTTCTTAAAACTAGGATTATCACCCATATTAGCTCCCAAATAGACCGTTACTTTCATTGAAGTTCTCCTTTTTATTCTATTATAACGCAAAATTCCTGCCATAACTGACAGGAATTTTTTCTTAGTCTTTACGCTCCAAATTACGAAGCATTTCATCAATTTTATTACCGTATTCGATAGACTCATCTTTAATAAAGGTCAAATCTGGAATCTTATACATGGTCAATTTTTTACCAAGTTCACGCTTGATTGTCCCAGTAGCCTTTTCAAGACCAGTTTGTGCTTTTTGGTTATCTGAGGCCAAAGTTGAATGAATAGTGTAAAAAATCTTAGCAGCTGACAAATCGCCTAGCATTTGCACATCTGTGATAGTGACATCTTGCACACGTGGGTCACGAACTTTCTTTTGAAGAATTTCATTGACCTCACGTTTGATTTCCATACCAACACGGTCTACACGAAATGAATTTCCCATAGTCTTATCCTTTCTCTCTTATTATGATGGAACAAAAGCCAGGCCAGATGACCTAGCTTTGTCTCCTAAGTAAGCTTTCTTAAAAGCTAACAAAATTAACGTTTAATTTCTTCCATAATGTAAGCTTCGATAACGTCATCAACTTTAATATCGTTATAGTTTTCAATCATCAAACCACCCTCTTGAGCGTTTCCGACTTCTTTAACGTCATCTTTAAAGTGTTTCAAGCTTGCCAATTTACCATCAAAAATAACGACACCATCACGAATCACACGGGCACTTGAATCACGAGTGATTTTACCACTAGTAACCATGAACCCACCGATTGTTCCGACTTTAGAAACTTTGAAGGTTTCACGGATAATAGCTTCACCAATGACTTTTTCTTCAAATTCAGGATCAAGCATCCCTTTCATGGCATCTTCGATTTCTTCGATAACCTTGTAGATGATGCTGTGAAGACGAATTTCAACTTCATCAGTTTCCGCTTGTTGACGTGCTTGTGGTGTAGGACGAACGTTAAATCCGATAACAACAGCATCTGAAGCTTCCGCAAGAGTAATATCAGATTCGTTGATAGCACCTACTGCTGAGTGAACAACATTAACACGAACACCCTCAACATCAATCTTAAGAAGTGATGCTGCCAAGGCTTCAACAGAACCTTGTACGTCGGCCTTGATGATAACATTAACAGTCTTCAATTCACCAGCTTTAAGGGTATCAAAGAGGTTATCAAGACTAACACGATGTGTTTGTTGACGTTGTTTCATAAGGGCACGTTTGGCACGTTCTTCACCGGCTGCACGAGCTGCTTTTTCGTCTTCATAAACGGCAAAATGGTCACCCGCCATAGGCGCTTCGTTCAAACCAGTAATTGAAACTGGTGTTGATGGTGCTGCAGTCTTAATACGACGACCAAGGTCATTGGTCATAGCACGGACACGACCGAAGGTATTACCAACAACGATTGGGTCTTGAACATGCAAGGTACCTTGTTGAACAAGGAGGGTTGCAACCGCACCTTTACCTTTATCCAAACGCGCTTCAATAACGGTACCGATGGCACGAACTGTTGGGTCAGCTTTAAGTTCTTCCACTTCAGCCACAAGAAGAACTGTTTCAAGCAACTCTTCAATATTTTGACCAAACTTCGCTGAAATTTCAACGAATTCGCTATCGCCACCCCATGCAGTTGAGATAACGCCATGTTCAGCCAATTCACCGATTACACGCTCTGGGTTAGCACCTGGTTTATCAATCTTGTTAATCGCAACAATGATTGGAACACCAGCAGCCTTAGAGTGGTTGATGGCTTCAATAGTTTGTGGCATAACACCGTCATCCGCAGCTACAATCAAGATAGTAATATCTGTAACAGAAGCACCACGGGCACGCATAGATGTAAAGGCCGCGTGTCCTGGAGTATCAAGGAAGGTGATTTTCTTACCACCCTCTTCAATTTGGTAAGCACCGATGTGCTGTGTGATACCACCAGCTTCTCCTGTTGCAACACGTGAGTTACGAAGGGTATCAAGAAGGGTTGTTTTACCATGGTCAACGTGTCCCATGATAGTAACAACTGGTGCACGTTCTACCATAGCATCTTTGTTGAGGTAGTCTTCGTCAACAAAGAAACGTTCGATATCAGCATTATCGACTTCTTCTTTCTTGGTTGCTTCGATACCGTAGTCAACCATCAACAACTCAATAGTATCCCCATCAAGAGATTGGTTTTGAGTTGCCATAACGCCCATCATGAAGAGTTTCTTAACGATTTCAGCTGGCTCACGTTTAATACGTTTTGCGATTTCTGCAACCGTCATGCCTTCAGTGTATTCAAATTCTTTTGGTAATTCATGGAATTTACGCTCTGTTACTGGTTTTGGAGCTGAATTACCACGGTTATTTTTACCTTTTTTATTTTTGTTTTTATTCCAGTTACTATTTCGTTGATTTCTCACTTGGTTTTGATTATTCCACTTATTATTTCTTGTTTGCTTAGGTCCATCTTCATTCTCGCGACGATTATCACGTGATTTATCTGGACGTGCCTTTTTACGACGTGTATCTTGTTCTTGTGCAGCCGGTGCTGGTTTTGGAGCTGGCTTAGCTTCAGCAACTGCTTTTTGAGCAGCGACTTCAGCCTGTTGTTTTTCTTTTCTTGCCTTTTCCTGCTCTTTCGCTCGGCGTTGCTCTGCAGCTTTTTCTTCACGGAAGCGTGTTTCACTTTGACGTGAATACTCTGCATTTTGCTCTGCTTTCAAGGCTGCTGCACGCGCTTTAAAGTCAATACGTGGTCCTGCCTGATTGTTACGGGCAGCATCGTTACGTTTATTGCGACCTTGATCATTGCGCTGTTTACCTTGGAAATTACGGTCACGATTACTCTTGTTATCGCGGTTTCCATTGTTACGGTTTCCTCGACCATTTCCATTTTGGTTGCGACGATCATTATTCTGACGTTTACCTTGATCGTTTCCTTGTTGTTTTCGGTTACGATTACGGTTGTCACGGCCTCCGCCATTTTGACGACGTTCTGCTTCTGCCTTGGCACGCGCTTCACGTTCTGCCTTAAAGTTACGGCTTTGTGGTTTCTTTGGAGTCGCAGGTGTTTCCTTTGCCTCAGCCTTTGGAGACTCCTTAGCAGGAGTTGGTTTCGAAGCAGGAGCCTCAACAACCTTAGGCGCTACCTTTTCCTCTTTAGGAGCAGGTGCCACTTTGGAAGCTGGCTTACTTTCAGCCTTAACAGCTCCCCCTTTTAAACTTGAAGTGATACGATTAGCATCAGCTTCTTCAACTGATGAGGAGTGGCTCTTCACAGAAAGACCAAGTTCTTGAGCTTTTGCAACAACAACTTTGCTCTCTACACCAACCTCTTTTGCGATTTCATATAATCGTTTCTTTGACACGTGATGTCCTCCTATTCTTTAGTCCATAAGAGTCCTCATTTTCTTTGAAAATCCAGCATCAACTACAGCAACCGTTTTTCTTGGTTTACCAATAGCCATGCTTAATTCCAGTGCGTTAAACACTGTGGAGACTTCTATATTATAGTAGTTACATTTATCAGTCGTCTTTTTAGTCACGTTACTACCAGCATCATTGGCAAGAAAAACTAGTCTCGCCTGCCCTGATTGGACTGCCTTAATGACAAGTTCCTCGCCAGAAATAAGCTTTCCAGCTCTTTGTGCTAGTCCCAACATATTTGACAATTTTTCTGTGTTATTCAAGACCTAACTCTCTTCTTTTGACCTTGTGATCCACATAAGCAATGAGTTCATCATAAAAACTTTCAGGAACATCCATGGAGAAACTATGGTTAAAAGCACGTTTCTTTTTGGCTTGGAGAGCTTCTTCATTATCTAATTTAATGTAAGCACCTCGGCCATTTTTCTTTCCTGTTGGATCAATGAAAATCTCACCATCTTTAGTTTTTACAATGCGGAGCAAATCACGTTTATCAATGATTTCTCCTGAGACAACTGATTTGCGTAAAGGTATTTTTCGTGTTTTAGCCATCAAACACCTCTATGTTCTTCTTATTCTGCTTCTGTTGTTTCAGTTACTTCTTCTGTTGTGACTTCAACAGGTGTAGCTTCTTCTGCAACAATCTCATCTACAACTTCCTCAGTAGCAGCCTCAGCTTTTTCAGCTTCGAGTGCTTCGTATTCAGAAGCTGACTTGATGTCAATACGGTAACCAGTCAAATGAGCTGCCAAACGAACGTTTTGCCCACGACGACCAATTGCAAGAGATAATTTGTTGTCTGGCACAACTACTGTTGCACGTTTGCTATCATCTTCGTCGAAGATAACATAGTCCACTTCAGCTGGTGCAATAGCATTGTAGATGAATTCAGCTGGATCTTCAACCCATTGAATAACATCAATATTTTCCTCAACAGGAACTTCAATTCCTGTCTTAGCATCCAAACGTGTTGGGTGGAAACGGCTGACAACTTTCTTAATATTGCTTCCACCACGACCAACGATAGTACCAATAGCATCAACGTTAGGATTATGACTGCGAACAGCAACCTTAGTACGATCACCTGCTTCACGAGACACGCTCATGATTTCTACAGTTCCATCAAATACTTCTGGAATTTCTTGTTCCATGATACGTTTGATGAATTCTGGATGGCTACGGCTGACAAAGACGTTAACACCTTTAGGGTTGTTTTCAACTTTATAAACATAAACATCAATGACATCATGTGACTTAAAGCTTTCACCAGGAATTTGATCTTGGCGTGACAATTGAGCTTCGAGCGTTCCAAGATTGACATAAATGAAACGTTGGTCGAAGCGTTCAACTGTTCCTTGCATGATTTCACCTTCATGTTGCTTATAGTCATTATAAGTGATTTCACGCATCTGCTTGCGCATTTTTTCCATAATGGTTTGTTTGGCAGATTGCGCTGCAACACGACCAAATTCATCAACTGACTCTTCAAAACGAATCTTGTCACCAAGCTCGTAAGCAGAGCTGATAGCAAGTGCATCTTTCAAGCTAATTTCCAAACGACTATCAAAGACTTCATCTACAACTTCACGAACGGTATAAACTTGAAAATCACCTGTTTTTTCATTGAATTCAACTACAGCTGATTCTGACTGACCATAACGACGCTTGTAGGCTGACTTAAGTGATTCAACCACAGCATCGATGATGTCTTCCTTGTTAATGTGTTTTTCTTCTTCCAAGACACGGAAGGCTTCTAGCATTTCTTTGCTCATATTCTTTGTTGTTTTAGCCTCTATTGGCCAAAACTGGCATCCTTTCTTTATTTACACTAAGAGTTTTAGAGTTTGACTGCCAAACGAGCTTTAGCAACTGTTTGATAGGGAATCTCAACAGTTTTATGGCGAGTCTTATCAAGGTAATCGATTGTTAGGGTTTCCCCATCAAAGGCCACCAAGTCACCTTGGAAAATCTTGATCTTATCAATAGCCTTGTAAAGACTAACATTGATATACTGACCAACAGCATTTGTCAAAGCTTCTTTGGTTTTTAAGGGACGCTCTAACCCTGGACTAGAAACTTCCAGCATGTATTGATCCGGGAAAGGATCAGGCTGAATAGTATCCAAGAGGGGACTGATAATCTCAGTCAAGTCTGCAGTATCTTCTACAGTAATACCACCTGGCTTATCAATCAAAACTGACAAGACATAGTCACCGCCAAGCTTTTCGTACTCGATATCGACCAGTTCGTATGGCTCAGGAATAGCTGGAGCTACGACTGCCGTCACGAGATTAATAATTTTTTGCGACATTATGACCTCCTTACACACACAAGAGACGAAGTTTCTACTCCGCCTCTCTTTCGTTATTTTCCTATATTATAGCATAGCTCAAAAGCCATTGCAAGGAATAACCATATCTCTGTCATTTCAAAGCAAAAAGGTTGGGAATCACCCAACCCTCATTTATTGTGCCGCTGGAACAGTGCTATAGGTAGTCACACCCGATCCATTATTATTGTATGTAGGGGTTGTCGTACCTTGTTCCTGAACATAATTACCTGTGTTTTCACTATAATTATTACTATAGTTAGTACCTCCATTATAAGTACTTACCGATCCACCACCTGCTGCCTCAGATGGCCCAGCCTCATAATTTGAAGATGCTTCACTTGAAGCCGCACTTCCTTTAGAATTAACGAAATCATCTGAACCATAGTTAGAGCTACCAGATCCATAGAGAACCAAACTAGTCTTAAGATTGGATTCAGAGACTTTTTTCTTACCAACTTCCTTCTTAATACGGTTTTGCACCTTAAGAATATCCTCAGTAGAGGCCACTTGATAGCTTCCTCCGTTGATCATGGCATCCGAACCAGCCAATTGGTATGACTTAATATTTTTAAGTGCATCACTATAGCCCATCAAGCTACGCAGAGTATTGGTATCACCAAGATCAATGCTAGTTTGAACATTTGAACTTACAGCTGACAAGATTTTCTTGTAAGAACCAATCGAGTCCATCTTCAAGAGCTTAGCTACAACTTTTTGAATAACCTCACGTTGACGTTTTTGGCGACCATAGTCACCATCAGGGTCATCGTAACGCATACGTGAATAGACTAAAGCTTGCTCACCATTGATTTTATGAGTTCCGGGCTCAACTTTTGCCTGAAATTCAGGTTCATTTTCTGCAATCGAAATTGGAAAATCAAAATGATTCGTTACCTCAATACCACCAACAGCATCTACCAAATCAATCATACCCTGCATATTAATCAGTGCATAATAGTCAATATCAATATCTAAAACCTTTTGAATGGTTGAAATAGCCAAGTCAGCACCACCCTCAGCATACGCTGAATTTAGTTTTGCTTCACCCGACCCCTCAATATCTGTCAAAAGGTCACGTTCCAAACTGGTCATAGTTGTTTTCTTAGTCTTAGGGTTCACTGTTACCAAAATCATGGTATCAGAGTTTCCTTCCCAGGTTTCCTTACGTTCTTTGGATCCTGTATCTACCCCCATCAAGAGAATAGTTATAGGCTTAGTCTGTTGAATAGCCTTACTATTCCCTGAAGTTGCTTTAGAAGCCCTAAACGTTTTTGACAATTCGCCTGTGGCGTAATTATAAGTTGTCGTTAGGTAAATACCAGCAGCTACTACTGTCGTTGCAAAAATCGCCAACAACATCAATAAAATTTTTCGTCCAAGTTTCATGTTTTTTCCTAATCTATGAGTTTAGCCATAAGGTAAACATCTAGAAATTCTCCATTTTTAGTTCTTGCACCACGTTTCTTAGTGCCTTCAATGTCAAATCCAAATTTTTGATAGAGATGAACCGCCCGTTCATTACGTGCTTGAACCGTCAACTCTAAGCAGCGGATAGTTGGTGTATGATCTGCCCAGTCAATCATTGTTTCCATAAGAAACTGTCCAACACCATTCCCCCAGTAGGGTTTAGAAACCGCAATAAATACGTCGCCAATATGACTGGTCTTAGTATCTTGATCAGAGGTAACATTACAAACACCAATGACCTCATGACCCAATTTCGCTACCAAACAAATCTCATTAAGCCTATGCTGATGACTTTCAATATAAGTGGCTAACTGTTCAGCACTCAGCATAGAACTTCTATCATCTTGTGCTAGAAAATCCGATTCCAAGGCTACAGTCTCTAGTAAACGAGCTAGAGAGGCCGCATCCTCTCTTTGGGCTTCCTCAATGACTAATTCTTGCTCAGCCATTTACCATTTCCTCCTGAATCTCCTTACTTCTAGGACCAAAAGATTCAAAAAGCAACTGACGCCCATCTCCATGATGAGATATCGAAATTAGGAGATAATCCCCTAACAGACTCTCGTCTAGGAGCTCACCCCACTCGATGATTGTCACACCTTCACCATACAGAAAATCATCTAAATCAATAGAATCTGGATCATCACCAATGCGGTAGACATCTAAATGATAGAGTGGCAGTCGGCCCTCATACTCCCTTACAATAGTATAGGTTGGACTCTTGATCATCTGTGAAATATCCAAACCTTTGGCAATCCCCTTGGTTAAGGTTGTTTTGCCAGCTCCCAGATCACCTGAGAGAACAATTATATCTCCAGAATCGAGTAGTCGACCTAGCTTTTGACCGATACTAATCAATTCTTCTTCATTTTGACTGTAAATCATGTTTTCATTATATCAAAAAATAAAAATATGGACTAGAATCCACTGTAAAAATACAGTAGAAACTTATAAATATTGAATCATCTAAGCAAGAAATTAAGATGAGTTTTTTAATTTTGTGTTTATTTTGACCACATCAATCACTCATGGATTAGAAATGTTTTTGTAAAACTTACTATAGTTTCAAAAGTTAACCAATAGTAACTCTCTCACATTCCTCCAGATAAAAATCGCAAAAGAAAAAGCCTGACAAATATACAGACTTTTAACTTTCAAGCTTTAGAATACAGCCATACTGATGAAGTTAAGGATAAACAAGATATCCAAAATCCACATAATAAAGTGGACATCCTTAGCTTGACCTTTGACGATTTTGACCAAAGTATAAGTAAGGAAACCAGCTGCGATACCATAGGTAATGCTATATGAGAATCCCATGAAAATAGAAGTGAAAAAGGCAGGAATAGCTTCAGACAAGTCTTCCCAATCCACACTCTTAAGGTTAGAGAGCATCATAACACCTACAATAATAAGGATAGGCGCTGTGGCAGCATTTGGAACGATTGATACCACTGGACTAAAGAAACTAGAAATGGCAAAGAGTACAGCAACCACAAGAGCTGTCAAACCAGTACGTCCACCAGCACCAATACCTGCTGCAGATTCAACGTAAGTTGTAACGTTTGAAGTCCCTGCAATGGCACCAATACTTGTACCAACAAGGTCAGAGTAAAGAGCACGGTCAAGAGCTTTTGATTCGTTGTTATCACCTGTTGAAGCAATGATACCAACCTTCTCACCAGTACCGATCAAGGTACCGATAGTATCGAAGATATCAGTCAATGAAAAGGCAAGAATAGCCATAAAGACACCAGGCAAACGAGAAACGTCTGAAAAGAGTGACCCCAATCCCTTTGATCCAAGCGCTGCACCAAAGACCTGACCAAGGTCTTTAATAGATGATGTCAAGCTAGCTGCGTGCCAGTCAATGCTTCCAAAATCAACAACACCAGCAAAAATAGCAATGATAGTCGTTACAAGGATTGAAAGAAGAACACCACCACGAATACCTTTAACAATAAAGAAAATCGCAATCGCAAGACCAATCAAACCTACAATTACAGTTGGGTTATTGAAAGCAACCAAACCTGGTGTAGCTGACGATGAAGCTGTAATTGACGCCTTGGCCATGTCAGCACCTTTGCCTGCTACAGTGTAGGTATGTGGATTAATTGAGAATTTCAAGAAACCAGCATTTTTAATCCCAACATAGGCAAGGAAAACACCGATACCTGCTGAAATAGCAGATTTGAGAGCTGTTGGAATAGACTCAATAATCATCTTACGTACTTTAGTTACCGTGATGATCAATGAAATAACACCACATAGAAAGACCATTGCTAAGGCCTCTTGCCAAGTGTAACCCAAAGAAAAGACCACTGTGTAGGTGAAGAAGGCATTAAGCCCCATACCAGGCGCTTGAGCGTATGGTAGGTTAGCATAAAATGCCATCATCAATGTCCCTGCAACCGCACCAATAATTGTTGCTAAGAAAACACCTTGTGCAGGCATTCCTGTTTGGGCCAACATCGCTGGGTTAACAAAGAGGATGTAAGACATGGCAAAGAAAGTTGTCAATCCGGCAGTCACTTCTGTGCGGACGTCAGTACCATGTTCTTTCAATTTGAAAAACTTTTCCATGAAAGTTTAGACTCCTTAATAAAAAATATTGTCAAAATCCGAATAATTTCGGAACATTCTCATGTAGAATGCAACATTACTATTCTACATGAAATCATTTGACGGTGCAAGGTTTATTTCCTGAGACTTTTCTTATGAAAAACCGAACGTTCTTAGAAAGCTCTTTCTTAATCACCAACAAAGGACAGATTTTTGCTATAATAGGAACATGACAAAAAAATTGATTGCACTAGATCTTGATGGAACGTTATTACGCCCAGATGGAACTATTTCAGAATTTACACAAAAAACGATTAAAGACGTACAAAACAAAGGACACCAAGTCGTTATCGCTACAGGTCGTCCTTATCGTATGGCTATTGACCATTACAAAACACTAGGGTTAGAAACACCACTCATTACCTTTAACGGCTCCTTGACCAATCTTCCAGACCAAAACTGGGCTTATGAGCATTCGGTTAAATTAGATAAGAAATATCTGATTAGCCTCTTACAACGCCATGATGAATTAGAGATGGATTTTCTGGCTAGTGAATATCGAAAACACTTCTATATCACTATGAATCACCCAGAGCGTATCCAACCACAACTCTTTGGTGTTGATAAAATTATTGAGGCTATGCGTTTAGAACCAACTAAAATCACGCGCAACCCTAACGCTCTCCTTATGCAAACTCGTCATGAGGATAAGTACCAACTTGCCGATGACATCAAGAAGGACTTCAAGGAAGAAATTGAAGTTGATTCTTGGGGTGGCCCGCTTAATATCTTGGAATTTTCGCCTAAAGGCATAAACAAGGCCTACGCCCTAAACTACTTACTTAAGGCCATGCGCAAATCAACGGATGATCTGATTGCTTTTGGAGACGAACACAACGACACAGAGATGTTGGAACTTGCTAAAACTGGTTATGCCATGAAGAATGCTAGCTCTGTTCTTCTCCCCCACGCTAACGAACAAATTGAGTGGACTAATGAAGAGGATGGCGTTGCTCGCAAACTCCAGGAACTCTTCTTATAAACAAGAAAAGACACTGAAAATTTCTTCGGTGTCTTTTGTTCTGATTAAGGTAAAATAGCCACTGCACGCACTGGGGAACCTGTCGCCTTGTCCCAGTGAGGAAATGCAATTGAAATCAAAGCACCAACAGCTGGAACTTGATCCAATTGATTCAAGACTTCTACCTGATAAATGTTTTGTTCCAAAAGGTAGTATTCGTTAACCAAGCCATGTTCTGCTGCTGGAATACCCGCATCGGTATCAAAGGTTTCATGACCGACAGCCTTAACATGGCGTTCATGAATCAAGAATTCTAGAGCTTCTCGGCTCCACCCTGGACTTTGTTGAATCCCATTTTCATCAAGGTTACGCATAGCATCTTGATTTGGCCAACGCTTCGACCAATCACTACGAAAAGCGACAAAAGCCCTTTCAGTAATTTTTCCATGCTCTGCTTCAAAGTCTAAGATATCTTGTTTGCTCAAGATAAAGTTTGGATTCGCAGCAACTTCTTTAGACTTGTCGATAACATAGAGTGGTAAAAGAAGATCTTTGAGAGCAATCTCATCCAACCAACGACCACCTTCTACAAAGTGAATCGGTGCATCAATATGCGTTCCGTATTGACCAACTACTGTAAATTTTTGAACATGGAAACCATCTTTTAATGTGAAAAGGTCTTCTTGTTTCAAAGCTGGGAGAGCTGGAAAGTGTGGACTTTCTGCATTAATTTTGTGGGTCAAGTCAACCCATTTCTTAGATTGCAATTCATTATAAATACTTAGTAAATCTGACATAAGGAGGTCCTCTTTTCTTATAGATTTAACCTTAAATAGCTAATTGAAGAAATTATAGCAGCCATTAATAGCTATTACAAGCATTTATCTCATTTTTTCTTAATCCCATTTCTTCTAGTTAGATATAGCTTCAAACTATATCTAACTCTTTTTGTCTGAAAAGAAAGTATATTTGCGATAATTTGATATTTTTTTCAATTTTATGACACTTTTGTTACGAAAAGCATTGACAAATCTATGATAACGTTTTACAATTAGATTGTTCTAATTTTCGAGGGACTAAAAAAATATTGTTGTCATTTTCATGTCATGAATGATAATACCAATAATCATTTTTCTATTCCTAAGAAGCAATATATAAAAGGAGGAAGAACACTAATGGGTATCGGTATTATTATTGCTAGCCATGGTAAATTCGCTGAAGGTATTCACCAATCAGGTTCTATGATTTTTGGTGAACAAGAGAAAGTTCAAGTGGTTACTTTCATGCCAAATGAAGGTCCTGACGACTTGTACGCTCACTTCAAAGATGCCATCGCTCAATTTGACGCTGACGACGAAATTCTTGTCCTTGCAGACCTTTGGTCTGGGTCACCATTTAACCAGGCAAGCCGTATCAAGGAAGAAAATCCTGATCGCAAGATGGTTATCGTGACAGGACTCAACTTGCCAATGCTTATCCAAGCATATACGGAACGTATGGTAGCTCCTGATGCTGGGGTTGAAGAGATTGTCGCTAACATTTATAAGGAAACCAAAGAAGGCGTTAAAGTCCTTCCAGAAGGCCTTATTCCTAAAGAAGACACTAAACCAGCCGACGCTAAGCCTTCTGTTCCTAAAGGTACCATTCCTGAAGGAACCGTTCTTGGTGATGGAAAAATCAAATACGTTTTGGCTCGTGTTGACACACGTCTCCTCCACGGTCAGGTTGCGACTGGTTGGACTCACTCAACTCACCCAGACCGTATCATCGTTGTTTCAGACACTGTTTGTCATGATAAACTTCGTACAAACATGATTAAACAAGCCGCTCCATCTGGTGTTCAAGTTCACGTTATCCCAATTAAAAACATGGTTAAAGCAAACAATGACCCACGTTTTGGTGATACACGTGCTATGCTTCTCTTTGAATCTGTTGAAGATGCTCTTGCTGCTGTTAAAGCAGGTGTTGATGTTAAAGAAATCAACCTTGGTTCTTCAGCTTATAAAGAAGGAAAAGTCAACGTTACTAAAGCTCTTTCATTTGACCAAACAGATGTGGATGCTATCAAAGAGTTGCAATCATTGGGTGTCAAATTTGACGTTCGTGGGGTACCAAGTGATAGCCCAGCAAACGTTGATGCCTTGATTAAGTCAGCTGAAACTAAATTAGCAGAGAAGAAATAATTTTGGAGGATGCATAAATGAGTTTAGTACAAATTATTTTAGTCGTAATTGTTGCTTTCATCATCGGTTGTAGCTCAGTTAACGACCAAATCGAAACATACCAGCCAGTTGTGGCTTGTTCCCTTATCGGTCTTGTTACTGGTCATCTCGAACTCGGCGTAATGTTGGGTGGTAGCTTACAGTTGATTACTATGGGATGGGCTAACGTTGGTGCTGCCATGGCACCAGATGCCTCACTTGCCGCTGTTGCTTCTACAATTATCCTTATCTTGGGTGGTCAAGGAACTAAAGGAATTGGTCCTGCCATCGCCCTTGCGGTGCCTTTGGCTGTTGCCGGTCTTGCCTTGACAATGGTTGTCCGTACAGCAACTGTCTTCATCGCTCATATTATGGATAGCCGTGCAGAAGCTGCTGATATCGCTGGTGTTGAAAGATGGCACTTTATCGGTATGGCCCTTCAAGGTCTCCGTGTTGCTATCCCTGCCCTCCTCTTGCTCTTGATTCCTGCACACCTCGTACAATCTGGTCTTGAAGCTATGCCTGAATGGTTAAAATCAGGTATGACAATCGGTGGTGGTATGGTTGTAGCCGTTGGTTATGCCATGGTTATCAACATGATGTCTAGTCGCGAAGTTTGGCCATTCTTCTTCCTTGGTTTTGCTTTGGCTGCCCTTAAAGAGTTGACCTTGATTAGTTTGGGTATCATCGGTCTCTGTCTTGCCGTTATGTACCTTGCACTTGAAGCTAGTGGTTCAAATGGTTCTTCAAATGATGGAGGATCAGGTGATCCCCTCGGTGAAATTCTGGAAGACTTTTAATTAGGAGGAAAGAAAATGGCTGATTCAAAAATTAAATTAACAAAAGCAGATCGTTTCAAAGCTTTCTTGCGCTCATACTTCCTTTTAGCTTCATTCAACTATGAACGTATGCAAAATGGTGGTGTGGCCTACACCCTTATTCCTGCAATCAAAAAACTTTATCAAACTAAAGAAGAACGTGCTGCTGCCCTTAAGCGTCACTTGGAATTCTTTAATACACAACCTTTCATGGCTAACCCAATCTTTGGGGTTACGCTTGCCTTGGAAGAAGAACGTGCCAACGGTGCTGAGATCGATGATGCGGCTATCTCAGGGGTTAAGGTCGGTATGATGGGACCTCTTGCAGGTGCCGGTGACCCTCTCTTCTGGTTTACCCTTCGTCCAATCTTCCTTTCACTAGGAGCAGGTTTGGCTGTTTCAGGTAACGTCCTAGGCCCAATCGTCTTCTTCGTTCTCTGGAACGTCATGGTTGCCGCCGTTAAATGGTATACTCAAGAATTCGGTTACCGTGCTGGTACTGCGATTACAGACGACTTGTCAGGTAACCTTCTTCAACAAGTAACTCGTGGCGCATCAATGATGGGGATGTTCGTTATCGGTTCTCTTATCCAACGTTGGGTAAGCATTACCTTCACACCAGTTGTCTCTGTTGTTAAACAACAAGAAGGTGCTTATATCGATTGGGATAAACTTCCAAAAGGTATTGCCGGTGTTAAAGCAGCCTTCCTAGAACAAGCTGCTGGTAAATCACTCGAAGCCAACAAGGTAACAACATTGCAAGATAACTTGAACCAATTGATTCCTGGTCTTGCTGCCCTTGGTTTGACTTTCCTCTGTATGTACCTTCTTAAGAGAAAAGTTTCTCCAATCGTTATCATCTTGGGTATCTTTGTTCTAGCTATTGTGCTCCACATTATTGGTGTACTCTAATCGGAGCAAGGTATGGTTAAATCGCTCAATACCGAAATGGCTCACACAACTAAGGGAACTTGGTTTCGTGAAGGGCCTATTTACGGAAATATTATGGTCGGTGATAAGGCCTTCGAATTTTACAACGATACGAAGTTACAAGATTACGTTCAAATTCCTTGGGATGAAGTCACTTATGTGATTGCCGATGTCTACTTCGGTGGTAAGTTCATCCCACGTTTTGAAATCCGTACTAAGCAAAATGGACGTTTCCGTTTTGCCAGTCGAAAAAGCCGAATAACTTTGAAAGAAATTCAAAAAAGAATTCCTCGAGAAAGTTTAAGAAAAGCACCTAGCTTTATCTCTGTCCTCAAACAAGGATTTAAAAATCTTTTCCGACTCATTGTCAAGAAGAAATAATCTCCGAATATTATAAAAAGATTGTTCGATCTAATGGTTGGGCAATCTTTTTATAATATTTTGCTCATTTTTGAAAGAAATTGACTTCTTTTGAAATTTTATCTCACTAGCTATTGACATTTACTTGAAAGCGTTTTACAATATAATTGTTCTTGATTTCTTATGTTTAAAAAGATTGAGAGACGCTTTTTTTTAGCGTCTTGATAAAAATCGGAGATAGTCTTTTTAAGCCTAGGAAAAAATAATTTATAAGGAGGAGAACACGAATGGGTATCGGTATTATTATTGCCAGCCATGGTAAGTTCGCTGAAGGAATCCACCAATCAGGCTCTATGATTTTTGGAGACCAAGAGAAAGTTCAAGTCGTAACTTTCATGCCAAGTGAAGGTCCTGATGACTTGTACGCTCACTTCAACGACGCCATTGCACAATTCGATGCTGATGATGAAATTCTTGTTTTGGCTGACCTTTGGTCTGGTTCACCATTTAACCAAGCTAGCCGAATTGCTGGAGAAAATCCAGGTCGCAAGATTGCTATCATCACAGGACTTAACTTGCCAATGCTAATCCAAGCATACACTGAACGTATGATGGATGCTAACGCTACTGCAGAGCAAGTTGCTGCTAATATCATCAAGGAAGCTAAGGGTGGTATCAAGGCGCTTCCAGAGGAGCTCAATCCAGCTGAGGAAACAACAGCAGCTCCTGTAGAAGCCGCTGCACCTCAAGGAGCTATCCCAGAAGGGACAGTTATCGGAGATGGTAAACTCAAGATTAACTTGGCACGTTTGGACACACGTCTCTTGCATGGTCAGGTAGCAACTAACTGGACACCTGCTTCTAAAGCAGATCGTATCATTGTTGCTTCAGACGATGTTGCTAAAGATGAGCTTCGTAAAGAATTGATCAAACAAGCAGCACCAAATGGGGTTAAAGCAAACGTTGTTCCAATTCAAAAATTGATTGATGCTTCTAAGGACCCTCGCTTTGGTAACACACACGCGCTTATCTTGTTCGAAACTGTTCAAGACGCACTTCGTGCTATCGAAGGTGGCGTGCCAATCAAAGAACTTAACGTTGGTTCTATGGCTCACTCAACTGGTAAAACAATGGTTAACAACGTTTTGTCTATGGACAAAGACGATGTTGCTTGCTTCGAAAAATTGCGTGACCTTGGCGTTGAATTCGACGTCCGTAAGGTACCAAATGATTCTAAGAAAGATTTGTTCGACCTTATCAAAAAAGCTAACGTTCAATAACCTTCATTCGGATAAATTAGTTGATAATCTCAGCTAATCACAACTCAATAGAAAAGGAATTATTACCATGTCAGATATGTCAATTATTTCTGCAATTTTGGTCGTAGTTGTTGCCTTCCTTGCTGGTCTTGAAGGTATCCTTGACCAATTCCAATTCCACCAACCACTTGTTGCATGTACCCTCATCGGTGCTGCTACAGGTAACCTCACTGCAGGTATCATGCTTGGTGGTTCTCTTCAAATGATTGCCCTTGCTTGGGCTAATATCGGTGCCGCTGTCGCTCCTGACGCTGCCCTTGCCTCTGTTGCTGCTGCCATTATTTTGGTTAAAGGTGGTAACTTCACAACTGAAGGTATCGGTGTTGCGACTGCAACAGCTATCCCACTTGCGGTTGCCGGTCTCTTCCTAACTATGCTTGTTCGTACAGCCTCTGTTGCCCTTGTTCATGCCGCAGATAAAGCTGCAGAAAACGGAAACATCGCTGGTGTTGAACGTGCACACTACCTCGCCCTCCTTCTTCAAGGTTTGCGTATCGCTGTGCCAGCTGCCCTTCTTCTTGCTATCCCAGCACAATCTGTTCAACATGCCCTTGGATTGATGCCTGACTGGCTCAACCACGGTATGGTTGTCGGTGGTGGTATGGTCGTAGCCGTTGGTTACGCCATGGTTATCAACATGATGGCAACTCGTGAAGTTTGGCCATTCTTCGCCATCGGTTTTGCTTTTGCTGCTATTAGCCAATTGACACTTATCGCTCTTGGTGCTATCGGTGTCGCTATTGCCTTCATCTACCTCAACCTTTCTAAACAAGGTGGCGGAAATGGTGGCGGAACTTCAACTGGTTCAGGCGACCCAATCGGCGATATCTTGGAAGACTACTAGGAAGGGGTGCTCTCATGGCTGAAAAAATTCAATTATCTCAAGCGGATCGTAAAAAGGTTTGGTGGCGCTCACAATTCTTGCAAGGTTCATGGAACTATGAACGTATGCAAAACTTGGGTTGGGCTTACTCACTCATTCCTGCTATCAAAAAACTCTACACTAACAAAGAAGACCAAGCCGCAGCTCTTAAACGTCACTTGGAATTCTTCAATACCCACCCTTACGTAGCTGCTCCTATCATGGGTGTTACCTTGGCTCTTGAAGAAGAAAAAGCTAACGGTACTGACATCGAAGATGCTGCTATCCAAGGGGTTAAAATCGGTATGATGGGACCTCTTGCCGGTATCGGTGACCCTGTTTTCTGGTTCACAGTTCGTCCTATCCTTGGTGCCCTTGGTGCATCATTGGCACAAGCTGGTAACATCGCTGGTCCACTTATCTTCTTCATCGGTTGGAACCTTATCCGTATGGCCTTCTTGTGGTATACTCAAGAACTTGGTTACAAAGCAGGTTCAGAAATCACTAAAGACATGTCTGGTGGTATCTTGAAAGATATTACTAAAGGGGCATCAATCCTTGGTATGTTCATCTTGGCTGTCCTTGTTGAACGTTGGGTATCTATCGTCTTCACTGTAAACCTTCCAGGTAAAGTTTTGTCTAAAGGTGCCTATATCGAATGGCCTAAAGGCAATGTTAGCGGTGACCAACTTAAGACTATCCTCGGCCAAGTTAATGACAAACTTAGCTTCGATAAGATTCAAGTTGATACCCTCCAAAAACAATTGGATTCATTGATTCCAGGTTTGATGGGACTTCTCCTTACTTTTGCATGTATGTGGTTGCTTAAGAAGAAAGTTTCACCAATCACAATCATCATCGGACTCTTTGTAGTTGGTATTGTTGCAAGCTTCTTCGGAATCATGTAAAAAGAGTAAGAGTTTAGCAAAGCTGAACTCTTTTCTTATGCTATAATAAAGGTACTACAATCAAAAAGCGAGATAGATATGGCACAATCACTAAACAAAACAGTTGAATTGCATACAACAGGCGTTTCCTACATGGCTATCGGAGGGAAAGTCGGTAAATTTCTAATCGGAGATGTGGCTCTTGAATTCTACCCAGATGTCAATGTCGAGCAATACATTCAAATTCCATGGACTAGCATCACACAAATCGGTGCAAATGTCTCAGGAAAGAGAATTAGCCGCCACTTTGAAGTGTTAACAGACAAGAGCAAATTCCTCTTTGCCTCTAAAGATTCAGGAAAGATTCTAAAGATTGCTAGGGAACACCTTGGCAATGAAAAAGTCGTCAAGCTACCAACTCTCATTCAAACTATTGGGGCTCGACTCAAAGGTTTATTTGCCAAAAAATCATAATTTTTGTATAATATAACAGACGGATAAGTACTAGCTAGACCCTTACAGAAAGCCTGCGGTTGCTGCGAGCAGGTAGGGTTGACCTACGAAATTCTACCGTTTCTAATAATTAAAAACATAAACAAGTGCACTCCTGTGAAGTTGGATGGAACCGTGGCCTATGTCACTCCAACACTTTCACTGGAGTGTTTTACTTTTTGGAGGAACTTATGTTAGATGTAAAACGTATTCGTAACGACTTCGATGCCCTTGCCGAAAAATTGGCTACACGTGGTGTCGCTGCTGAAACTTTAAATGAACTCAAAGAGCTTGATGTTAAACGTCGCGAACTTCTTATCAAATCTGAAGAACTCAAAGCTCAACGTAACATTGCTTCAGATGGTATCGCTCAAGCTAAGCGTAACAAAGAAGATGCTTCCGAACAAATCGCAGCAATGCAAAAAGTCTCTGCAGAAATTAAGGAGATTGATGCCGAACTTGCTGCTATCGATGAAAAGCTTAATGCCATCGTTGTGACACTTCCAAACACACCAAATGACTCTGTTCCTGTAGGCGCTGACGAAGATGAAAACGTAGAAGTTCGTCGTTGGGGAACACCTCGTGACTTTGATTTTGAAGTTAAAGCACACTGGGATCTTGGGGAAGACCTTGGTATCCTAGATTGGGAACGTGGTGCTAAAGTCACTGGTTCTCGTTTCCTTTTCTACAAAGGCCTTGGAGCAAAATTGGAACGTGCAATCTACAACTTCATGTTGGATGAGCACGCTAAAGAAGGTTACACTGAGATGATCACACCTTACATGGTTAACCACGACTCAATGTTCGGTACTGGTCAATATCCAAAATTCAAGGAAGATACTTTCGAGCTTGACGGTACTGACTACGTCCTTATCCCAACAGCTGAAGTTCCTTTGACAAACTACTACCGCGGTGAAATCCTTGACGGTAAAGAATTGCCAATCTACTTCACAGCTATGAGCCCTTCATTCCGTTCAGAAGCTGGTTCAGCTGGTCGTGATACACGTGGTTTGATTCGTCTTCACCAATTCCACAAGGTTGAAATGGTCAAATTCTCAAAACCTGAGGACTCATATGATGAGTTGGAAAAAATGGTAGTTAACGCTGAAAACATCCTTCAAAAACTTAACTTGCCATACCGTGTCATCACTTTGTGTACTGGCGATATGGGATTCTCAGCTGCGAAAACTTACGACTTGGAAGTTTGGATTCCAGCACAAAACACTTACCGCGAAATTTCTTCATGTTCAAACACAGAAGATTTCCAAGCCCGTCGTGCACAAATCCGTTACCGTGACGAAGCTGATGGTAAGGTAAAACTTCTTCACACTCTTAACGGTTCAGGACTTGCTGTTGGACGTACAGTAGCCGCTATCCTTGAAAACTACCAAAACGAAGATGGTTCAGTAACTATCCCTGAAGTTCTTCGTCCTTACATGGGTGGTGCTGAAGTGATTGCACCAAAATAACAAGGAAAATCTCCAGAAAGAACCTGGAGATTTTTTAGTTTTTATTAGCTTTCTCGTAATAGGCTTTCAACTTATCAAATCCATCAGCAAGCTCTTCTACTAACTCTTCCATAGTTTTACTAGTAGTCACTACCACATCATACTTAACCAATACCTTGCGGATACGACCATCTCTAACTGCTGCTTTAAGCATCTGACGATTCTCTTCAGTTCCTTCTACACGATGACTGACACCATCTTCCTGGGCAAAATAGTATAGAGAGGGGGCAATCGGTAAGTCTAGGACCTTATGTTGCTTAGCTAGAGTGGTGTCTGATTTTTTCCGTTCGACAAAGCTAACCTCAACTGAAATCCCCCATTTTTCAGGCTGACCATAAAGGCGAATCGCCATGGCAACATCGTCTAAACTGTCCTCAGGGGCCCTATAATAGCACCAAAAGTGTGGGCGACATATTTGTGCCTGATTGGCCCAATTACTGACACGATCCACCTTAAAGGGTGCCAAACGCTCCTCTAAAACTTTTGACAAAGTCTGCATTTCCTTACGAGCTGCTTGACCAAGTGCCTTGAGCATTTCCATCTCTTCTTGATGCGGACCCGCTTTTTCAGGTTTGATATACTTAACCCCTTGTTTAGATAAATAAGCTTTAATATTTTCTAACATCATTTCTCCTTACAATGACAAAAGACCAACCCTTAAAGATTCTATTCTGGTTGGTCTCTTTTTTTATTTACGTTTACGAGCAATCAAGTGGATTGGTGTTCCTTCAAAACCGAAAGCCTGACGAATTTGATTTTCCAAGAAACGCATGTATGAGAAGTGCATAAGCTCTTCTTCATTGACAAAGATAACAAATGTTGGTGGTTTAACCGAAACTTGTGTGCCGTAGAAAATCTTAAGACGTTTTCCTTTATCTGTTGGTGTTGGGTTGATGGCAATGGCATCCATAATAACATCATTCAAGACAGCCGATGAAATACGACGGTTTTGACTCTCACTGATGCGTTTAATCATCTCTGGCAACTTGTTAAGACGTTGTTTAGTTTCAGCCGATACAAAGATAATTGGTGCATAGCTCAAAAATTGGAACTGCTCACGGATATCCGCTTCCCAATTGGCAACAGTATGGTTGTCCTTCTTAATCGTATCCCATTTGTTAACTACGATGATAATCCCTTTACCAGCTTCATGGGCAAAACCAGCAATACGCTTGTCATACTCACGGATACCTTCTTCGGCATTGATAACCATAAGGACAACATCAGAACGGTCAATAGCACGCATAGAACGCATGACAGAGTATTTCTCTGTATTTTCATAAACCTTACCAGATTTACGCATACCAGCGGTGTCAATCATGGTATACTCTTGACCTTCACTGTCCACAAAGTTTGTATCAATGGCATCGCGAGTCGTACCAGCAATTGGGCTAGCAATTACACGGTCCTCCCCCAAAATGGCGTTAATCAAACTTGATTTTCCGACGTTTGGACGTCCAATCAAACTGAAACGGATGATATCTGGATTTTCTTCTTCAACTTCTGTTGGGAGATTTTCAACGATAGCGTCGAGAACATCCCCTGTACCGATACCGTGAACAGATGAAACTGGATAGGGATCACCAAGACCAAGAGAATAGAAATCATAGATATCTGCACGCATCTCAGGGTTATCCACTTTATTTACCGCCAAGATAACTGGCTTGTTGGTCTTATAAAGAATACGGGCAACGTACTCGTCCGCATCTGTCACGCCTTCCTTACCTGAAACGACAAAGACAATAACATCAGCTTCAGTCATGGCGATGTCGGCTTGGTGCTTAATTTGTTCCATAAATGGTGCATCAACATCATCGATACCACCAGTATCAATCAAGCTAAACTGGCGATTAAGCCATTCAGCAGAGGTATAAATACGGTCACGTGTTACCCCTTCAACGTCTTCGACGATAGAGATACGTTCACCCGCAATTCGATTAAATAGGGTTGATTTCCCAACATTTGGGCGACCCACGATAGCAACTGTAGGTAATGTCATATGTTTAAGTCCCTGATTAAAATAGGGATTCCTTTCTTCATTTAGCAGTCTCACTTCCACCAAAGGAAGCAAACTCTCTTATTCTTTATCATTATTAGATTCAACTTAGCGGCGATTAACACCCTTCAAGTGAATCTCTTTGGCAAGAAAACGAATACGCTCCATCACACGTTTGGCCTGCCAAGTCTCGTCTCCTTGACGTCCATTGGATAGCTTAGCTTCTAAATCCGCAAAACTATAGTTAGACGTAAAGAAAGTAGGCAGCTCTTCAATCATACGATGCTGGAGGATGACTTGCAAAACATCATCCCTAATCCAAGAAGAGAATTGCTCTGCACCAATATCATCTAGAACCAAAACTTCTGCTTGTTTGACAGCGTCTATTTGTTCCTTAACAGAACCATCCTTAATTCCATTTTTAACATCAATGGTAAAAGATGGGTAATGAATAATGGTCGTCGTAACCTTCTTGGTTTCGGAAAGTTCATGAGCCATAGCAGCCAACATGAAGGATTTTCCAACCCCCATGTCCCCGTAGATGTAGAGGCCTTTCTGGTCTGGACTAGGGTAATTCGCCACAAAATCCACGAGACTCTCAAAGGTATCCACACGCGCCACATCATCTAGAGCAATATCCGCAAAGGTAATCTTACGATAAGACTGAGGCAGACTCACCAAATTAATCCGTTTAGCGATAGCCTGTTGTTCCTGTTGCTCTTTGAGCTGACGCGTCTCCTTATAGGTCACATCAGCGTAGCCTTCATTCATGGTCAGAATCGGCTCATACCCTTTAGCAATATAGGAGGCATCACCTTCTTTGACCTTACGGCATTCCACCAGGAATTGATTAAACTTAGGAAGACTACGTTTGATTTCATCCTGGCTTAGGCTATGCTCTTGAATAAAGCTAGCCACTCTTGTATCTGCCAAAATTTGCTTCGTTAAATCTGTTGCATTGCCAGACCCATGATGCCCTGTTCGGTTTAGGGTTTGTCCAACTCTTTCCATAGGCTACTCCTTTCCTTTTTCTAGTTTTGCCAAAGCCCGACGTCTAATTTCATCCAATTTAGCCTGATCAGCCTGACTGGTTTGATTATCATAATCTGGATTACTCCAGCTCGGCACATTTGTTTTCTTCTTAGAATCAGCTTTTGCTTGTTGTGATTTCTTGTTGTAACCACTACGCAAAGCTAAAAGCCCTTGTTCGGCAGTGAGGATATTCTTAAAGTCAAAGTCGTTAGCAAGTTTAGAGATATACTCTCGATTCACATTCGTTGAACGTGTCCGTCCCAAACTGTAGGCAACCATGAGGTTAATGACCTCATCCATAAAGCCTCTTTGTGCCAAATCTGTGAGAATCTTCTTCTCAGAATTAGTCACAGCACCACCAGGACCCTTGGCACTTTGTAGATAATCTATAGGTTTTTCAGACCTAACCGCTTTAAGAATTTTTTTCTCCGTCTCCGTCAAAGCAGAGTCACCACCCAATTTTTGAGCTTGTGCCTGCTCTAATTGCACCTGCATACGCTTGACAATAATCTGGTAGTTGACGGCTGTCTTTTTAGCTAAGAGATAGGTATCATACCAATTCATGCCATGAGTCTCAGACAATTTATATATTTCTGGCACATCTGTCTTTTCATCTGTAAATACAAGCCCATCAGCCTGCATACGATTCCTAAAACCAGTTAAATCAAATGAATTTTTAGGCTTGATTTCAGACACAGACTTTTGAGCCAAACGCTCATCGGTAAAGACATCCGAAAAACGTTTAGATAAATCTTGCAATCCTTGGAGACCTGCCGGTTTCAAAGCGTCTACTGCTGGTTCACTAATCTTTTGCTCGAGAAGTGAACTATAAACGGCATGTTTTAGAAACTGCTCAATTGTTAAGGGAGACTTAAGCTCTATCACATAAAACCCTTGAGGTGACTGGTAAAAGGCCAAGAGATCTACTGCTGTCAGAACCGCCAGTGCTTCTTGAAGGGGCTGCATTCCAAAGTTAAGGTGATTCAGAATAGCCGCAAACTTATGGCGGCGATTACCATTGTCATAAAAAGCCACGAAATACTGGTAGAGAGCGTATCCCTCACTCCCAATAATGGGATAATAGCAACGCATTAAACTTGCCTGATCGGGAACGATAACCTGATTACCAACATAGACAAATTCTTCAATAGGTCTCATTTTTTAGACTCTTTTTTCGCACGTACAGTCTTGGTGATTTCTTGAAGCAACTCTTCAATCTCATCAACATCTTTGAAAGAACGGTAGACACTGGCAAAACGCACATAAGTAATTTCATCAAGGTCAGCGAGTTCTTTCATCACTAAATTCCCAATGACATCACTATCAACCTCCCCATCATGATTACGGCGAATGTTTTGCTCAATACGGGTGATGGCATTTTCGATATCCTCACTAGAAACCGGACGCTTCTGAGCACTCATCAAGATACCATTGAAAATCTTATCGCGAGAGAATTGTTCACGAGTACCGTCTTTTTTGACAACCAAAAGTGGAACTTCTTCCACACGCTCAAAAGTTGTAAAACGAGCATGACAAGAATCACACTCACGACGACGACGAATGGTATTCCCATCCTCTGCCTGACGGCTATCGATAACACTAGATTTATTATGTTGACATTTTGGACAACGCATGCACTTCACCACCAATCTCTGAAATTCGGTACTCTATTTTACCATAAAAACACAAAAAAAGCACGCTCTAAACGAGGCGTGCTCACGACCAAGAATCACTCTAAGACTCTTATAAATTGATTTAAAGCTCAAGTTGAGGTGTCGTCGTTTCTCCATCCGCAAACGGAATGTAAAGGTCGAAACGTGTTCCAACACCAAGTTCAGAACTAACATCGATACGGCAGCGATAAGCTTCCACAATTTGGTAAAGGATTGACAAACCAATACCAACACCAGATTGTGTTGTCGTACGATTACGTGCCTTGTCTGAACGATAGAAGCGTTCAAAGATATGCTCAATATCTTCTTTAGAAATCCCTTCACCATTATCTTGTACTTGTACCAACATTTCATCTTCCAGAGCCTTAATTGTAACCTGGATTTCCTTGTTAACAGGAGAATACTTGACCGCATTATCAATCAAAATAGTAATCGCCTGTTCAAAGTGTTGGCTGTAAATCTGTGCTGGACGCTCTGAGCTCTCAAAATCATTGAGATAGAATTGGTAATCTTCATGCAAGACACGGAAGTTACCAATAACCGTACGGATTGAAGAATTCAAATCACACGTATCATTTCTATGATTTTCAAATGATCCTTTGACACGGATAGAATCCAACATATCATTAATCATAATCGTCATACGGTTGGCCTCATGACTTGCAGCCTCAAGACTCTCCTCAAGAATCTCAGGGTCATTTTTACCCCAACGTTGCAAGAGGTCCATATGGCCCTTGATAACCGCAATCGGCGTACGTAATTCATGACTGACGTCACTCAAGAAACGCATCTGCATCTGATTATTTTCTTGGATTTTATCCATCATACGGTTAAAGTTAACCGCCAAATCACCAATTTCATCGTGGCTTTCAATCTTAGAACGAAGTTCCAAATCACTTGGCGAATCGGTGATAACTCCCATCGTTTCGTGCAACTGTCTCATCGGACGAAGAATAGATGTCAAGACAACCACAGTTGCTGCGATAACTAGGACCGTCATCCCCACTTCTAGGAAAATCAATAAGAAAATCAAACGCTCTTTCAGAGCATAGTAGAATTCCAAATCATGGAAAATCTGGGCATAACCAACGATGGTCTTTTTATCCTTACCGTAAATTGGAACTTGCAGTAAGAAACCACGCTTTCCTTTATAGGACACTGACTTCAGTTTGTTTACTTCAGACATGCCTGGAGGAGAGTCTGTGTTTTCCTCAGAAGTAAAGATAAACGTTCCCTTTTTGTCATAAACAAAAACAGATTGGTTAGAAAATAATTTATTAGAAATTGCAACTTGACCATCCAAAGAGTGCTTTTCAGAAAGCACACCATTAATGATTGATGCATAGATATTTTTAGGCGAATAAAGGGCCGCTAAAAGCGGTTCTGGACTCAACTCTTCATCAGAATCCCAGTCCTTTTCGATATAAGTAACAACTTTCGAAATTGTATTATTTACATTTTGACGTTCACGTTGCAAAAGAAGCGTATTGGCCGAGAAAACAACAACTAGAGTGAACATCGACAATACAAGAAAGAAGACCACAGCAGTTGTCATGGTCAACTTTTTTCTAATGGTTACTTTACCAAATAATTTATCTTGTAATTTACTCATTTTTCACGGATAACGTAACCCATTCCTCGCACTGTTTGAATGTATGATTCCTTACCTGGAACATCGATTTTTCCACGCAAGTAACGAATATAGACATCTACAACGTTTGTTTCGATTGCATCATCATATTTCCAAACTTGAAGCAAGAGTTCCTCACGGGTCATCACTTGGTTCATATTGCTCAAAAGTGTGTTCAACAAATCAAACTCACGTTTTGTCAATGGAATTGCTTCATCACCACGAACAACTGTACGGTTTTGAACATCCAATTTCAAATCACGATAAGTTGACGCTTTAGCTGGTGCATTCTTAGCAGCTTCGATATCTTGGCGACGGAAGGTTGCACGAATACGTGCCAATAGTTCTTCAATCGCAAAAGGTTTTACAATATAGTCATCAGCACCACGGTCCAAACCAGCAACAATGTCCATGATTGAATCGCGGGCTGTCATCATCATAATATAAGTATCTTTTTCTTGTTGGAGACGACGTGTTACTTCAAAACCGTCCATCTCAGGCAACATAAGGTCCAAGAGAATAAGATCGAAATCTTTCTCGAGTGCCATTTCAAGTCCTTCACGTCCGTTGTCTGCTGTCACAACGTCGTATCCTTCGTGTTGAAGTTCAAGAGAGACAAAACGAGCAAGGTTTTTCTCATCTTCAACAATCAAAATGCGTTTGCTCATAATAAGTATTTACCACTTTCTTAAAATTTTTTGACTTCTATTTCCCTTAAAAAGTCTGTAGATTTACCCTATAAATAAATCCGAAAATTAACTTCTAATGATATAATAATACAGATTTTTAAAATTGTCAAACATTTTTAGTTTATTTTTTTGAATTAATTTTCGTCAAATAGACCGTTCAATTGGGCAAAGGGATTACTTGCCTCTTTTTTCTCCTGTTGAAGTGCGGCAAAATCCTCTTCTGACAAGACTTCCCAGTCATTACCTGAGAGCGAAATTTGTCCTGATTCTTCCTCAGGTGTTAATACTCTCAAAGGAATATTAAGAAGAATATTATCTAGAATACTCTCATCAAGATTAATGGTATCCCCATCCAAGATAAGAACTAGATTTTCTTCGACTAATTCCTTTTGAAGAGCTGCATCTGCCTCTTGTATAAAGGTTTCTGAAACTGGATAGTTAAAGCTAAGTGTCACAGGTTCAAGTGAACGGCTAGATGGCAAGGTAATATCATAGCTAAGTTGATAGTCCAAAAGGTACAAGCCATTATCATAGGCTACCTGACCACTTGCTTGAATCTGTTCAAGATTTAAAACTTGATCATAGCGTTCTTTAATAGACTCCAACAAAGAAGGTGCTTCAGTAAAGACGAGCCCCTCTGGAGACTTTCTAACTTCTGAAAGATAAATCATTCTTAATCCTCAAATTAAATTTCCCCATAGGGATCTATTTTCAATCCACAAGACCATAATCCCCTACATTCACTTTTCATTAGAGAGCATGATTATGATTTTAGACTTAATTAGTATTATATCAAATTTTTAAGAAAAAATAACACCTTTAATATTACATATTTCTTAAACTTAGAACTTTTTTCAAAGCTAATAAGAAACTTACTCAGACCCAGTTTCCATCTGTCCTATAGAGTTAGATGAAAGCTCTTAATTATGGTAAAATAAGAGCATTGAAACTAGATAAAAGGAATATATAATGACACCTGAAGATTTTTACAAGGCTCTGAAAGAACTGGGGTTCGATCTCAGCCAAAAACAAAAAGACCAATTCCAACGCTACTTTGAGCTTTTGGTAGAATGGAACGAAAAGATCAACCTTACTGCAATCACAGAAAGAGACGAGGTCTACCTCAAACATTTCTACGATTCCCTAGCTCCTGTGCTTCAAGGGCATATTAAAAATCAAAGTATTCGACTTCTGGATATCGGAGCTGGAGCTGGATTTCCAAGTCTCCCTATGAAAATCCTTTGCCCTGAGCTTGATGTGACTATCATCGACTCTCTTAATAAACGCATCAATTTCCTCAATCTCTTGGCTGATGAACTTGAGCTCAGCGGTGTTCACTTCTATCATGGACGTGCAGAGGATTTTGGACAAGACAAGGCCTTCCGTGCTCAGTTTGATATTGTTACTGCCCGTGCCGTCGCACGCATGCAAGTTCTCTCAGAATTGACTATTCCTTTCTTGAAGGTTGGTGGACAACTTATTGCACTTAAAGCTGTAGCAGCTGATGAAGAGTTAGCCGATGCTAAAAATGCCTTGAACTCGCTTTTTGCCAAGCCTATTCTCAACGAGAACTACAGACTGCCAAATGGGGATGGACGTAATGTCACTATTGTCGATAAGAAAAAAGAAACCCCAAATAAATACCCACGTCGTGCTGGAATTCCTAACAAGAAGCCGCTATAACGTTTATCCAAGGAGGTGTCTTACTCCTTGGATTATTATTTACTCTTATGATAACTTGGAGGTTTTCATTGATTAATCGTCTTTCTGTCACGCAAAAGCTTGTGCTCAGCTTTGTCTTTGTCATTATAGTGGGAAGTATTTTACTTAGCCTTCCCATAAGCCACTATGCTAATAGTCCAGAAACAAGCTACCTGGATCATCTCTTCAATACTGTGTCAATGGTCTGTGTAACTGGACTTTCTGTTGTCCCGGTCAGTAAGGCATACAATGGTCTCGGTCAAATTTTCTCTATGCTTCTCATGCAGACGGGAGGACTTGGGCTCGTCTCTCTTATAGCCTTTAGCACCTATACCCTGAAAAATAAATTAGGACTGAGTGATCAAGATCTCCTTCAATCCGCACTTAGCAGGGATAACCAAAAAGATTTGAAAGCTTATCTTTTTAAGGTCTATAAAATTACTTTTTCTATTGAAGTTTTGGCAGCACTTGTGATTATGACTGATTTCATTCCTCGTTTTGGACTTGGTCACGGCATTTTTAATAGTCTCTTTCTAGCTGTCTCTGCCTTTTGTAATGCTGGATTTGACAACTTAGGTTCTAACAGTTTACAGGATTATGCAACCAATCCAACCATTAACCTTGCTGTAGCTTTTCTCATTATGTCTGGAAGTTTGGGATTTGCAGTTTGGATTGATTTGATTCAACTATTGCGACGTTATATTAAAGATCGTCCAAGGAATTGGAAATTAGCTTGTAGACCTTTCAGCAATCAAAGCCGTCTTGTTCTTATAAGTACAGGCTGTCTCCTCTTAGGAGGAACACTACTTGCTTGGTTACTGGAAATGGATAACTCTAAGACAATCGGTACTCTCAATGTCTGGCAACAACTTCTGGTAAGTTTCTTTCAGACTGTAACCATGCGTACCGCTGGCTTTGCAACTATTTCCTATACCAATGCCGATTTCTCCACAAATCTTCTTTTTATGATTCAAATGATTATTGGGGGTGGTCCTGGAGGAACTGCGGGTGGTATCAAGGTAACCACTGCCTCCATTATGTTTCTTCTTTTCAAGTCGGAGCTCTCTGGTAACTCTAGTGTTGTTTTCCGAAATCGTATTATCTCTAATAAAACTGTTATGCAAGCATTCACTGTTACCCTCTTCTTCCTAACCATGCTCTTTGTCGGCTATGTTATTTTGCTGGAGACTAATCCTACACTATCGCCCCTAGGCCTACTTTTTGAGAGTGTGTCAGCCATTGCTACCGTTGGTGTTTCAATGGATTTGACCCCTAATCTAAATACTCTAGGACGACTCGTTATCATGTCTCTGATGTTCATTGGCCGTGTTGGACCTATCACTGTTCTCTTGAGCTTGATGACCAAAAAAGAAAAGCATGTCTCTTATGCCCCAACTGATATTTCAGTTGGCTAAACAATTTTATTCATTGCCAATATTCTGAAAGGATTTTATATGAAAACACAAATTATTGGGGTCCTCGGTTTGGGAATCTTTGGACAAACCATTGCAACCGAACTCTCCTCTTTTGGACAAGACGTTATTGCCTTAGATAATAACTCTACAACAATTAATTCCCTTGCTGATCAGGTGACTAAGGCCGCTGTTGGTGACATTACTGACATTGACTTTCTACGTTCTGCTGGTATTGATACTTGCGATACGGTCATTATTGCAACTGGAGAACACTTAGAATCTTCTGCACTGGCGCTCCTGCAATGTAAAAAGCTTGGCATTACAAATATTATCGCCAAAGCTATGAATAACAATTATGAGGAAGTCCTTTACGGAATGGGGGCCAACTGGGTCATCACTCCTGAGCGTAGCACAGCAAAAGAATTGGCTTCAAATATCCTCCGTTATAACATTTCAAATGTTTTTCATTTAGAGGACGACGTGGCTTTAATTGAACTTAAAATTCCAAAGGAATGGGCTGGAAAGTCTTTGCATACATTAAATCTAAGACAAAATTATAACGTCAACGTTATTGGTTTTAGAGATGAGCAAAATGGCAAGTTAAACACTCACTTTGACCCAAGTAAGAAACTACCTGACGAAGGAATCATCCTAGTTGTCGCCGACAATCGGACACTAGAAAAATTTGATTATTTAGGCTATTTGAAATAACAAAAAACGTTCCAATCTCGTTCATCTGGACAAGACGGGAACATTTTTTATTATACTTAATGGCAGATTCTCTCTATGCTAAGAGCATTAGCCCCATGGATTATAAAAACGACTATGATTGAAGAAGATTAATCCAATACTAATCCCCAATATAAGGATAGCTGATAGGATGACAAGGTAATCTTGTTTCATCAAAGATTTATGCACATACCATGTACGTTTTTTGTAGCGACCAAATCGTCGTAACTCCATGGCTGTCGATATGGTATCAATTCGTTCGAGAGATGAAAAAATTAGTGGAAGAACAATTTGGAGATTCCCGCGAATGCGTTTGACCAATCCCGCCTTTTGCGACAAATCCAAACCACGAGCCTCCTGAGCCTTACGAATCGTAAAGAATTCTTCTTGAACATCTGGAATATAACGCAAGGTTAAACTCACGGAATAGGCAAATTTATAAGGAACCCCAATTTGATTTAGGCTAGCCGCAAACTGACTCGGATGAGTGGTCATAAGAAAAAGAATGGCAAGAGGGACCGTTGAAAAATACTTGAGCAATAGATTTGCAAGGTAAAAAAGCTCCTGACTGGTTAGATAGAAACGCCCCCAGCCTTCAATAATAACTGTCTTAGCCCCATAAATTTCTTCACCATAGCCAGGTGCGAAAAGGTAGACCATAAGTAAATTAAAGAGAGCAATCGATCCAATAATCTTAACAACGAAAGAAATATCTCGCCAACGAATCTTGGCCAAATAAAAGAGATAAATAGAAAGTAAGCCTACTGCTAGAATAAAACGTGGGTCATAGGTTGCCATACAAGCAACTGAAACCAAGATAAAGAAAAGCATCTTACTTGCCCCAGACAAATCATAGAGGAAACCTTGACCTGACTGATAACCAATTAAACGATTAGACATTAGGGCCTCCTTTTTCGATATAATACTGGGTTACTTCTACTGGATCACTTGACAATTTCTGACCCAATGTATAAAGAGATGTCTGCTTGAGATTGGCTGACTCAAGTAAATCCTTCTGATTAAGAATTGTAACAGGATTATCGTCTGCAATGATTTTCCCCTCAACCACAACGAGACAACGATCACTATATTCCAACATGAGCTGCATGTCATGGGTAATCATCACAATGGTATGGCCTTGCTTCTGAAGACTGTCCAAGAAATTCATGATATCCGTGTAAGTCTTGTAATCTTGACCAGCTGTTGGCTCATCCAAGATAATGATTTCAGGTTTCAAGACCAAGATCGACGCAATGGTCACACGCTTTTTCTGACCAAAGGAAAGCGCAGAAATAGGCCATTTACGAAAACTATAGAGGCCACAAGTCTTCAGGACCTCATGAACACGCTCTTCAACCTCAGTTTCTTCAATCCCTCGCAAGCGTAAACCTAGAGCCACTTCATCAAAAATCATAGTTTGGCTAATCATCTGATTAGGGTTTTGCAAAACAAAGCCTATACGCTCTGAACGCTCGGCGATGCTATCCTGACTGATATCCTGACCCTTGTAAGTTAATTTACCTTGACTAGGAACAAAACCGCATAGAGCTTTGGCAAGCGTCGACTTTCCAGCTCCATTTTTACCGACAATCGCTAGTCGCTCACCTTTTTTCAAGCTAAAAGACATATCCTCTATAATCGCTGGATTATCCCCATAGGAAACGCTAAGCCCCTCAACCTTCAAAATAGAATCACTTGAACTGTCTCTTTTATCTTTCAAAACTCTATCTGGCAGAACAAGGTCAGATAAGTCTAAAGCATCCAATTGACTAAGATTTTGTGCATCTCTTGTGTCAAATCCCAACTGACGTAAAACCGTCACATATAGAGGTTCGCGAATCCCATTTTCCAGTAAGAGAGCACTTGATAAAAGCTCATCTGGGCTACCGTTAAAGAGGAGGGTGCCATCATTGACCAGTAAAATCCGGTCAACAGGACGATAAAGAACATCTTCTAGGCGATGCTCAATAATAATTGTTGTAGCTCCCTCCTCTTTGTGGATTTTATCAATGAGGTCAATGGTTTCCTGTCCTGATTTAGGATCTAAATTTGCTAGAGGCTCATCAAATAAAAGAATAGGACTCTCATCAATCAAGACTCCAGCCAAACTAACTCGTTGTTTTTGGCCACCTGATAAGTCTTGAGGGCGGTGATTCAAAAGAGAAGTCAAGTCTAGACGTTCAGCCCAGAGAGCTACCTTATCCTTCATCTCACTTTGATTAGCACAATCATTTTCCAAGGCAAAAGCCAAATCCTCGGCTACTGTTAAGCCAATAAACTGACCATCTGGATCTTGCAATACCGTAGATACTAACTGTGACTTATCATAGATAGATTGCTTGAAAATATTCTGTCCAGCTATCCTTACCTGGCCTTGTGCCTGGCCTTTATGGATATTAGGTATGATACCATTGAGACACTGAGCCAGGGTCGACTTTCCGCTACCAGAAGGGCCTAAAATGAGCACTTTCTCGCCTTTGACAATATCAAAGCTGATATCTTTAAGCGTCGCTTCTGCTTGCGCATCATATTGAAATGTAAACTGATTAAAACTAATGTATTTATCCATGTTTCTACTAAAAAAGAGAGGAGGTATCAAAGCAAACTGACAGTCCCACTCTCCTATGATTCATGCTAGTCTTTGGTAAGACTACCAGATTGTGTACGTGAGCCAGCATAGATTGCAAGAAGGAGGGTTCCTCCGATTGCAATTGTAATAAAGTTAGCTACGCCAGCTACAAAACTTTGTGCATAAAGATATGACCAGGCTTGTGCGAATTGGAGTCTATCACCAATAGGAGTAACGATACCATAGGCAATAAGGAGGGCCAATGCTTGTGCTAGGTTAAACCAAATCATACTCATCAAAGAAAACTTGCCAGTTGTCACATCATATTTTTTGTTGAATAGACCAATTACAAGACCTGTAATGGCACTTGCAAACACCCAAGCCCATGAGATATTTCCGTATTGAATACCATCTTTAAGCGCATGCCCAATAAAGCCCATAAAGAAACCTGTAATAGGCCCAAAAATCACTGAGAATAATGCTTGAACAGCATACTGAAGTTGGATGCTGGTATTCCCAAAAATAGGAATATTAACAAACATACCAATGATAATAAAGAGTGCTGCACCAATACCTGTCGCAACTACTGTACGAATTGAATTATTTTTCATAATCTTACTTTAATCTCCTAAATGTTTGATTTCAATGTGCCAGTTAGACCCCACACCAACATTATAGGCCTTGGCAAAAGACCCTTGGTTAATGGCTAAGCCAACACGATAGAGGGAATTGATATAAATAATTGGCTGACCGATACGAACATCCGCAAAAGATTTCCCATAGGTAACTTGATTTTGGTAGACCAACATATCATTGTTAAAGATGGTCACCTCGAATCGATCACCAAAGTTTGGTTCCAACGCGTAAAAGTCATCACGTGTGATAGAGGTCCAAAGAGAGCCGAAACGGACGTCCAAAATGTCAATTGCACCACGAACCAAATTATCCTCTATGATGGTTTCAACCACTGGAAGCTCTAGAATTTTGTCCACAGGTAACTCAGGACCTACTTCTTCAAAACTGATATGACCAGAAGCTAATTTGGCACCTGTATAGGCATAAACATCACGACCATGGAAGGTATAAGACAGCTCTGTATTACTACGACGATTCTCAACTTCGGAAATTTCACGGACAGCAACGATACCGACATCCTTCTTGATGTAAGAAAGTGTTCCGTTATCTGGTGTGACGATATATTGCCCCGTCTTTGTTAAGGCAACCACACTTTTACGCGATGAGCCTACACCCGGATCAACTACCGAAACAAAGGTTGTTCCCTTTGGCCAGTATTCAACGGTCTGAAACAGACGATAGGAAGCCTCAAAAGTGTTGTAGGGAGTAATATCATGTGTCAGGTGATGAACTCCCAAACTTGGTTCTTCTTGAAGAGCCACACCAATCATGGCCGAAACAGCACCGTCAACCAAACCAAAGTCTGATTGAAGCACCAATAAATTATTAGTCATAAATGTTTCACCTTTTCTCTTTGAACGGTTTATTTTACCATATTTTATGGGCTTTTTAAAGATGATAGATTCTTGAGCTAGCTATAGTCTTTGACTATGTTTTCTCCAAAATCAAAAAGCCAGCCAAATAGGCCGACCTTATACAATTAGCTATGCTTTCTTCCAACGGCTCTTTTCTGCTACTGCTGTAAAAAGCACGTCTGTTGAAGAGTTAAGGGCTGTTTCACAAGAGTCTTGGATGACACCTACGATAAATCCAACACCAACAACTTGCATGGCCAAATCATTTGAGATACCAAAGAGGCTACATGCTACTGGCACTAATAGAAGAGATCCTCCAGCAATACCTGAGGCACCACAGGCAGAAATAGCTGAAACCACACTAAGAATGAGTGATGTCGCAAAATCGACCTGAATTCCCAAAGTCGTTACTGCAGCAAGAGTTAAGACATTGATTGTCACGGCTGCCCCAGCCATATTAATAGTTGACCCCAAAGGAATAGAAACTGAATAGGTATCAGGATTTAAACCAAGATCTTTACAAAGCTGAAGGTTAACAGGAATATTAGCTGCTGACGAGCGAGTAAAGAAGGCTGTAATCCCAGAGTCTTTCAAACAACGGAAAACCAGTGGGAAAGGATTTTTGCCCATCATCACAAAAGCAATGATTGGATTAACAACCAAGGCAACAAAGGCCATTGTTCCCACTAAAACAAGGATTAGGACACCATAATCCGCCAAAACACCAACACCATTCTCAGAAATAGTATTAAAGACAAGACCAAGGATACCAAATGGTGCCAAGTTAATAATCCAACGAACGATTTGTGAAGTCACTTCTGCCAAGGTATGTAGCAAATCTTTCGTGTGAGTGCTAGCTGTTCGCATGGCGAAACCAAAGACAACCGCCCATACTAAAACACCAATGTAGTTGGCTTGAGCCAAGGCATTGACAGGGTTATCCACCATCTTAAGCAACAAATCTTTAAAGACTTCTCCCACACCTTGAGGTGCCGTCGCTTTAGTCGCTGCCGCTGCTCCCAACTTCAGAGAAATTGGAAAAATATAGTGAGAAATAACAGCCGTCAATGCTGCCGCAAAGGTCCCAAAGAGATAAAGAACAATAACTGTCTTCATGTTGCTTTGTTGCCCTTCTCGCGTTTGTGAAAGGGCATTGGCAACCAAGGCAAAGACCAAGAGTGGAGCAATTGCCTTCAAGCCACCAACAAACATATCCCCTAAGAGACCAATAACCGTAAACTTAGGAACAAGCAAACCAAGTACAGCACCAATTACCACACCAATGGCAATACGCTTGATTAGACTGGTCCTATTCCAAGTTGAAATAAATCGTTTCATTACTCATTAACTCCTTTTTATGGGTAGCTTAACCATAAAGTATTCGATAGCTTCCATACTATGATAAATATCTGAAATCGTCAAGAAATGAGAAAAGCCTGTGGCAAACAGGCTCTCAAATCCTATTTATGACTCAATTTACGGGTCAAGAAATCACCCAAGAATTGGATAAGGAAAATCAAAATCAAAATCAAGAAAGTTGCCAAAATGGTAACTGAGGTACTAGAACGGTTATATCCATAGTAGATAGCGATGTAACCAAGACCACCGGCACCGATAGCACCGGCCATGGCAGTTTCACCCACAAGGGAAATCAGAGTTACGGTTGATACACGAACCAATTCTGGAAGCCCTTCACCAAGGTAAACCTTAATCGTATCCCAAAGTGTTGCGCCACTAGCTTGTGCTGCTTCAATAACGCCACGGTCAAGATCTGCAAGTACCACCTGTACTTGACGTGCAAAGAATGGGAAAGTCGCAGCTGACAATGGAACCAAGGCCGCTGTCATACCAAGGTTAGTCCCCACGATAAAGTAAGTGAAGCCTTTCAAAATTGCCAAGAGGATGATGAAAGGAATGGCACGGAAGATTGAAGTGATTTTATCCAAGATTTGGAAAACAAATTTATTTTCAATGACTCCACGAGGACCTGTCAATACCAAGAAGAGCCCCATAACAAGACCAAGAAGCCCCCCAATGATGAAGGAAATAACCGTCATATAGAGAGTCGCATAGATGGCGTCTGGCCAAGAGTTAACCCCCTGCATACCAATACGATAAATATCTGGAAAGTTTTGTTGAATCCAATCTGCCATTATTGGGCTCCTTTCTTAAGTACTTGCAAGCTGACACCTGCATTTTCAATCGCTTTTTGGGCAGCAAGAACCTTATCTGCCTCACCATCCAATACAACGACCAATTCACCAACAGGTGTATCACCTAGAATCTCAAGGTTACCGTAAAGGATGTTACTTGAAACTCCGTAATCTTTGAAAATTTCAGTCAAGAGTGGCTCATCTGTTGAAGAACCAGCATATTTAAGTTGAACAAGAAGGGCTGAGTCTGGTAAGTTTTTCACTACGGGTTGTGCATTAATCTTAGCCAAGGCATCTTCAATCCCTGCAGCAGTTTCAATAAATTCTTGTGTCAAATCTTCTTGTGGATTTGAGAAGATATCAAGAACACTGCCCTCTTCCAAAAGTTGACCATTTTGCATAACAGCCACACGATTACAAATGTCTTTAACAATTTGCATTTCGTGGGTGATCATAACCACTGTCAAACCAAGCTTTTTATTCAAATCCTGCAAAAGTGAAAGAATCTGCTTAGTTGTTTTTGGGTCAAGAGCTGAGGTAGACTCATCTGAAATCAAGATTTCAGGATCATTAGCCAAGGCACGGGCAATCGCTACACGTTGTTTTTGACCACCTGACAACTGTGCAGGATAGTTTTCGGCACGATCAGCCAAATCAACCAATTCCAAAAGACCACGAATTTTTTTGTCTTTCTCTTCATTGCTTAGTTTAGAATGACGAAGAGCAAAAGCTACATTTTCATAAGCCGTCTTTTGAGCCATAAGGTTAAAGTGTTGGAAAATCATCCCAATCGTTTGACGTTTCTGGCGCAATTCTTTTGTCGACAATTGGACCTTACCATCTGCAAAAGTCACATCTTTACCGATAGTGATTTTACCAGCGGTAGGCACTTGCAAAAGATTGATCGCACGCACAAGGGTAGATTTACCAGCCCCTGAATAACCAACAATTCCGTAAATATCACCTTTTTCAATCTGGATAGACACATCCTTAACCGCTTGAATAGTGCGGCGTTTCTGCGTAAAGGTGATATCAATATTTTTCAAATCAATAATGACATTACTCATAACTTGCAATTAACTCCTTAATTAGTTCAATGTGGGTGTAGTAATCTGCTAGACTAACATTTTCATCCCCACCATGGTCACGACTGTTAGCATTCCCTATACCAAAGGCTGCCATAGGAACACCCAAAGCCTGATAAATCATATGCATAGGCCCTGTACCTGCTGCTGTTGGAAGGACAGCGACACCTTCTTCATAAAAGCCTTTTGCTAACTCAATAACATTGACAATAGCTGGATCAGACATATCACTTCGATAACTTTCTTCACCAAGAGTGAAGGTTACCTTGATACGGTCAAATCCTTCTTTTTTGAGGTGAGCCTTAATACACTCCAAAACGTACTCAGGTGTCAAGCCAGGGACCAAACGCATCTCCATCTTAGCTCTGGCTTGAGCTGGTAAGATGGTCTTAACCCCTTGCCCCTGATAACCTGTTGAAATTCCCTCAATAGAAAGAGCAGGCTCAAAATAGTAAGTTTTTAAGAACGCTCGGCGGTCACTTTCTAAAATGGGTAGTTTTAAGCCGTAAATCCTACGAAGACTGTCTGCATTTTCAATGGCATAAGTTTCGATAAGATTCATCTCTCGTTCATTTGGTTGGACAATCTTTTCATAGATGCCGTCGATAAGGATACGTCCCTGATCATCTCTCATGCTTGAGATAGCATTGAGCAAGTACCATGACGCCGATTCAATCACTGCACCAAATTTAGAGTGGATATCAACATCAGCACTATCGACAGACAAGTCAAAGGTAATAATCCCCTTGTTGCCACCTGTGATTTCCAATTGACCTTTACTATTTCGGTTTCCTTGCTCCCAAACCAATAGGTCTGCTGGAAGAAGATCATCTCGGTATTTTTCTAAATATTTTTCAAGGTCTGTTGATGCTGATTCTTCAGCACCTTCCATCATAAACGTAATATTTACAGGAAGATCGCCAACTTCTCGAATATATTTCCGAAGGGCTGTCAGACGAGCTGTAATATGCCCCTTATCATCATCGACACCACGACCATACATATATCCCTTTCGAACAGTCAGACGGAAAGGTTCATCGGTCCATGGTTGATCATTGTCCGCAGGAACAGTGTCATAGTGTTGATAGAAAATAATTGTTTTCGCATCTGGATTTGGACTCTTGAATTTCGCCAAGACAAAAGGTGCCGTATAGGTCTCGTCAATTGTCACCTCTGCGCCAACACCAGAGAAAATCTCACCAAGGTAAGCAGCCACATCATAGAGACCAATATTTTGAGCAAAAATAGATTTTTTAGAAATCAAAGTCCGCAAAACTTCAAAATAGTGCTGAGCAATTTCATCGTTACGAAATTTTCGTAACTGCTCTTCTTCACTTGAAAATGCCATCAAATCGTCTCCTTAATACACGACAAAACGGCGTGCTCTCACACGCCCTCTGTCCTTAGCTTATTTCTTTGAATTAGCTTTCAATTGATCTTGTGTTGGGGCGCCTTTCCATGCTGGAAGGTCAACCTTGTTAGATGCATCATAGATGATTTGAGCTACTTCATCATTTTGGTAGGCTTTAATCAAAGTCTTGATAGCATCAGCTTTATTTGATTTTTCCCAATCTTTATTAGCTGCAATGATATTGACCCAATCTTTTAAATCTTGGCTTGGATCTTCTTGGAAGAGAGTTGTGTCATAGTCAACGTTTTGTTGTTGTGCGTATGAGTTGTTAACAACTGCTGCATCAACAGATGAAAGAGTTTGGGCAGCTTGTTCAGCTGCGATTTCTTTGATATCCAGTTTCTTTGGATTTTCAGAAATGTTCTTGATAGTTGCCAATTCACCATCTTTAACATCCAACTTAATCAAACCAGCTGTTTGAAGAAGTGTTAACGCACGGCTTTCGTTTGTACCATCGTTAGGTACTGAGATAGTAGCTCCATCTGGAAGCTCTTTAACATCTTTATACTTAGCCTTTCCGTTTTCAGTACCTGAGAAAAGGTGGATTGGGCTAAGAAGTGTGTCAGCTGCCGCAACAACATCACCTTTATTTTCTTTGTTCCAGTTGTTCAAGAAATAAATGTGTTGGAAAGCATTAACATCGATTTCGCCGTTTTTAAGGGCTTCATTTGGTTGGTTGTAGTCTGTGAACTCTTTCAACTCGATAGTAACACCCTTGTCTTTAGCCAATTCTTTAACTTTATCCCACAATGGCTCAGTAGTGTCATCCAAAGTCATGACACCAACTGTTAATGTTTTATCATCTTTAGCTGATTTGTTACCGCCAGCACCACAAGCAGCCAAAGCTACTGTTGAAGCGACTGCCAATCCTGTAATTCCAAGAATTTTTTTAAGTTTCATAACGAACTCCCTTTAATTGTTTTAAGTGTAAAATTATTATCCCATAGGATAAGAATTGTAGCAAATTGTTTATAATTGTATATATCTATAGTTTTTAACTATAACATGTCCTAGATTTTAATTATATGAAAAAGCTGAGATTCATTCCCAGCTCCTTTCTTATTTTTTGCTTGGAACTTTCAAAGCGTCTTTAGTTGGAATATAATCTTTGTTTCCAAGGAATTTTTCAGCCAACTTAGCCAAAGTACCATCTTTTTGGAGTTCTTCCAAACGTTTGTTTACAAATTTTTGAAGATCTTTTTGGTTATCTGCGAACAAGAAGTAGATATATGGTTGTTGATCAGATTTAAGTTCAATCGTCTTCAAGTTGCTCAACTTATTATTTTTGATAATTGAATTAACAGTTGGTGCATCAAAAATCTTGAAGTCGTACTTACCTTCATTCAAACTTGTCAACATTTGTGTAATATTTTCATTTGTGTAGTTAAGTTCAACTGGCTTGTCTGAATGTTTATCATTAAACTCTGTCAATTGAGTAGCTGTCGATGTTCCTTGAACAACCTGCGTTGAGTGTCCAGCAATATCATCATATTTCTTAATATTACTATCTTTTGGAACAGTCAAAACAGCTGGTGTGGTACCAATTGGATATGAGAAGAGATATTTTTGGTCACGTTCTTCTGAATAAGAGATATTGTTCCCAGCCATTTGGTATTTAGCTGAGTCAAGACCTGTGAAGACTGAAGACCATTCTGTTTTTTGAAATTTCACTTCATATTTGTCAGAGTCTTTGAAGACTGCTTTAGCCACTTCCACATCGTAACCAGTCAATTCACCGTTTTCTTCATATGAGAATGGTGCTGTTGTCCCAACAGTGGCAAAGTTAATTGTTTCTTTAGCACCTGAAGATTTAGAGGCTTCTTTTGATGATTTAGATGAACATGCAGCAAGCAAAGCTACTGAAGCAATGGCTACACCCGTGATTCCAAGAATTTTTTTAAGTTTCATAATATTCTCCTTTGAGATTGATTGTTTTTATTGTAACAGAATTCACTAAGCTTAACTAATACTTAAACATAATCAAGGTGATAAGAAAATACTATCACCTAAAAATATCAATTGTTTGACAAGAAAAAAGCAGAAAACCAATAACGATTTTCTACCTTATTCCTAATTAATAATGCGACAAACGCTCAATTACTTGCTGGTTATTGAGCACTTCCTGGGCAGGAAAGAAATCAGCCTTACCATCTTCGAAAAGAAGAACATCAGCCTTTTCATGATGAAGGTGCTTAAAGTGATGAGCAGACATGATAATGGTTTTCCCAGCTGAATGAAGCTCATGTAGAAGTTCCCTAAAAAATTCTTCATATTCTTTAGAAAGATTATTGAAGGGTTCATCAAGAATATACACATCTGGATTCGTTACCATGATACTGGCAAAAGCCACTTTCTTCTTTTCTCCACCAGACAGTTGATAGGGAACGCGATCTCTTAAATCTTCAATTTTAAGCAGGGATAGCGTGTCTTGAACGCGCTGTGAGACTTTTTCTTCGGTTAGACCTAGCTGGCGAGGACCAAAAGCAATCTCATCATAGACAGTACTATTAAATAACTGACTATCCACATCCTGGAAGAGGATTCCGAGGCGACTATAAAAATCTCGTTTTTGACGTTTGTCCTTCAGGCATTCTTTGAGGTCCTTCCCTAAGAAAAGAATGCGACCAGATTCTTCCTGCTTGAAGCCAGTTAATAAACTGATAAGACTTGATTTCCCAGTCCCATTTTCCCCCATCAACATCACATATTGTCCTTGTCTAATCTCCAAATCAAGACCAGTAAAGACCTTTTTTTGTTCATAGGCACAGGCCACTTGTTTCAATTGAAACATCTCATCCTCCTAACAGAATCTGTCCTAAAATCACTGCTACTAGACCTATCAAGGCCAGCCAGTCCTTCCATGTGAATGACTGTGATGACTTGACATACTCACCGACAAAGCAACGTGCTTCCATGGCTTGAGTTAGTTCCTCACCATAGCGTATAGCTTTAAGGTATAAAATTCCCCAGATATTACTTCCAATCCGGAAACGATGGTTGCCGCCAAAGCTTCGTGCTTCAATCCCTTTGAGCAAATCCATTAATTGTTTTCCAAAGACATCGATATATTTTATGGTGATATCTAACTGGAGCAGAACAAGATCAGGAAAATGCAACCCTTTTAATGCCACTAGCATCTCACTTATTGTACTTGTCTCTGAATAATAAGCAATGGCTACGGCAATCAAAGGAAGTCTAAAAAGAAAGAGCGATTGACCTCCGCTAAGTAAGAGATGCGGTAGATAAAGAACTAAAGGGAAGATCAACAACACTACAGTTTTTTTCAAAGTTCTTACTAAAACAGAATGCGGTAAAAAAGCCACGCCAGCTCCTAAAAACAAGGCTACAATCCACAAAACTGTGAGATTTCGGCTAATTCCCACTGAAACAAGTAAGAAAAAGAGAAGTAAAACCTTAGCTGTTGGATGAAAGACTGATGCTACTTTTAAAGGATGCGTTTCAAACTTTTGAAGAAGAGCTTCCAGATGGTGACGATTCCGGATAAGAAAGTTATTTCTACCGACTTTAGTGACTACTGGGCGCTCTTCCGACATCCAATCTGGAAGAATCATTTTTCAACCTTTCTACCGAAAATCAAGCGATAGAGGATGAAGAAAATCAAAACAGCAGAGGCAGCGCTCAGGATATAACCCAAAACTTCTGGGATGCCTGCGATACTATAATCTGGGAAGAGGGCATTGAATGAAAAACCATTCAACATTCCTTTTGGCGCTTGGGCTTCCACATGGTAATGAGACAATTTTTCTACCAACTCTTTGACATCCCATTCTGCAAAAGCTGTTCCCGTCGCCAATAAACCAAGTGGCGTTAGGATAATTAAGGCTAGGATAAAGAGCAATAAAGGACGTAGTTTTTTAGTCGTTATTTCCTGAGTATTATCAATATTCAAACGTTCAATGAATTCTTGAACACCGGCTGTGAAAAATCCTTCTACCAAGCCTATAAGCAGGTGAGTCAAGCCCATTACTGGAAGTGTCACTCTCAAAGGGTATGGATTATAAAGCGGATTACCACTGCTATCTTTAAAGAGAATCGGTTGAATTCCTAGTAAAACCGCAACAGTCAGGGCCGCAACTACAATTCCAATATAACCTCCAAAAAAGCTAGCAATTATCCTGTTCTTTGTCCACTTATTCAAGAGTTTATAAACAGCATAACCCACAAATGGCATGACAACAGCCATACAAAAGGCATTCGCACCAAAGGCCAAAATCCCACCATCACCAAATAGCAAAGCCTGCATAGCTAGAGCCACACTAACTGCTAAACAGGAGGCCCAAGGTCCTAACAATATGGCAATTAGCACTGCCCCAACAGCATGGGCACTCGTTCCACCTGGGGCTGGAAGATTAAACATCATGATAAGGAAGGACAAGGAAGTCCCGATTCCCAACATAGGAATCGTTTTTTTATCAGTGTCAACCTTTACCTTCACTTCCTTGACAGCCTTATACCAAATAGGCAACATAACTGCCCCCATTGCCGCACAAGTCATAGGGCTTAAGTAATTTTCAGGAATATGCATTTCTTATCTCCTCATATCATTTTTTCTCAAATTCAAAGGGGTTAATCCATGTATTTCTTGTCTAAAATAGTCTGCACAAGAATAAATGACGCGACGATTATCCTCAGCAGTTTTTCCTAAGATACGTAACACCAGACCCGGGATATCTAAGGATGAAATAGCAAAATCAGACTCTAAATTCAGATTTTCTAAGTGCTTCTGCAAAGCCTTAACAAAAGCCTCGTCAATATTTGGTGACACCATTACCAAGCTATTGTAATTACGCCAGCCTTCAAAATAACCAAGTTTAAACATATCTTGTTTCTGAGGCTCTAAGAGAGTCTGATCGCTATAAACAAGTTCATTATCTTGGTAAATTTGTGTCAAATTACGAAAATAATGGTATTGAAACGGTAAATCCTCATGAGACCAACCTGCCGTTACACCATCTGAATAAATCAAGTGGGCAGACTTATCCATATCAATACGACTTGTTTGGAAATAGCGTGATTTTAAATAGGGAATAACTTCATCAGCCATGTACTCCAAATAACTATTTTCTTCAAGTGTGATAGACGTATTCTGTTGTGTCAACTGTCCTTTCTCACACTTGTAAACATAGGTAGGTGTTTGAGTTGTCACCAAGGCATGAGCATCTTTATTAACATCAATGGTCACTTGATACTGCTCACCCTCGACAAAGCCCCCACCCATATTAATTAGGAAATAGTAAGGAACGCCATTGGCATCTGAATTATCTGCCGATACTCGAGAGTTACCTTCTTGATATTTCTTGTGGGAAATTGTACGACCATTTCTGTTTGAAAATCCAAGATGGACAAAGCCATCGTAAACTTGTGTCATCTTACAAGTCCTCTAGTAGGAAATTCTTACGAATCCATTCTTCCACTTCCTTAACATTGTCATCATTATTCAAATTTGTGAAAATGAAAGAATCTTCGTTACGGAAATGAAGTGTATCTTCACGCATACGGTCTAGGTTGGCTCCAACATAAGGTGCAAGATCAGTCTTATTAATCAAGAACAAATCACTCTTAATCATCCCTTGACCAGCCTTACGTGGGATTTTTTCACCCTGAGCAACGTCAATAATATAAATGGTAAAATCAACCAAATCAGGGCTGAAGGTCGCAGCCAAGTTGTCTCCACCACTTTCAAGGAAAATAACATCCAAATCATGGTTAAAGCGTTCTTGAAGAGTTTCAATCGCTTCAAAGTTCATAGAGGCATCCTCACGAATCGCAGTATGAGGACATCCACCAGTTTCTACACCAATGATACGGTCTTCGTCTAAGCTTGAATTTTTAGCCAAGAAAAGGGCATCTTCTTTTGTATAGATATCGTTAGTAATAACTGCTAAATTTAAGTCGGACATACGTCGTGTAAGACGCTCAAGCAAAAGGGTTTTACCTGAACCAACAGGTCCACCAACTCCAATAATTACAGTACGTTTTGTCATTGTTTTTTCCTCTCAACCTTGTTGATATTTTAGGACATGAATAGGCGGAATACCTGTGTTTCATGTTTCATCTGAGCTAATTCAAGACCAGGCGTATTGGCCCCAAGGTAGGACGCATCCAATTCTTGAATTTCTTGTGTCATTTTTTCTAATTGTGAAAAGCTACGTAAAACAATCTCCTGTCCAGCAAACTGTCCAAGGGGAATGGCACGCACAGCATTTTGAACCATCGTCGAAATCACACTATAGCCATAAAGTGCTATGGCTTCACTACATCCCAAGCCCTTGTTAAACACATAGAGCGCAAAGACAATAGCTGGATTGCCGAAGACCACACCCTTACGTATTTTAGACTGATAGTCATCCAATACCGGAATAGCATGAAGCCTTTGAATGAGTCGAAGCATTTGCTTAGCAATCATTTTAGTCCCCTGTCTTGTTTCACGCGCTTGCGTCGAAACTGTCAAGACCTTATCATAATGCCAGACCTGCTCTATGTTATCTGTAACCATAGCATCATAAACCAGTTTGATTACAAGACCTTCACCATATTTAAACTGACTAGCTAAATAGGCTTCTTGCCACTCTTCGTAACCTTTATCATCTGTTACAGTGTCTTCACGCAGATAATTTTCCATCCCAAATGAGTGGTTAAATGATCCAATTGGAAAGGTTGAATCGACAATTTGCACAATTTCAAGATAATCTTGCAAAGACACATTAGCAAAGGGATTAATGTTCATGGGCAGTTAAATTCACATGGCGTAGGGGTTTATCAAGGACCACTTCTTCAATCGTGTAGGCAATCTCTTTTTGAGTCAAGACTTGCTCTACAACTGGGTCAACCTCTAAATAAATCTTGGCATCTTTCACCTCAATCGGTTTATGAGTATTCCCAAGAATGTGAGCTGTGATTCCCATTTCATCCATATCTTTAGGTGAGATGACAATCAAATCCTGTGACTCAACACCAATAGCTAGGACATGATGATCATCGATAAAAAAGGCAGATCCATTTTGCAATTTTTGTCCCTTATCAAGACGAATACCAAATTCATTCCCATGATCACTCTTCACACGAATAATTTTTTTGTTAAGGTCGTCACTCGAAAGAATGACTGTTTCAATATGGTATTTATCCACATCGATATCTTTAACAAGAGCATCTACTTTTGTAAAAATCATACTTTTTCCTTTTCTATTACATTTTAAAAGTCTAGCATCAGACTCATATAGCAACTTAATAAAGTACTAAAAACATTATGGCTGTAAAATACAAAAGAGGTTGGAGGAAAAATTCCAGCCTCATGTATATAGCGTTTTCCTTAGAACAAGAAATAACGTTGAGACAATGATGTCGTATGGATTGGCTCACAAGTAACCAACTCATCATCAATAAAGACATCAAAGGTCTGTGGATCGATACGAATTGTTTTTGGAGCGTAGTCATTAAGCTTCATATCACGCTTAGTCAAGTTACGTGTATTCTTAACAGGAAGAACAATCTTATTCAAACCAATTTCTTCTTTGATACCGTGATCATAAGCATATTGAGAGACAAATGTAAGATTTGTTTCATGAACCGCTTGACCGTAAGCACCATATAATTTACGCATGATACGTGGTTGAGGTGTTGGAAGACTTGAACCAGCGTCACCCATAACACCATAAGTTAACATACCACCCTTAAGCACCAACTTAGGTTTTGCACCAAATTGTGCTGGTTCCCAGATAACCAAATCTGCAAATTTACCAACTTCTACAGAACCGATATAGTCTGCAATACCATTGGTGATGGCAGGGTTAATTGTATATTTAGCCACGTAACGTTTAATACGGTTATTATCGTTAAACTCTGAATCCCCTTCAAGTGGACCACGCTGAGCCTTCATCTTATCAGCTAGTTGCCAACAACGCATTGCTACTTCACCGACACGTCCCATTGCCATGGCATCTGAAGTCATGATACTAAGGGCTCCCATATCGTGAAGAACATCTTCTGCAGCCACAGTTTGTTTACGAACACGTGATTCGGCAAAGGATACGTCTTCTGGGATTTTTGGATCCAAGTGGTGACAAACCATAACCATATCTAACAACTCACCAATAGCATTTGTAGTATATGGGTTAGTTGGGTTAGTTGATGATGGCAAAATATTTTCCTTACCTGCAAAGACCATAATATCTGGAGCGTGCCCACCACCAGAACCTTCGGTATGGAAGGTATGAACAGTACGACCTTGGAAAGATTCCAAAGTATTTTCCATAAATCCACCCTCATTCAAAGAGTCGGTGTGGACCGCAAAAGAAACATCGTATTTATCCGCAACTTTAAGGGAATTATCAATTCCTGCGTAAGTCGCACCCCAGTCCTCGTGTGTCTTAATTCCTGCTGCACCAGCTTTAATTTGCTCTTCAACCACTTCAGTCTCAGAACCAACACCTTTGGCAAGGAAACCAAAGTTAGCAGGCATATCGTCAACAGCTTGCAACATACGAGTAATATGGAATTTACCTGGTGTACATGTTGTTGCATTACTACCGTCAGCAGGACCAGTACCACCACCAAAGAGGGTCGTAATTCCATTATCCAAACCAAATTCAGGAAGGTCAGCAGAAATATAATGTACGTGGAGGTCAATACCACCAGCAGTCACAATCAAACCTTCTGCAGCAATGGCTTCTGTACTAGCACCCACAACAAAGTCCACATTGTCCATTGTATCTGGGTTACCACCGCGACCAATAGCAACAATCTTACCATCACGAATACCGATATCTGCTTTAATTATACCTGTATAGTCAATGATGGTTGCACCTGTAATAATGGTATCAACCACTGATGGATTATCACGTGTTTCCGTAGCACTGACACCCATACCATCACGTAAAACTTTACCGCCACCAAACTTGGATTCCTGTCCATAAACAGTAAAGTCTTTTTCAATGGCTGCAAAAAGATTGGTATCTCCAAGACGTACGCTATCACCTACAGTTGGTCCATAGTGTTGAGCATACTCTTCACGATCCATTTTAAAACTCATCGATTTGTCCTCTTTCTAGTCTAAGAAACCATTGACTTTGTTATTGAAACCAAAAATACGACGTTTCCCTCCAAAGTCAATAAGTTGTACTGTTTTCGTTTCACCTGGCTCAAAACGAATGGCTGTACCTGCTGGAATATCTAGACGTTTGCCTCGCGCCTTTTCACGATCAAATTGAAGACCAGCTTCGTTTGCTTCATAAAAATGGTAGTGAGAACCCACTTGAGCAGCACGGTCACCCACATTTTTTACTTCAATACTAATGGCTTCGTAACCACCGTTATAATCAATTGGCTCACTCGCCACATGGTATTCACCTGGAATCATTACACTTCTCCTTACTGAATAGGATCATGAACAGTAACCAGTTTTGTACTGTCCGTAAAAGTAGCTTCAACTTGAATCATTGGAATCATTTCTGCAATACCTTCCATAACATCTTCACGTGTTAAGAGATTGCGAGCCTCATCCATCAGTTGGGCAACAGTTTTACCTTCTCTTGCACCTTCAAGCACATAGTCAGTGATTAAAGCAACTGCTTCTGGATGATTCAATTTGATTCCTTTGTCTTTACGTCGTTGAGCAATCATGGCCGCAAGGCTAATCATCATTTTTTCCTGCTCTCGCATTGTCAATTGCATCGTTTTTCCTCCTTAAATCAATGCTTACCACTTGCCCCAAAGCATCAAAAGCCCTGGAATCCAAGCTGTTACAATTCCTTCAAAAATAGCTAGGTAAGGGACAAATTTTCCTAGATTCTTCTTAAGGTTAATTTCAATAAAGGCAGTTAGCCATAGGATACCCCACAAGAACCAAATAATACCATACCAAGCATTACCACCGTATCCAGATGTTAAGCAAAGAATCCCTGCTGGTAACGTATTAATTGCCACAAATAAGCTGAACCACCCATACAAACGTTGATCAAAATCGAAAATCGTATTGATTGCTGAGTAAAGATAGGTGAAAGCAAATAAAAGACCAGTAGCGCTACCATAAAACCATTCCGCGCCTTGCCCTGTACAAGCTCCGTAAGCAATGACAATAATGTTGAGAATCAAACCCAGACCACCCGTAAAGATATTCATGACAACATTTGATTTATCAGGAATACCCTCTAAACGATGGAGTCCATTACTCATCAAAACCATACCAACATAGAGTAGGATGACACCTAACATAAGAACCTCCTAAGTTTTTTTATGTTAATATCATACTACTTTGACAATACATGTCAACGAATTTTCAGAAATTTTGCAACATTTAGATGGTAGTCAATCTAACATATAGTGTCAAAAAATGACATCACCTTTAGTGATCCTCGATAGAAGTCCTTTGCTCAATCCCAGATAAACAAACAGTTAATCTCTAAAAAACTATCTTTAGCATTTGACAGTTTCTGACAATATAGCCCATACAATCTATCATTCAATGTGAGCATAATATTTTTTACTCACCTATTTTTCCAACTCATTCTCCAGACCTAAGTCCATAGACTTATTTTTAGTAATTTTACAGTTGGGTGACAAAATCGAACATTTTTTATGATAAAGTCTTTTTGGGACTAACATCCAAAAGGAGAATTATGATGGAAACAAATAACTATACTACTAATTTACAGCTAGTCTCCCAGGAATATTCCGACGAAAAGACTAGTCTTCAAACCAAAACCAAGAAACTCTTGGAATATTTTTCACCAAAAGACATTTGGAAAATTAAAGGACTGATTGTCGCCTGTCTCGTGGCCTGCTTCCTATATGTCACTTACTTGACCCATTTTTCCTTTGCCTTTCCAGCAACCGTTGTCTTGATAAGTACGATTGAACTGGGCTGTCGTCTATTAGGTGGAAAAGCAAAGGGAATGCGACTTGAATCGGCAATATTTATGGTCACTAGTCTACTACAAGGTTTACAAATTAGTCTTTGGGGTCTGCAAGACAACTGGGGGATCGCTCAGATTCTTTGCCTTCATGCGAGTATCCTCCTTTACTTAATGGCACGTACTGGACAAAGTAGTCAAGACCGTTTGGGAATTATGGTTTGGCTAGATCTCATATACACTAGCTGCATCTTCCCACTGAAATATTTCTTTATTGGAGCCTGGACACTACTCTATAAAACAGCACCTAAACAAGAACTCTCTGAAGAAGAAAAACACGCAGTTCAGAACCACAAATGGATGATTCTCATTAGTATCATGATTGCCTTGCTACTGACTGTATTCGCTGCTAGTCAACTTAGTCAGGTCTTGCCTGCTTTCGGACAACTTTGGCAACAGTTCTTCCAGACACTTGCTACTCTACTTGATTTCACTATCACCTTCAAGGATAACGGTTTATTGTTCTCTCGTTTAATAACCAGTATCCCTCTGGCTCTAGGACTTTTTGCTCAACTCATTGCAACCTATTTGGCAAAAGAAAAGCCTCTTAGTCAAAAACAATTTGAAGGCCATCTTAAAACAACCCGTCAATTTCCAAAAGTAGCAGCTTATATCGTACTCGGAAGCCTCTGTTTCACTTACGCCCTATTCATATTAACTGCCACTAGTCAAATGGGAGAACTCCTTTCTCTCAACCAAGCCAGCATTCCAGCTCATCAGGCCTCACATATTGCGGTTCAAGGCTTCTGGCAATTGGTTCGAGTTTCTACCCTCAACTTAGGAATCCTAGCTGGACTTTACATTTTTTCTAAAGAAAACTTCTTCACTCACAAAGGGCTTCGTTTGTTAAGTACCCTACTCTTTACTTTTGCTAGTCTCTTTGCCCTTATCGCTGGCTGGAAACTCCTTGGCGTTTATATGGCACTCTATGGTGTGACGCCACGCCGCTTACTATCAGGTTGGTTTGTCACAGTACTCTTTATTTGGTGTGTCCTAACACTTATTAGACTTTATAAGCCTATCCAGGCAACCCGTCTCGCTGTATTTTATGCAACTATCAGCTTCACCTTGGTTAGCCTCTTAGGTAGCTTTATTTTATAAGAAAAAAGAGTGGAACTAGATTAACTAGTTTCACCCTTTTTATATTGGAGTTATTTTGAATCTCTTGTGGGAAAGGCATACATCACCCAAAGAGCTACTGTTAATGGAGTTGCTTTTAATACAATCCAAGCAACATTGAAATTGGCATCACGCAGACGACGAATCTGAATAGAAATTGTAGGAAGCGCCGTTGCTGCTATAAATAGAATGAAAGCTGTCAATGTAAAGCCAGCAGCTCTTGTTTCCCCAAGTAAGTCCATCAGTAGGAAAATCAAACTACCGATAATTCCATTAATCAAGACAACCCACCAATAGTCTGGTCGTTTTGTACGACCATAAAAATCGAGATAGCCTAACCAAAAATTTTTATATGCCTCTAACATGTTTACACCTCTTAATAGTCTGCTACCAGTATACTATATTAATAAGATAGGTGCAAGATGTGAAAATTTTGACTTCTTAAGTTTTCTACATATATAATAGGAAGATTATTTTAAATAAACTGGAATGGATTGAAATTAGGACTGTCTGACTCAATCTGGCCACTCACCATGGTCACTACACGACTGACATGTTGACGTACACTATTGCGGTGAGCAATAAAAATCATTGTTCGTTTAATCTTAGCAAGGTTAGCCATGACCCTGCTTTCAGTATCACTATCGAGACCACTGGTAGCTTCATCAAAAATCAAGATTGGTTGTTTGGACAATAGAGCCCTTGCTATAGCTAATCTTTGTTTTTGACCGCCAGACAGACCTCCATCTTCAGATACTTGGGTCTGAAAGCCTAGTGGCATTTTTTGAATATCCTCTAAGATATCAGCTTGTTGGCAAACTTTAAGAAGTTTTTTCTCGTCAACTTCTCCTTCAAATCCTAATAGCAGATTTTCTAAAATGGTTCCCGTAAACACATAGGTCTGCTGGGGAACGTAAGTCACCATTTGACGCAACTCCGCATGGCTAATAGCATCTTTATCTAGGGTTACATGACCACTAGATTTCGTATAATAACCTGACAACATTTTAGCTAAGGTCGTTTTTCCAGATCCACTTTTACCCATGAGGGCGATTTTCTCACCCTTATGAATCGTTAAATCAATCTTACTAAGAGTCTCTTGCTGATAACTAAAACGGTGACTGACTCCTTTAAAAGCAAGTTGTTTAAAAGATAACTCTTTAAGTTTTCCTTTTTCTTCCTTGTCCACAACATAAACTTCTTGAAGACGATTATTGGCGACTTTGGCTTGCTGGATTTTAGATTGGAGATTGATGATATTAATTAAAGGAGTTGTAAAATAATTCAACAACATATTATAGGTAATCAACTGACCTGCAGATAGTTGCCCTTCCATAACCAATTGTGCCCCATACCAGAGGATAAAGACATTAGAAACTAACTGAACCCCTGTCTTTAACCCATCCTGCGTTAATTGCCACTTGGCCTTAGACAAAGACTTCTTCAAATAGTCATGGAATTTCACCTCAATTTCCCGATAGCGTCTTTCCTCACCCCTCAAGGATTTTAAGGTTTCAATACCTCGCAAATCATCAATAACAGCGGTATTGACCTGACTATTTGCCTCCATCAATTGATAATTTTCCTTTTCAAAAAGCTTATAGAATACCAGAATGATTAAAACATAAAGAGGAACTACCGTGAGAGTCATCAAAAAAAGTGACTGATTTTGTACAATAAGAGCCACAGCTAGAGTCATCACAATGGTCACATCTAGAAAAATCGATAAAATCGTTGAAGCTAGAGCATCAATAATAGTGTTAGCATCTCCAAAACGTGACGTGATTTCACCAGTACGACGTGAACTAAAGAAACTAATAGGCAAGGAAAGGACATGCTTGATATAAGGAAGAATGACAGCGATGGACAGGTAATTACCCAATCGATGTAGAAGATAATCTTTGAAAAAAGTAAAAACTTGTTGAGCAAGATAAGAGATACATAAGCCTAGCGAAATCATGGTCAGAAGATTATAGGCCCCCTGAGGAATCAAGCGGTCGATAATAGCTTGCAAATAATAAGAACCAATAATATTAACAAGGGTCACTAGAAAACTTAATAAGACAATAACTGCAATCAAACCCTTACGACGAAACAAAATTGGTAAAAATGAAAGAAGTCCAGGTACATCTTCTTTGTATTTAGTATAGGCTTCTCCTGGAACAAAAAAGAGAGCAACTCCCGTCCACTCTTTGGCAAATTCCTCTAAGGGCATTTTAATGACCTTCTTGCTAGGATCTGGATCACCAATAACAAGCTGCCCCTTGATTTGACCAAACACCGTATAATAATGTTGCAGCCCACCTTCTTTAACCACATGTACAATAAAAGGATAAGATAGGTTTTCTTGTTTAAACAAGTCTAAATCCGCACGAATAGCCTGAGTTTCAAGACCCAACTGCTTGGCCGCTTCCACCAAACCAAGCGCAGAAGTACCTTCACGAGAAGTCTGAGCCAACTCTCGCAAATAAGCTAAACTATAAGATGAACCATAGTGTTTAAGAATCATGGCCAAGGCAGCGACACCACAATCACGCTGATCAACCTGTGAAATATATGGATATTTTGACATGGTGACCCCTTATTAAAGACAACCTGCAAAATAAGGCAAGATAGTGATAAGTAGTGAGAATAGTGTAAATAATTTTAGTTTTTTCAAAATAAAACTCCTTTTAACTGTTAGTTATGTTTCTATAGTAAACATTTAACCATTAAAAAAGTAGTGACATTTATGTCACCACCATTTCTATAAACCATCTGCCGCTTTACCTGCCTTTATACTTTCTTCTAGCACCGAGTCTTCTAAAACGGAAGCAAACATTATGGCCTTATCGTAATTTTCTGCAGCCTCTTTCTTGTTTCCTTTATGAAGAAGTTCATATTTGGCTTTGAGAACAAAAACACTAGGTTTATAACTATAAAATTGTGATTTTTCTATAACAGCTAAGGCTTTATCCACAACTGTTAAGAAGTCTGAGAAGGAATTGTGAAAAATCTTCAAAGCAGCGATAGCCATCAAATCATTAAACAAAACAATATTATAGACATCATCTGTCCAAATTTCCTGATTTAATACTCTCTTTACGATTCTTTCAAAAAGTTTTTTATCATACTGTTTTCTTCCATAAAGATGGAAGAAATAGTAGTCAATAACTAATAAATCGTTAGTTGAGAATTTCCTCTTCCTTTTGACTTGTTCAAATAAGTCTTCATATATCTCCTCAACTTTAGGACTCTCTTCCCAACTAGTAAAACTCAAAATATTTTCCAAAATATCTAGAGTTAACAATTCTTCTTCTGGGAGAAGTTCAAAGAATTTCTCATAAACCTCCTCAATTAAGGCAAGTTTAGCCTTTATTCTTTCTGGATTTCTATACGTTGGAAACTTAATCAGACGATTCTTCATCTCGTAGTATTCGTCAGGGATAGTAATATTATCATGATCCAATAAATCGGTCATATTTTTTCCTAGACGTTTTGCAATATAAGATAATTTATCCAAAGACGGGAGCGACTCCCCTTTTTCAATGCGAATTAACTGACGAACAGTCAATTCCGCACCATCTAAACATAGCACTTCACGTGACATCTGCTGACATTCACGCTCAGTTTTGATTCTTAGTCCAATGCTGTCTTTTATGTTCAAGAGACTCTCCTTTATTTCAAAATTTTAAAAACATTATATCATAATTATAATATAATTAATATACAGTTAATGCATTTTTAACAGAACAATAGTGAAAATAAGCTATTTTTATACATTTTATATAGGAAAGACCTTCCTTTGTATCAAAAAAACATGCAGTTTAAAACTACATGTTTTTTTATTTCTGTTTACTTTGGAATCGCCATTCAAAGCGAATGCGGTCATAAGTTGGATAAATCGCATTAAGCAACCCAAAGGCTAAGGTAAAGCCAGCTAAAACATCTGTTGGATAATGCACACCCACATAAATACGCGAAAGTCCAACAAGGAAAATAAGAAGTCCAGTAATAGCATAAACTACTATTTTAGATTCTTTTTTCTCCAAACGCTGAGCAAGGACAATGGCAATTGCTCCAAGAATCATAAAAGTTCCCAAAGAATGACCACTAGGGAAAGAATAACCACTAGCATGCACTAAATGCGTAATTGATGGGCGCTGACGCTGATAAATATACTTCAAACTTACAATCAAGATACTAGCGAGAAGCCCACTGGCTCCCACAAAGATAGCTTCTGATTTATACTGACGTAGATAAAGCCAGATGACTGCTACGATTGCAATAATAGCCTGTACAGGCGTATTCCCAAGCATGGTAATAGTTTTAAAAAAGCGTGTCAATCCTGCTGGTAAGCCTCCTCGAACCCAAGTTTGAATGTTGCTATCAAATCCTGTCAAGACTTCAGGGTAGAACTTAACCATATAACCGAGAGCAACAAATAACAATAAGGCAAAAGAAGCATAAATATAATGTGTGTGTTTGTGTTTCATATTTATAATTTTACTAGAATAGACTTAAGTGGAGCATAAATCAAAGCAAAGGCTACTGCAAAAATCAAACCTTCAAGTAAATTGAAAGGTACTACCATAGCGAAAAGGTATTTATAGAGACCTATAAATTGCGCAATATCAAAGTTGGCAAATTTAGCATAGAGTGGTACTGCATAAATATAGTTAAGAATAACCATAGCAACTGTAAGCAAAACAGTTCCTAAAACAGAACCAAGAATATAATTCTTGCTTGTTTGATTTTTCTTCCAAAAATAGCTTAGGCCCCAAACAAAGACGCCTAGAGCAACAAAATTCATAGGAAGTCCAATCATTGATCCTGGTCCACCATTGTTTAGCAAGAGCTTCAACAATGAACGAAGCAAGAGAACACCAATGGCACTCTTAAAATCAAAGATAACCAAGGCAATAAGAACAGGAAGGATTGAAAAATCAACCTTCAAAAAATCTGCTGCTGGAATCAATGGAAATGAAAAATAAAGCAACAAGAATGAAACTGCGGATAAAATGGCAATGTAAGCCAATTTACGTGTGTTTGTCATAAAAAAATTCCTCCAAATTTTAACAATTTGAAAGAAGTTCCCAATGGATTTGCCCATGCCAAAAAAAGCCTACGCAAAAAGACTGGTCTTCTTCCATCCAGACTGTACTGTCGGTTGAGGAATCACACCTCATCAGCTTGCGCTCGCGGACTTATCCAAAGAATCACCGCCGGTCGGGAGTTTCACCCTGCCCTGAAGACCTTTTAAGGATAACATAAAAAAACCTTGGTGACAAGGTTTTCAAATTATGGATTTCTAATCTGTTGATAGTCAATGACTATAATTATTCTTTCAAAACAAAATGAAGTATCTATTTTAATTTATCATGCTGATAACGGTGACTCAGCTCTAGCCCCTCAAATTGTTGCTGGCGAAGCGCTTCGTAAACAATCATACAAACAGTATTGGACACATTTAGACTACGCACATGTTCATCATTCATCGGAATACGAATAGCTTTTTCAGGATGCTCACGCATAAAATCTTCAGGTAGGCCTGTATCCTCACGACCAAACATAAAATAGTGGTCCTCACCATCGGCATAGGCCTCTTCTGAATAAGTCTTATCCGCAAATTTCGTGACTAAATGCAAACGACCCTCTTGATTTTTAGACATGAAATCTGCCAAATTGTCATAATAAGTGATGTCAAGCTTATCCCAGTAGTCTAAACCTGCACGTTTCATTTTCTTGTCATCAATTGGAAAGCCCATAGGACGGATGATATGAAGAGGGCTATTAGTCGCTGCACAGGTACGTGCAATATTTCCGGTGTTTTGTGGAATACGAGGTTCAAACAAGACAATATGATTACGTGACATCTCAATTCTCCTAGACATAAAAAATACCATGTCGCCCGGAGTCAAGCTCAGCAGACGACATGGTTGTGGACGTTCATTAGCTTAAATCATGACAGGTTAGATTTAAAATAACGAATCTTTGAATATATTTTAGCACTTCTGGTCTAAAAGTCAAGACAATTTAAAGAAAAATTTTACCTTTATTCACTTAAATAGGAATGGTTGATAAAGCTAGCTGAAAAGGATGATTTTTCCGCTAAAATAGAGTATCATAGTAATGATTATTTGGAGGTAACTCATGCGTATTATTGTCGTAGGTGCCGGTAAGGTCGGTACCGCACTCTGTCGTTCTCTTGTTGAAGAGAAGCACGATGTTATTTTAATTGAAGAAAAGGAAGAGGTCCTCAAACGCCTCAGCAAACGCTATGATGTTATGGGCTTTGCTGGAAATGGGGCTAATTTTAAAATTTTGGTACAAGCCGAGGTTAGCAACTGTGACGTCTTTATCGCAATGACCGATAAAGATGAAGTGAACATGATTTCAGCGGTTCTGGCTAAACAAATGGGTGCCAAAGAAACTATTGTTCGCGTACGTAACCCAGAATACTCTAATGCTTATTTCAAAGACAAAAACTTTCTTGGATTCTCATTAGTAGTTAACCCTGAACTTTTAACAGCTCGCTATATTGCCAATACAGTTGAATTTCCAAACGCCCTATCAGTTGAAACTTTTGCTAATGGACGCGTTATTCTTATGGCATTTAAAGTTACTGAAAATAGCCAATTATCTGGTATGACAATGGAACAATTCCGTAGGAAATTCGGCAATATTCTAGTTTGTACGATTCACCGTCAGGGTGAACTCATCATTCCAGATGGAAATGCTACCATGCAAATTGGGGATAAGATTTATGTCACTGGTAAACGTGTTGATATGGCACTTTTCCACAGTTACATTAAGCCAAAAAGCATCAAAAAACTTTTGTTGATTGGTGCTGGGCGCATCTCCTACTACTTGCTCAATATCTTGAAAAACAATCGTATTAAGGTCAAATTGATTGAGCAAAAAATGGACCGTGCGCAAACCTTTAGTCAGGTCTTCCCTGAAGTTTCTGTGATCTTAGGTGACGGTACTGCTAAAGACCTTCTTCTCGAGGAAAGTGCAGCCAGTTATGATGCCGTAGCTACCCTAACCGGAGTAGATGAGGAAAATATCATTACCTCTATGTTCCTCGAAAGCCTTGGTATTCACAAGAATATTACTAAGGTTAACCGTACTAGTCTCTTAGAGATTATCGATCCACGTGAGACAACAACAATTGTCACTCCTAAGAGTATCGCTGTTGACACTGTAATGCACTTTGTACGCGGGCGTTTTAATGCTAAAGACTCTAGTCTTGATGCCCTTCACCATGTGGCTAATGGTCGTATCGAAACCTTGCAATTCCAAATTAAAGAAAATAACAAAATCGCCGGAAAGAAACTTTCTGAGCTTGAATTTGCTAACGGTGTCCTTATCGCTGCTATTATCCGCAATGGAAAATCTATTTTCCCAACAGGAGAAGACAGACTCGCTATTGGGGATAAAATCGTGGTTGTTACACTCTTACAAAATATAACTCACATTTACGACTTGTTGAAGAGGTAAGCTGCCATGAATCGATCTATTGTCCGTTTTCTTATTGCCAAGCTCCTACTGATTGAGGCTGCTCTCTTGGTTGTGCCACTTATCGTCGCTCTTATTTATCAAGAAGATGCTAAAGTATTTGCCAGCATCTTAGGTACGATGGGGATTCTCCTCTTTCTCGGGGTGCTTGGTACTCTCTTTAAACCAAAGAACTACCATATTTACACCAAAGAAGGAATGCTTATTGTAGCCCTCTGTTGGGTGCTCTGGTCTTTCTTTGGAGGATTGCCCTTCGTCTTTGCTGGTCAGATCCCAAGTGTCATTGATGCCTTTTTCGAGATGAGCTCTGGTTTCACAACCTCGGGGGCTACTATTCTCACAGATACTGGAGTACTTACCCACTCCCTACTTTTCTGGCGAAGCTTCGCCCACTTGATTGGAGGGATGGGGGTATTGGTCTTTGCCCTAGCCATCATGAACAACAGTAAAAATGGTCACCATGAGGTTATGCGTGCAGAGGTGCCTGGTCCAGTATTTGGTAAAGTCGTTGCCAAGCTCAAAAATACAGCTCAGATTCTTTACATCATCTATCTGACTATGTTTGTTATTTTTGCTGTTATTCTCTGGCTTTGCGGTATGCCAATCTTTGATAGTATCATCACTGCTATGGGGGGCGCAGGTACTGGGGGATTTGCTGTCTATAATGACTCTATCGCCCACTACCACAGTGATCTGATTACCTATGTGGTTACTGTTGGTACCCTACTCTTTGGGGTTAACTTCAACCTTTATTTCTATATCCTCCTTCGCAAAATCAAGTTTTTCTTCCAAGATGAAGAACTACGTACCTACTTTGCGATTGTGGCTATTTCAACAGGTTTGATTTTCCTCAATATTTTTGGGATTTACCACAATTTGGCTGACTCTTTCAAATACTCATTTTTCGAAGTGTCAACTATCATCACAACAACCGGTTTTGGTCTAACGGATATTACCAAATGGCCACTCTTTTCTCAGTATATCCTACTCCTCCTGATGTTTATCGGGGGATCAGCAGGTTCTACTGCCGGTGGTTTCAAGATTATCCGTGCTATGATTATTGCTAAGATTGCACGAAATCAGACCCTGGCTAGTCTCTATCCTAATCGTATCCTGTCACTTCATATCAATGGAAGTGTTCTCGATAAAGAAACTCAACACAGTGTTCTTAAATATTTAGCTGTATATGTACTCATTATACTAAGTTTAGTCACTGTTTTATCACTGGATAATCAAGACCTCTTGATTGTGACAAGCGCTGCTGCTTCAACCTTTAACAATATTGGACCTTTACTTGGAACGAGTGATAGCTTTGCTATTTTCAGTCCTTTGTCTAAGCTTATCATGGGATTTGCTATGATTGCAGGACGTTTGGAAATTTATCCTTTACTACTCCTCTTCCTGCCAAAAACTTGGTCAAAAACTTAAGCATAGAAAAACTCCTTTGGATTCATTTATCCAAAGGAGTTTTATTACGTTTTAGACTAAAATAATCTGGCACCGGATCATCGCCAGTCTCTGATAAAGGGTGACATCTTAAGATACGGGCAACTCCCATAAGAACTCCCTTTAAACCGTGCATTTCTATGGCTTGGATCATATAAACCGAACAAGTTGGACGAAAACGGCAAGAGGGTGGAAATAGGGGAGAAATCCATCTCTGATAAGCCCTAACTAAGGCAATCAGAAATCTTTTCATTATTTGACCTTGTTGACAGCAGCGTTATGAAGCTGGCTGATTTCTTTCTTATTTAGACGGCGTGATTCACCTGGACGAAGACCTGTCAAATCAAGAGTCCCAAAACGTGTACGAGACAACTTATCAACGAGCAAGCCCACTGATTCAAACATTTTCTTAACCTGGTGGTTACGCCCTTCATGAATTGTCAATTCGACAACTGAACGATTCTTTTCATGGTCAACTTTGATAATATTGTAACGTGCTGGCTTGGTTTTCTTGCCATCAATGACCACACCACGAGTCAAAGGACGAAGGTTCTCCTTGGTCGCAATACCTTTGACACGCGCCAAATAAACCTTGTCAATCTCATTACGTGGGTGAATCATTTTATCGGTAAAGTCTCCATCATTAGTCAAAATAAGAAGACCAGTCGTATCCCAGTCAAGACGACCAACAGGATAGATACGTTCCTTAACGTGAGGCATGAGGTCAATCACCGTCTTACGATTTTTCTCATCAGATACCGAAGAAATAACCCCTCGTGGTTTATTAAGAAGATAATAGACCTTCTCTTCATTATAAATTGGACTACCATTTACCTCAACAATGTCACCATTTTTGACAATGGTTGCCAATTCCGTAACGGTCTTACCATTTAGGGTCACACGACCTTCTTTAATCAGTTCCTCAGCCTTACGACGGCTGGCCACACCAGCGTGGGCAATATATTTATTAATTCGCATTCTTTTTCTACAGCTTAAGCTATATCCTTTCTACCTAGCATCTCTGCTATGTTTCTTTATTTTTAATGATTAGTTTCAACAAGATTTACTCTTAATTGTCCAAGTCCTCAAGCTCCTCTGAAGCATCTTCCCTAAAGAGACTCGTTTCTTGATCTTCAAGTTCTAGTTGATCAATCGCCACAAGCTCGTCTAAACTGTTAATGCCCATATAGTCTAGGAAATAATCAGTAGTCGCATATAGGTTAGGACGACCGACAGCATCCTTTTTACCAGCCTCTTGAATAAGATCAAAGGCCTGAAGTTTAGCAATAGCGCCACTAGAATTAACACCTCTAATGTCATCGACTTCAGCACGAGTAATGGGCTGTTTATACGCAACTATAGAGAGGACCTCAAGACTCGCTCGTGATAAACTCTGGTTAATAGGCGTTTTAGAATAGTCACGAAGGAGACTTGCAAAATCTGGTTTAGTCACTAACTTATAGGTATTTGATGATTCCAATAAACACAGAGCTGAATCCTCATCTGCCTCGTACTTGGCTTGCAATTTCTCCAAAGACTGAGTCAGACCCGTCACTGGCATTTCCAAAAGCTGTGCCATAGTACGTAGACTAAGACCATCTTCACCAGCCACAAAAAGTAAAGCTTCTAATCGTGCTAAGTGACTACTCATTCGTCCATTCCTTTCTTAGTGTGATTGTGCCAAAAATTGTTTCCTGTTGTACTGATATGCGATGTACCTTAATCAATTCAAGAGTTGCCAAAAAGAGGGTGATTACTTGATTCATATCTTTAGCATCTGTGAAAAGTTCATCCAGATATAGCTCATTTTTTGAGCCAAATGCTTCTTCAATAATCAGCATCATGTCTTCAATTTTATAATCGTCACGCGCAATGGTCGTGTGATTTCGCCGAATTTCTTCTTGCTTTTCAGTCATGATTTTTGAAAAAGCCAAGAAAATGTCTTGAATGGTCTTATCCTGATTCAGCGTCACATCTTCATAAACTAATTCAACTTTTGGTTTTGAAAAATACTGAGCTCGCACTTCATGCTGCTTAGCCAACTCTTGACTAACTGCTTTGAAGCGTGCATATTCTTCCAACTGACTCAAGAGCTCTAGTTCTGGATCATCTGCTTCTGGCTCAGCTTCCACCACTGTCGGCAGAAGCTTACGACTCTTAATCAGCATGAGCTGACTAGCCATAAGCATATATTCCCCAGCAACTTCAAGCTTCATGGCTTGCAAGGTTGCCAAATAAGCCAAGTATTGCTCAATAACCTCAACAATGGGGACATCGTAAATATCTACCTCATACTTAGAAACCAGATGGAGCAACAAATCCAGTGGTCCCTCAAAATCTTTTAACTTAATATCCATTAGATTTTATAGTATTTCTCCAAGGTCACTGGACTTTTTAGTCCCAGTAAACGAGCAAGTTCAAAGGCGCCCGTTCCCTTTTCAATTTGTCTAAGAATAAATTGCTGACGCAAGACTTGAGCAGTCACATTCGATAAGCCACAGTCACTAACATAAGTCTGGATTTGCTTATACAGCCATTGTCGAGTATAGACCTTACCCAAAAGCAATCCCTGACTGTTCACATCTTTAATAGCCAACAAATACTGTTTCACATCTGCTTCAAGTCTAAGAACACGCTTAGTCGTTCCCTTGGCCACAGTTACAACACCAAAATCCAAGTCGATATCGGACCAGTCCAACTCCAAAATCTCTGAAGGCAAGAGCCCCAACTCTAGAATCAGCAGACAGGCCAGTTTCCCAGCCCCTTCACGTCCCTCGTAAAGCGGCGAAAGATCTAGTATCTGCAACTTATCCTCCTGAGAAGGTAGCGTTACCATCTCTGATAGTTTGAAAAATTTCGCTAGTTCACCCTTTTGATAGAGATATAGTAAAAATTGATTGACCGCAGAGCGCTTACGTTTTTGTACGGATGGCTTCCATTCCTTGAGTTGGTTTTCATAGAGCTTAAGACTGGTTTGATCAATTTGTCCTGAAATCAAAGTTGCAAACTGCTTAAGATCATAAGTATAAGCTTGCTTTGAACTCTCTGAAATGACCTTAGTAGCCAGAAAATCAGTGATCTGAGTTGTCAGTTGTTTTTGGAATGATGATATAGTCATGTGTAAAGTCATGTAAGAGGCTATTAACCGCCTTTAGAATCGATTTTCGTGTGATAATTCCTTTGAAAATACCTTGGCTATCAACCACAGGAAGGAAAGGATTATCAACTAGCTTATGCATTACCTCGTTTAGATTAGCATTATCTTCCACTGTTTCCACGACATCTGATATCATCGGCCCGATATCACGGTTAACCATCTCCCACTCTTGCAAGTTATGTTCATCTTGATAACGCTTAATATCTGTCAAAGATATGGTCCCAAGATAATGCTTATCCTTAGTCAAAACGGGAACGCGCGAATAACCGTTACTCGTCAAAAGCAAAACCACATGATTAGCGTTATGACTATCAATAAAAATAGCAACCTGATCTGATGGAATTAAATAATTATCTAAACGAGCCAACAAAAAATCTTCAAATTCTTTAGCAATCATCGTTCAAATTCCTGTGTAAGTTCTGAATAAAGTTCATGGTCACGTGTGTAATATTCCACACGAATTTTTGCATCATTTATAATCACCTTTGCATAAAGTTTCTCATGGATAGGTCCACGTGGCTGTAAAACAGAACCTGGATTGATAAACACTGTCTTACCATTTCGCCAAGCTGTTGCCGCATGCAAGTGGCCATAAAGACAAATATCAGCATCCTCTTGTTGCGCCCAAAGATCTAACTTGTCCCAGGTAAAATTAATGCCATAGAGATGACCATGTGTTTGTGCAATAATCACATCTCCAAGTTTAACGACCAAACGTTCTGGATAACCTGAATCATAATCACAGTTTCCTCGAACTACATAGATACCTTTCCAAATAGGATCACTTGATTCTAACTCCGAATCTCCGTTGTGGAAAATGGCATCCACCTTTCCTTGATAACGTTTTTTTATATCTGCTACAATATCACGATCCCCATGGGAGTCACTCATTACGATTATTGTTTGTTCTGCCATGCTGGGAAGACCTCCATAAGTTTCTTAACAGCTTGTCCACGGTGAGATTGTTCATTTTTCTCTTCTGCAGAAAGCTCTGCTGCTGTTTTACCCGTATTACCAACTAAAAAGAGAGGATCATAACCAAAACCATTGTCACCTTTAGGTTCTCGGCCAATATAACCCTTCCAGTCGGCATCAACAACCAAACTATCACGTCCAGGTGCTGCAACAACTAGGGTTGTATGGAAGTTCGCCGTACGTTTGCTATCATCAAGCACCATAGCGAGCTCATGCAATAATTTAGCATTATTTTCAGCATCTGTGGCATCAGGGCCTGCAAAGCGTGCAGACCAAACGCCTGGTAAACCTCCAAGAACATCTACCTGCAAACCAGAGTCATCTGAGAGGACCATTTTACCAGTTAAGTCAGAAATGGTTTCCGCCTTCAAGCGTGCATTTTCCTCAAAGGTCATACCTGTTTCAGCAACTTCAGGAAGGTCTGGATAATCATTAAGATTCTCTACCTTAATGCCTAGTTTTCCAAATAGTTTACGAAATTCCTTAGTTTTTCCTTCATTGCGTGTCGCAATCAATAGGACATCACCAAAATCTGATTTGTTATCAGAACCAAAGAAATCACTCAAGGTGACACCTTCTCTTGGCACATGAACATAGACAAGCTTATCCCCTTCACTAACTACCAAGGCCCCTTGATGTTGCGTAACAGCTAGGTCACGACCAGTTTGCTCTTTCAAGCAATCCAAAATAAAGGATACCAAGCGAAGGTCTGAAGAATGTTTAGCAATATGTAACTGGAAACCACTAACAGCCAAAACGTTAGTCAAGGCTTGGAAAAGGTCAACAAATTGTTCATAGGCCTCATCACCACCAAAACAAGTCAAGTGATTGTAGCTTCCAAAACTAGCCAAATACCAGTCTTGTTCGTCTTTATATTCTAAAATTGATTTAGTCATTTTCTAACTCCTTGTCCAAATCGACATGTTGGACAGCAACTTCTTCACCCAGCCATTGTTCTGCGATTTCTTTAAAACCAAGCACACTAGCTGTGGTGTAATATTCTTCCGTCTTGTCTTCGACTTCACGGCTACGATTAATTTCAAAATAATTGAGCAAAACGGAAACATCACGAACTGTTTCAGCTCCGCTATCAATTAGCTTGACACTTGGCCCCATAACATTCTGGATGATAGGACGTAAAAGTGGGTAATGGGTGCAACCTAAAACCAAGGTATCTACCTTACCGACTAAAGGTGCCATGCTCTCATAAACAATCTTTTTAGCCACACTTGAGTTAATTTCATTGGATTCAACAATAGGGGCAAAGCGAGGACAAGATAAACTCAAGACATTCATTTGTGGTGCCAGATGCTTAATTTTTTGTTCATAGATGTTAGAGGAAATCGTCATAGGAGTCCCAATGACGCCAATATGACCCGATTGACTAGACTTAATGGCAGCACTAGAACCAGGCAAAACCACACCTAGAACTGGGATATCCAAGGCTCCTTTGATTTCCTCCCAAACTACTGCTGTTGCCGTATTACAAGCAATAACGATCATTTTTACATCTTTGGTCAGAAGGAATTTAACCAACTGCCAGGTATACTCTCTGATTTGTTCTGCTGGTCTAGGACCATACGGCGCCCTAGCAGAGTCACCAATATAAACAATAGACTCGTGAGGCAACTGACGTTTAAGTTCACGTACCACCGTCAGTCCTCCGACACCAGAATCTAAAAATCCTATAGGTCGATTATCCATCTTGCCTCCTTATCCCCTAGGTTACATGTAAAAAGCTGAGATTCACGTCCCAGCTCCCCACCATTATTTTTTCTTTTTCTTGCTATCTGCAAGTGCTTGTTTTTGTTGTTTGATAATTTGGTTATATGTTTGACGCACTTTTGCTTCATTTGGCTTTTGACCCGCAGCCGACATCATGGTACGAACAGCGTCCACATTCAAACGAGGATTTTCAGCCAATTCTTTCTCCATTTGTTTGCGGGCAAAGTATGCGCCTCCATAAAAACCACCCAAAAGGGCTACAAAAACAAGAATAATCCAAAGGACGGTGTTCATAAATTTAATTCTCCTATAACGTTGATTTACCTTATATTATAGCAAAAATGGACCCTACTGACAAATAAGACGTTGGTTCTTAAAAACGTATAGAAAAAAAGTTTTTTCGTTTAAAATATCGACAAAATGAGAGTTTCAGTATTTTCCACTTACAACTGTAAAGGACTTGTAAGATTTCTAGAAAAAAAATAGGTTATTATATAAGTTGTGGAATTATTATTATGTTTATATAAAGGGGTTTATTTATGCTCAAGGAAGCAACTATTTCCGAACGAAAAATTGTCAACGCATTTATTGAACTCTTAGAAGAGAGTTCACTCGAACAAATCAGCATCACAGACATCATCAAGAAGGCAAATCTCAGCAGACCAACTTTCTACTACTACTATTCAAATAAAGAAGATTTGGTTGAAACAACCTTCTCAAAGATTTTAGATAAAGTTTCAAGTATTCTTCAGGAAGACATGACCTACCAAGAGGGTGTTGTTACTGAAATGCTAGGATATCTTAAGGAAAATCAAAAACTCTGTCTCACCTTAATGACACACATTCCAAACATCAATGAGATGATTCGTGAATTCATTATCGAGACTATCCTTAACTCTGATATTGAAAATGTTACAGAGCTCATGGAACAAAGCTATCATATCCCTGCCAAATATTCATTGGAAGTTTATGTTAGCACCATTGTTACCATTTTAACATTATGGCTCAAAGAAGGCTGTATCGAATCCCCTGAGGAGTTAGCCGATATCATTCTTGAAGCTGTCATCATTAAAGTAAAATAAGCTAGGGCCTTTAAGGCCTAGCTTATTTTTTGTTAAATGTCAAAATCAAAACCATCAAGAGTAGCAAAGTAATCATTCATCGTCTCTGCACGGCGGATCATACGAGCCGTTCCATCTTCTTGGTAGAGAATTTCTGCAGAACGAAGACGTCCATTATAGTTGTAACCCATTGAGAAACCATGTGCACCTGTGTCGTGGATAACCAAGGTATCTCCAATACGAGCTTCTGGCAATTCACGGTTCTTAGCAAACTTATCATTATTTTCACAAAGAGAACCTGTCACATCAACTACTTGAATGCCACCATCTGGATTAGTCATATTCGTGATGTGGTGGTAGGCATCGTACATAGCTGGACGAAGCAAGTTAACCGCAGAAGCATCTACACCAACGTAACGACGATAAGTATCCTTAATATGAAGAACCTTAGTAACAACAAGGCCATGAGGTGCTGTCATGAAACGTCCAAGTTCAGTGTAAATACTGATATGTCCAAGATCATTCGGAACAAGGATCTCATCAAATTTAGCATGAACCCCTTCACCGATAACAGCAATGTCATTTTGCTTATTAGCCGGTGTGTAGTCTACCCCAACACCACCTGATAAATTGATAAAGTCAAGACTAACTCCAAGTTCATTCTTGATTTCTACCGCCAATTCAAACAGTTGAGCAGCCAAGGTTGGGTAATACTCATTCGTTACTGTATTTGATGCTAAGAAAGCATGCAAGCCGAATGATTTCACTCCTTTTTCTTTAAGGTAAGCATAGCCTTTGAAGAGCTGTTCCTTAGTCATCCCAAATTTTGATTCTTCAGGATGATCCATGATATCAGTACCGAGAGAGAAGACGCCCCCTGGGTTAAAGCGCAAAGAAAGGGTTTCAGGAAGTCCTGCAGCCTCTTGCAAGAAAAAGATATCTTCGTAAGCATCAAGGTTAATTGTCGCATTAATATCACGAGCGTAAACAAACTCTTCTGCACGTGTATCATTAGACGTAAAGCTAATGGCGCTACTATCAAAACCAATTTTCTTACTCATGACAAGCTCTGTATCGGTCGCACAATCGACACCACACCCTTCTTCTTTCAAAATTTTGAGGATTGCTGGATTAGGTGTGGCCTTTACAGCAAAGAATTCTTTAAAACCTGGATTCCACGAAAAAGCTGCATTAACTGCACGTGCTGTTTCACGAATACCTTTTTCATCGTAAAGATGGAAAGGTGTGGGAAATTCTGCAGTGATTTGTTCAAGTTTATCAGCTGCAATAAAAGGTGTTTTTGTCATTTTATTCTCCATTTTTTTACAATAGTAATCCTATTATAGCATAAGAAAAGGCTTGAAACCCAATTTTCTAATAATCTCAAAGCATATTTCATGATACAATAGACCTATAACCTAAATAAAATAACGGGGGATTATTTATGAAAAAATATCTTTACTCTGGGGCTCTTGCTCTAGCAGCCATCTTAACGCTCTCAGCATGTGCCAAGCCAAAACTTGATGCCAAGCTTTCTGTTAACGAAATTGTCTATATGTCAGGAAGCGACCTCAAGCTCAAGGATGACCAAACCCTAGTCGAAGTCTCATTCAAACTCGAGAATACTTCGGAAGATATGGAAAATGAGCTCAAAACATCTGCTAAACAATTCTACCTCAAAGATAAAGATGGTAAAAAAGTCACAGCAAGCAAGCTCGACAAAAGTGACCTCCCTACTCTCTTTAACAAAAATAAGAACGTAGAGGATGCTACAGATGACTTTGGAAAGCTTGAAGCTGACGACTACAAAACTGTCTCACTCTTTTTCGAAGTTAACAACGACGAAAGCTATAAACTCTATTTTGAATCAAAGGATGAGAAGACAGAAGGACAAACTGTTTCTACTAACCTAAAAGATTTCGATGGTAAAACAACTACCAATGTTAAAAAGGCTGTTGATGCTTATTTCAACGCAGTTCTTCTAGGTGGCGAAAGCAAAGACTACAGCAAATTTGTTTCTAACGACTTGGACAAAGCTAAGGGCGAACTTAACCAATATTTCTCAGATAGCCTTCAATACAGCTATGATGCAACTGATAACATCAAACCAACCGGTGATGAAGTTCCAAAAGTTTTTGGTTGGGTTCAAACAGCTAACCGTGAACGCGGCAGCTACACTGTTGACAACATTATCGTCGCTAAAGATAAGGCAGAATTCAATGTCAGCATGTCAACTATCAGTATGAAAGCTGCAGACGACGCCTATGGTGCTAATCACCCCAATCTCACAGACGAACTTAAAAACTACCTACAAAGCAATGGTGCTAACGCTGGAAATGTCGACCAACTGACAAGACAATTCTACATGGAAACTTACCTACCGAATTCAATCAAAGAAGTAAACCCATCAGCACCAAAGACTGAAGGGACAAATATCTTTGATAATTACTCAGTCGAGCTTACCAAAAAAGACGACAAGTGGGCTTTCCCAGATAAAGATAGCTATGTCGGAAAATGGGATTACTATCCACTCTTCTACGCTTACACAGGTCAGCAAGGAACACTCACAAAAAACTATTAGACAGTAAAAAAATCAGCCATCTGGCTGATTTTTTTTACTAATTACGTCTAGCAAAGAGACGCAAGATATTCAAGAATAAGTTAATGAAATCCAAGTAAAGACTAAGTGCCATAGAAACTGCCCATCCATCTGTGACCTGACCATTGGTACCATAATAAACCTTCTTAATCATCTGGTTATCGTAGGCAATTAAACCTGAGAAAATAAGAATTGATACAATACTAATCACAAAACTCATCATGCTACTTGCAAAGAAAATATTAATCAAGCTAGCCACAATAATCCCAATCAAGGCTGCCATAAGGAACTTGGCCATGCCTGATAGATCTCGCTTAATGGTAACTCCGATAAGTGCCATGATAAAGAAAACAATGGCAGTGCTAAGGAAAGCTTGGAAAACAATGGCTTGCGTATATTGTACGATGATAAAGCTAAGTGTAAATCCATTCAGAGCAGAATAAACCAAAAATAAAGGTAGAGCCGCAGGTGTATTCCTTCTTGCAGCACCGCTAGCCAAAAAGACCAAACCAAACTCTAAAAAGAGTGCCGCCATGTAAACCCAAGAATAATTCATGAGAATGTTGACAAAAAGATGCGAAAGAGGGAAGAGCATCAGATAAGAGATGACTGCTGAAAGTCCCACTCCCATACCGACAAGACCATAAATCTTTCCGAAAAAGCGGTTCAAGCCCGCATCACTAGTTGTATAAATTGCATTTGATTCCATAGTTATCTCCTAAAAATAATGAATTATTGGTGGTGGCTTTGTAGAGTCTTGCGACGGAAAAACTTACGATTTTTGATTCGGTTTCGTAAGGGTGTCGCTGCTTCTTTAACCGCCCAATACTTATCCACCATAGTAACAATATAAGATTCCTTATACTTCGGCGGCGCAATCGTTGCTCCCCACATATGCTTGAGGATAATATCCTCTTCTTTTTTATTCAGATTAACAAGCTTTCTGGCATTACGAACAGCAATACGTGGGTGTACCCAAGCATGACTCTTGTTAAATTTAGTCACTCGCCAATCATAATAGAAAAAGTCATGTAAGAGACCACCTCGAGCTGTGCTCTTGGCATCCCAGCCAAATTTTTTAGCAATCTTATAGCTGGTGTAACTAACATTAACCGAGTGTTCTAAACGTGTCGAATGATGGTGTTGTACAATCCCATCCAATTTTTGAAAACGTGGATGAGAAATCAAATGTCCCACAACTTCCATGAATTCTTTATCATCTTCTGGTCGTTTCATAATAATACCTCATTAATGTTTCTAATGCTTCTTCATTATACCACTAGTACTTAAAATTACTTTAAAAGTCAGTTGTTTTCTCCTAAAATCATCCTTGAGACCTAGAGACTAAACATGAGAATTCCTGCTGCAACAGCAACATTCAGACTCTCCGCCTGACCTGGCATGCTAATATGTACGAGTTGATCAGCAGACTCAGCCATATCCTGACTAATTCCCTGCCCCTCATTTCCCATCACTAGGGCAAAATTGCCATCTGTATTAACTGCTTTATAGTCAACGGAAACATCGGAAAGAGTCGTTGCCAAGACGGGGATACCTTGTTTTCTGCAAGCCTCAACCATGTCAAGAATTGGTCCACGATAGATTGGAAGGTGGAAATGACTTCCCTGCATAGAACGCAAGGTCTTCTGATTATAAATATCAGCTGATTTGTCTGACAAAAAGACTCCGTCATAACCTGCGGCATCTGCTGTTCGAATCATTGTTCCTACATTACCAGGGTCCTGAACATCCTCCAAGAGCAGATACTTCCCTGAGAAAGACTTTGGCAAGGCTTGAGATTGTTTAGCAACTTCTACCACAATCCCTTGAGGTGTCTGAGTTTCACAGAGTTCCTTAAGCACCTCTGGACTAACCAACTTAACCTTAGATATATTAGCCACACGATCAGCCATTTCCTCAAGTACGAAAACTTGAAGAATCTCGGCACCGCTTGCCTTTGCTTCCTCAAAAAGATGCCATCCTTCTAAAAGATAGCTAGTTTTACGGTGCTTACGCTGCAATAATTTTCTAGCAGACTTAATGCTAGCATTTTGCTTTGATTGAATGATTTCCATACACTCATTATAGCAGAAATCCCCTGATAAATCTTGGACTTGACCGACTTTATAGCAAGGATTATACTAAAAGAAAGAGCTTTCAAAAGGAGGTCATGGACCATGCAAAAAGTACGATTATTAGTCTCAGGAAAAGTCCAAGGTGTTGGTTTTCGTTATTCAACCTATGCTCTAGCACTAGATATTGGAGATATATGCGGTCGGGTTTGGAATAATGACGACGGCACTGTTGAAATTCTAGCTCAGTCAGATAACCCTTCTAAGTTAGCTAAATTTATTCAAGAAGTTCGAAAGGGACCTTCAAAATGGTCTAAAGTAACCTATGTCGATGTGACCATGGCTAACTTCCCTAATTACAGCGATTTTCGCATGGCTAATTAAGGTCGGAGTTCCGTTTTTAACTTGTTCTCTCCCTTAAAAAAAGGTAAAATAGACAAGTATAACTAAAAAACAAAAGGAATGATATTGTGAATAAAAATCAAAAACGTCTAGCCCTGATGGGGCTTGCTGCCAGCATGCTTCTCTTTCTATCAGGATGTGTGAGCCTTGATAAGTCTGGTAATCCTACTGGTTGGGTTTGGAACCTACTTGGTCGCCCTATGAGCCACGTCATCACCTACTTCGCACATAATTTAAATCTGGGATTTGGTCTTGGCATTATCTTCGTAACCATCATTGTTCGTTTGATTATCTTGCCACTTGGTCTTCATCAATCTCGTAGCGCAGCCTACCAAGCAGCAAAACGTGAATACCTTGCGCCTATCTTAGAACCAATTAACGAACGTTTGCGCAACGCTGAAACTCAAGAAGAAAAAATGGCTGCCCAGTCTGAACTCATGCAAGCTCAGCGTGAAAACGGTCTAAGCTTGATGGGCGGTGTCGGCTGTCTTCCCCTATTGATTCAGTTCCCATTCTTCTCAGCACTCTACTATGCAGCACGTTACACTCCTGGTGTACTCAAGGATAACTTCCTCTGGTTTAACCTTGGTCACCGTGACTTCCCATTGATTATCATCATCGCAGCGCTTTACTACTTCCAATCTTGGTTGTCTATTCAACAAGTTCCTGAAGAACAACGTAAACAAATGGCAGCGACGATGTACAGTATGCCAATCATGATGATCTTCTTTGGTATTAGCTCACCTGCAGCCGTAATCCTCTACTGGTTCGTTGGTGGTATCTTCTCTATTATCCAACAGTTGATTACCAACTACATCATCAAACCTCGCTTGAAAGAAAAAGTTGCTGAAGAGTTCAAAAAGAACCCTCCAAAAGCACCTCGTACAACACCAAGCAAGCGTAAAGATGTGACACCAAAAAATACTCAAGCAATTGCGAGCAAACCAAAGAAAAACCGTAACGCCGGTAAGCAAAATCGTAAATAAGCTACAAAGCACTCTTGGAATTTTCCAAAAGTGCTTTTCTTATAGACTAATTCAGACTAACCTAATTCCTAATAGCGCCAACAAGCAAAAAAGGAGTGCGACAGAACAACTGTTTTGTCTCACTCCCACTAGTTTCAAATATTGAACACCTTAATTCCAACAGTCACTTAGGCTGTTTTTTCTACACTAAGGATTTCCACAGAGTAGCTACCTGCTGGTGATTCGATAGCGACTTTTTCGCCAACTTTCTTACCAATCAAGGCTTGAGCAATCGGACTTTCATTTGAAATCTTACCTGAGAAGATATCAGCACCGGCGGCACCAACGATATGGTAAGTATCTTTGTCGTTTGTACCAACTTCTTGAACAACAACAGTTTTACCAATTGCAACTTCGTCATTAGCAACAGCATCACTATCAACGATTTCTGCATAACGAATTTTTGTTTCAAGAATCTGAATTTGTCCTTCAACAAAGGCTTGTTCGTCTTTGGCTGCTTCATACTCAGAGTTTTCTGAAAGGTCACCATAAGAACGAGCAATCTTAATACGTTCTACAACTTCTGGACGACGGACGAGTTTGTACTCCTCCAATTCCGCTTCAAGTTGTTCTTTCTCCGCTTGTGTCATTACATATGTTTTTTCTGCCATTTTTTTCTCTTTCCTATTTTTTGAGCCCTTGGCTTTATTTTCAAAATCACTCTTTGTTTGCTTGATTTTAATGAGCCAATCAGACTATTTATCTTTTAGTTTGCTATTAATGTAAGTTTCAACGTTATGCTGATGCTCTTCATAGCTTTCAGCAAAATAGACATTACCAGTGGTTACATCTGCAACAAAGTACATGTACTTGGTAGATGATGGATTGATAACCGCTTCAATTGCAGACAGACTAGGGCTGTCCACAGGACCTGGCATCAACCCCTTATGAACATAATCATTATAAGGGGAGTCAATGTTTGTGTCAATAGTTGCATCTTCTTTCAAGGTCGTTTCCTGACCAAGTTTTCCAAGAGCATAAAGAACTGCAATATTACTTTGTAGAGCCATGTCTGAGTTAAGACGATTATAGAAGACGCTCGCAATATTTTTACGGTCGTCATCTGTAGCTCCTTCTTTTTCCACAAGAGAAGCTAGGGTCAAAATCTCATTAACATTGTGTCCGCTAGATGAAATCGTCGCATAGTAAGGTGATAGGTAGGTATCCATCGTAGACAACATTTCCTCTGCCAAAGATTCCACCGTCGTATCATCATGAATGTTATAAGTCGCTGGGAACAGATAGCCCTCTAGGACATACTTAGCATCCGTAGAATTCGGAAGGTTGGCCAACAAGGTTGGGTACTTCGCTTTCATCTTAGTAATGAAAGCATCATCCTTCATCAGCTTCAAGAAATCTTTTGCCTTAAGTCCAGTTGATGTTTTTTTGCCTTTTTTCGCTGAGGAATTAACTTCAACTGCCTTAGCAATTTGATCAATGGTGTATCCTTCTTTGACCAAGACCGTACCAAGAGATGGCTCCTGAGGTTTATCACTTCCTTTTTTCTGAAGTGCCTCAATAATTTCATCCATAGTCATGCTAGCCTGAAGGTTGTAATAACCACTTTTCAGATTTGAGATGTTTTTAAACTTGGTATAGTAATTAAAGACCTTACCAGACTTAATGACACCAGCTGATTCCAATAGTTGACCAATATAACTGCTACCTGAATTTTCAGGAATTTCAACACTAACAAACTTAGTTGAATTAACATCTTTTGCGCCAACAGCATCACTAACATAACGATAACCAAAGAATGCAGCTACTGACAAGATAAGTAGCAAGAAGATAATAATATTTCTTGCAATTTTACCAGCACGACGGTTATTTTTATTGCGTTTGTGATTTCGGTTAGAACGTGAAATCGGCTCTTCGTCGACAATATCAGCCTGTTTAACATCTTTTGGCGAAGACTTTTTCTTCTTCACTTTCTTACCTTTCTTTTTCTTAGGTTTTCCAGAGGGTTCTAGAGAAATACTCTCATCATCCTCATTACCATCAGCCACTAGCTCTGATTGAACCTTTTCTTGCGACGCTTGGTCACTTGTTGCATGATGTTCCTGCAAGAATGCTTCTTTTTGACGTTCTGAGGTCAATTTGGCCTCCAATTCTTTAGGGTCTGTATAAATAGCTTCGTTAGACTTAGCTTCAATGAGCTCCTTGGCAACATCTGCAGGAATATACTCCTCTTCAGATGCTTCGTTAAGGCTAGTTTCCCAAACCGGACGTTTAAAACGGCGTTTCGACGTTTCAGTCTCCTGAGGAATATTTACCTTTTTCTCCTCCTCAATAGGTTCTTTAGAAATAGACGCTTCATTTGAATGAGCATCAGACACTAAAGACTCAGCTTGAGAAACAGAAAACAAGCCAAGACTATCTTGTTGAGAATCTTGAGCCGTCTCAGAAGTCATAGATTTAGCGAAAGCACTGTGAGAAACAGAATGTGAACTAAAATCTTGGTTACTTACTTTATTGGACGCTGAGGTACTATGTGTTGTAGCGCTCTCAGCTGACGTTGAACGTGGTGTCTCGGGCATAGTTGCACTTTTATTATGCTCCTCCTCGCGAAGAGAACGGAGCCGTGTTGCTTCTTGTAAATCTCGAAGAATCTGATCTTTAAAGCTTAGGCTATCTTCAGCAGATTCCGAGTGTTCATTAAACTTGTCCGTCAAGGCATACCTCCTCTATAGTAACAAACGCCATTATATCTTAAAAAGTCAGTTAATGCAAATCAATTGGTCCTTTGTCACAGTAACGTAACACTGAATTCAATGGGTTTCTGGATTCTCCCAAACCATATTATACCAAGTGCTACCGCCATGATTTGATTCTGATTCTCCTTCATCAGTGAAACCATTCATCTCATAATAGGCAATCAGGTAATCATGGCAAGTCAAACTAATACCTTGGCGTTTTTGGGCGATAGCCAAATCCTTAAGCGCTGCAATCAAGGCTGTCCCAATCCCTTGCCCTTTAAAATCTTTGGAGATAGACAAACTAGTAACTGCAATAAAGCCCCCTTGACTAGTATTAGGAACCACCTTATGGAACAAGTCATCTGTAAGATAACGTTCCGCAATCACAGGCCCTTCAATGTAGCCAGCTACAACGCCATCAATTTCAGCAATTAGAAAGGTATCACAAATCGTCTTTAAACGCTCCGCAATAGCCTCTGGAGTTGCAGCCTCTTCAGGTGAAAAATTATCTTGTTCGATACGGACAACATCAGCCCAATCATCCTCTCGGGCATGTCGAATAAGCATATTAAATTCCTTTCTATTAAGAGAAAGAGCTGAGCGAAATCGCTACAGCCCTTAATATATTACATGTGTGTTTGCAAGCTTGCTAGGAGCTCTTCAAACGAGCGTTCGTAAAGTTGGATGTCCCCAGCTCCCATAAAGACATAAACAGCATTGTCATGGTCAAGGAGAGGTGAGACATTTTCAACTGTAACCACTTTGGCAGGTTTATTGATCTTAGCAGCAAGATCTTCAACCTTAACATCACCATGGTCAACTTCACGCGCTGAACCATAAATTTGCGCCAAATAAACAGCATCTGCTTCGTTCAAAGCTTCAGCAAATTCATCAAGAAGAGCAATGGTACGTGTGAAGGTATGTGGTTGGAAAATAGCAACAATCTCTTTAGATGGGTACTTTTGGCGTGCTGCATCAAGCGTTGCAATAATTTCAGTTGGATGGTGAGCAAAGTCATCGATGACAACAGTACCACTGATAATTTTTTCTGTGAAACGACGTTTAACACCTGAGAAAGTTTTAAGGTGTTCTGCAACCAAATCCATGTCGAAACCAGCTACATAGAGGGTCCCAATAACCGCAGTTGCATTCAAGATATTGTGACGACCATAGGCTGGCACATGGAATTCTCCAAGAATTTGTCCATCGTGTTTTACCTTGAAATTAGACCCTGTCGTTGTACGAACAATGTCTGTTGCCATAAAGTCATCATTTTCTTCGAAACCGTAGTAATAGATTGGCGCATTGGCTGTAATCTTACGAAGGTGTGGATCCTCACCGTAAACAAAGAGTCCTTTTTGCACTTGCTTAGCATAATCATCAAAGGCAGAGAACACATCATCGATACTTGTAAAGTAATCAGGATGGTCAAAGTCAATGTTAGTGATGATTGAGTATGCTGGGTGGTATGGCATGAAATGACGTTCATATTCATCAGACTCAAAGACAAAGTATTGTGCATTAGCAGAACCTCGACCAGTTCCGTCACCGATAAGGTATGACGTGTCTGTGATATTTTTCATAACATGTGACAAGAGACCTGTTGTAGAAGTCTTACCATGTGCACCTGCCACACCAAAGCTAGTGAATTGATCCATGAAGTGACCCAAGAACTCGTGATAACGCTTAAAGCTGTAGCCATTTTTAATCGCATAAGCAACTTCAACGTTGTTGTCTTCACGAAAGGCATTTCCAGCAATCAATTCAACATCTTCTGTGATGTTTTTTTCATCGAAAGGAAGGATAGGAATACCTGCTTGCTCAAGACCACGTTGAGTGAAGTAATATTTTTCCACATCTGAACCTTGAACCTTGTGTCCCATTTGGTGGAGCATCAAAGCCAAAGCTGACATACCAGATCCTTTAATTCCAATAAAATGATAAGTTTTTGACATAGTTTCTCCTTACAATCGCACTGCGATTAGTTTGCGTCTTCTAAATGCGTCAAATTTAATTCTTGAGCAACTCGGTGTTCACGGTAAGTTTGACGTTCTGGGTAATTATAAACCTGGCTACGTTTCAAGAAGTCATAGCTATTTTTCTTGACGTTCTTACGAGATGGGTTACTAGGCTGTTGATAGGTTGGAGCCACTTCTGCCAAGATGTAAGAATCCTGTTGCAGACGATTTGCCAAGTGATGGATTTTTGAGTGTTTCCCGTTAGGTGCTAAAGTTCGCTTGATAGCACTTACAGGAGCTCCCAAGATAGATGCTGTCACTGGCCCTTTATCCGTTGTTACAGCAGCTGGCTCAACAGTAGCCTCAAAGCTTGGCTTAGCTTCTACCTTAGGCTTAGCAGTTAGTTGACGGCTATTAGTATGTTTGGTTTGTTGAACTTCTTGGCGGAGGAATTTTTGGCGTTTCTCACGGACATCACGCTTAGCCTTTTCACGGGCTTCCTCTGCATAAGTCATGCCAGCTTCTTGTGTCTCCACTCGTTTTGAAGCCTGCTTACGATTGCTAGGCTTAGCTGACAAGAAATCATAGTTCGGCAACAAATCATTGTAGTCCTTATCTTGGTAAGGGCCACGGATATTTGTGATTAAATCTTCATTTTCATATAGGCGCATAGAGACCGGTTCTTGCAAGCAAGATTCCCCGTCTGGAATCAGCGGAAATTGTCGTCTTTGGCGATGCATAAAAGACTTCCTTTCGTTTTCGAGATGATGCGTATCTTAATATAAACAATCGGGAATGTGAAGATACGTCTTGCAGTATTCTATTATAGCCTAATTCAAAAGATTTGCCTAGTAGCATTTTCACATCTTAGTATTTCAATATCAAATATAACAAATTAAGATATTACAATACCAAGAATTTCTTTAATATCCTCAACGGTCATGCTGGCACGGCTTTCATTGCCATCCAAGACAGTTGTTACAAGGTTCTTCTTGCCTTCTTGAAGCTCAATAATTTTCTCTTCAATAGTCCCTCTTGTAATCAAACGGTAAACTTCGACATTTTGTTCCTGACCTATACGATGCGCACGACTAATAGCCTGCATTTCTACCGCTGGATTCCACCAAAGGTCAATCAGAATAACCGTATCAGCACCAGTTAGATTCAGTCCCACTCCTCCTGCTTTTAGAGAAATCAAAAAGGCATCTCGGCTTCCTTGATTGAAGGCTCTGGTCATCTCTTGACGACTATCAGATGGCGTTGACCCTGTTAGCTTATAAGAGGAAATACCTAATTCTTGTAAGAGCCTCTCTGTAATATCTAACATCCCACGAAATTGTGAAAAGATAAGAACACGGTGGTCTGATTCCTTAATTTGACTAAGCAACTCTCTTAGGCTATCTAATTTTCCGCTATCTCCAGCATAGTCCATAAAAAGAGCTGGGGTATCACAGATTTGTCGTAAGCGGGTAATTCCTGACAAAATTTCCACCTTACGACGGTTGATTTCCTGATCACTTGCAGAAATTAAACCTTGCTGCATCTGTTGCAATTGCGCTAAATAGATAGCCTTTTGAGCATCTGACAATTCACTTTGGTGAGTGATTTCAATCAAATCTGGTAAATCAGGAAGGACCTCTTCTTTCCTACGTCTTAGAATAAAGGGAGAAATATACCTAGCCACTTCCTTTGGTGTTAACTTAAGGAAAGTTTTCTTAGCCGGTAAAAGTCCTGGTAGAATAATTTGGAAAATAGACCAAATCTCCAACAAATGATTTTCAATAGGCGTTCCAGATAGTGCTAAGCAATGTGGAACAGAAAAATCACGTAGATATTGGGCAATCTTTGTCTGTGTATTCTTCATGACCTGAGCCTCATCGAGAATGAGATAGTCATATTTACCAGCCTTGTAGGCATCAAAATCCTGACGGAAGGAAGCATAGCTTGTAATAATAATCTGGTGGTCTTCAGTAATGATGTCATCACGTCTTGGCTTGAGTCCATAAGAAACCGCTACATCTAACTGAGGAGCGAACTTTTTAAACTCATCCTGCCAATTGTAAATCAGGCTTGATGGTGACAAAACCAAGACTCGCTGCTCTTCTTCTAAATGTGCAGAGAGATAGGCAATGGTCTGCAAGGTTTTCCCCAACCCCATATCATCGGCCAAGATACCGCCAAAACCATAGTGATGCAACATAGATAGCCACTGAACACCCTTTTCCTGGTAGGGACGAAGGTCAGCTTCTACCTTATAAGTTGGCAAATCAAAGGTCTCTGGTTTACTCAAATGTTGCGTTAAGAGTTGGAAATCTTTTGAAAAACGAACAGAATCACTTTCTGAAAGAGCCTCCATTAATTGATAGGCAGTCAATTGATTTAGTTCTAGGTGACCTTGCCCTGAATATCGAGCTCTTAGAGTTTTGAGACTCTCACTAATACGATGCGTCGCTTCGTCAAAAACAATCAACTGACCACTACGATTGATAAAATAGGGCGAACTTTCCATCAAAGCTGCTAAAGCATGATCCACATCTTCATCGTCAAGACTTGAAAAATCAAAGGAAATATCTAATAAATTCCCCTGACGCTCTACCTGAACCTGTGGACTCTGTTCAACCCGTAAGTCACGCAACTCCTGCCCAATCAGAACCGTCCCTGTATTTTCAAATTCTGCTAGAGTATTCGTAAAGAAATCATAGAGCTCTTGACTGCTACTTAATCGTTTAGATGACTGAAAATCAGGGGTGAATTCATGCTTAGCCATCAAACGGAAAACAGCCTGCTCATGACGATAGTTACTCGTAAATCCTAAATGACTCAACTCTTGTCGATTATGGACTAGGAAACCATCAAAATCAAAGGCTAATGTAAGTATAACCTCACTGTCACCTTTCAGATCAAAGTGAAATCTCGGTGTGAAATCCTTGATATTAAATGCTTTAGGAGCTTTAACTGGTCCCATAGTCCTAAAATCAAAAAGACTAGCAGCCAAGATAACTTGTTCATCAAGATTAAAGCTGACATGCTTATTCAAATCGCTTCCGATTGGAAGAGAGCGTAAACCAACCAAAAGTTTTTGTTGTTTTCGATTCAGGCGATAAAAAATACCTTGATAAAAGAGAATACGATTATTAAAAAAGGCCTGACTATTCTTCTCAGCAACAATCAATTCAATCATCTTAGGCTCGACAGAAATATCAAACGAGAAGAGATGGGCATCAGCAGTCAAATCCTCAACCAAAAGTCGGTGATATTCGGTTCCTTCCCATTCAAACCTAAAGCCATCCAAATCTTGCATCCGTCTCAAACCTTCCTCAAAAAAACCGTAGGGGAGACAAAGATGACGTGCATTATTCGGTAAAATAAAGTCTAAATTAATCTTGGCTTCATCTGGAATCATCCGTCCTAAGAAGTCTAAAAATGCCTGTGAAGCCTGGTCAAATTGAATAAGCGATAGGGGTTCATAATAGTTCTTACCTATCTGATAATAACCCTCAGCCTCTACAAGTTTGAGAAAGGCAGGAATATCTCGAATAACATAAGAACGTTCATCTGGTAAGCGACGTAAACGTATACTCCACCAAATCTCTGAACCAAAGGTAGATTCCTCTCCCTCTACCATCAAGCTATATCTAACAGTATCATCCTCATTTAGGGAAAGGCCTTCTAAAAATAAACCACCAAAAGAGTGTCCTCGCTCTTGGCCCTGAGAGGACTCTTGTTCCTCTTCCAATTCTGCCAAGAGACGCTGGCCTTCTTTATCGTTTTTTAGATAATACTCAATCGCTGCCAAATGGGGACAATAGCCTTTTTGAGCGAAATAATCACAGTCACACGTGATTTCAGAATCATTGAGTGCATAAATTAAATGATGTTGGTCAACTGTTGTATCCAACTGAGTTTCTGAGACCTGATGAATGGTAATGAGATCCTTTTCAAAAAGTTCAATACCCTCATTACGGACTCTACCCGGCATCAATTTTGCCATAGTATTCACCCCTATCTTATCCCTCTATTATAGCACAAAATCCTTATAAACTAGGCCTTCACCAAGATAAAACAAAAAACACTCCCGAAGGAGTGTCGCAGATTATTATTCGTAATCAAGTTTATCTGAGTGACCTGAACCATTACCAACATAGTAACCTGTCTTACAGTTAATACTGAAGAGGTAAGTTCCATCTGGAAGGTACAAGTTGTAGTAACCATTACCATTGATGATGTTGACTGGCTCAAGGATGAAGTTATCTCCTGAGAAGTAACCACGTGAGTGTGAGTCATTGATGATCTTATCAAGAACACCGTCAGCCCATGTCCAAGCTGGGTTACTTGTATCTGCTACTACGTTTGCATTATAAGGCACACGTGAGCGATTACGTTGAAGGATTGATGGGTTATAATTTGTGATTCCGCGTGTTACAACTGTTGAAGCTGCAGCTGAGCCACCAGTAGTTCCTCCAGTCGCACCAGTTGAACCTGCTGAACCTGCTGAGTTAGCTGCTCCATTTTGCGCTCCAGAAGTATTTGATGCGGCCGCACCATCACCATTAGAAGCTGCTCCAGATGCGTTATCACCTGAAGGTGCAGCAGGACTAGCAGTATTAACACTTTCAGAAGCTGTCGCTGCAGACGTTGCACTCGCAGCCTTAGCTTTTTCTTCAAGTTGAGTCTTACCACCCTTAATAGCTTCTTGGACAGTGCTGTCGAGACTCGCATTTCCAGTTGTTGTTACACTTTCTGGAAGATTATTAAAGTTAGCATCTGATTTAACAGCAATAGAGGCATTATAGTTACCATCTACAAGAGCATCTGACTCAAACTGACTGTTAATCTTTTGTACAGCTTCAATTTGTTTCTTCAAGTTATCATATTTTTTCTTAGCTGCATCATAATACTTGGTTTTCTCCAATTTCTTGAGCAGCTTTTCCAAATCTGATAACTTACCAAATTGGTCATTAGCGAGTTTTGTTTGCTCGTCATCTGTGAAGAAATTCTTATACATTTCTTCAAAGGCCTTATTATCAGCAGCTGACGTATCCTTGCTTGATGATGATGTCACTGCTGAAGAAGCTGTGCTTGTTGTTTTCGCCGATTGGCTATGTGTTCCTTTATAAAGAGCATAGCTACCACCGATAATAGCTAAAGCAAGAACTGCTAGAGCACCGATAACAACACCTTTACGACGGTAAACTGGAATGTCACCATCAAAGGCACTCTTATGCGATGGTGAAATAGACTCTGAAGAGATTCTGTCTTCTGCAGATGGGCGATTAACTGCCATAGACACTTTTGGTGTTGTCTTTTCTTCATCAGCTTTTGCTCCAGTTACCCCTGCCACTGTTGATGCAATAGCTGCCAAATCAATAGTGTCTGAAATAGCAGCATCATCCAACAAAGGTTTTGAAGCTTGTGGCTCAGTACCGTCAATATTGGCAACATTGGCAACAGCAGGATTTTGTGGTTCTGGATCATCAATGTTAGCAATCAAAGGATTGTTATCATCAATATTATCTACCAATGCATCGTTATAGGCTGGCTGATTAGTTGAAGTAGATGAATCAGCGAGTGCATCACCAAGGTCAAATTTTTCTGTTTCTGACGTGATGAAACGATCAGCATTTGTTGACGTAATGATAACTTCAGAACTTTGACTTTCTGGTTCTGCAATAACCTCAGGTTCAACAGGGGCATTTGGCAACTGCTTGTCAATATGAGATTGAGTTTCATCAGCCTTGTTATCTGTAGCACCAAAACCAAATGTGACCGGTGTTACTTCTTCAGTAGCTGTTGTTGAGTTGATTGACTCATTAGCCATTGATTGACCAATCAAACCTGAATCCGCAAACTCCTGACGTTGCTTTTGAATAAAAGCATCCAAAGGTGATGTGTCGCCGTCAGCTTCAATTTTCTTTGAAAATTTTTGTGAGGCAACTTCTTCGCGGTGTTGCTTGATATACTTATCCAAAATGCTATCTGTTTCTGTTACACCAGCATTAATCTCGGCTTCTTTTCGGACAGCCTCACCGACCGTCATTTCCTTGGCATCTTGGAAATCTAGCTCTTGGCTACCTTCATAGCCATTTTGTGTTTTATCTTCTGACACGTTTAATTTACCTTTCTAGCCTCAGAACGGCGAACACGCTCTCCAAAATATTGATATAAATCAACACGGAGGGTTCCGTTATAAAGCTTACGTTTTTTATCGGCTTTCATACCGTATTTGCTTTCAAATTGTTCATCGCTGGTCAAGATAAACTTGCTCCAAGTTTTAAGTGGCGCAAAAGTTTGACCCATTTCATTATACAAGATATCCACAGCCTTGTCATCCAACAAACGCTCACCATAAGGAGGGTTTGAAATAATGACACCATTGATTTTATCTGTTTTCAGGTCCTGTAAACGCATTTGTTTCAATTTAATAACATCTTCAAGACCTGCCTCACGAGCATTGGCTTTTGCAATTTCAACCATACGGCCATCAATATCACAACCCATAATATCTAATTCAATATCGTAGTTTGCCTTGCTATCTGCTTCATCACGTACCGACTGTACTAAATCCTTATCCACCCAATTCCATGCTTCAAAGGCAAAATCACGATTAAATCCTGGTGCAATGTTCATGCCAATCATTGCAGCCTCAATACAGAAGGTCCCTGAACCACAAGTCGGGTCAATCAATGGTTTATCCGGATACCAATTACTAAGTTCAAGGATAGCAGCCGCCATATTTTCTTTAATCGGTGCTCCACCTTTATCAGTACGGTAGCCACGCTTAAAGAGACTAGCACCTGTGGTATCAATCAAAACCGTAGCCTTATCCTTCAAAATAGAGACTTCAATCTTAAATTCCGCTCCTGTTTCTTGGAGAGGCACTCCTTCTGGACGGTGGAAATACTTCTGCAATTTCTTCACGACAGCTTTTTTTGAAATCGCCTGAACAGATGGCTCATTATGAAGCTTTGATTTAACACATTTAGCCTTAGAAATTGGGAACTTTGCACCTAGCGGAAGATAATTTTCCCAGTCTAAAGCAAAAACTCCCTGAAAGAGTTCCTCAAAGGTACGTGCTGGAAATTCACCCACTACAATCTTGATACGATCTGCTGCCCTCAACCAAAGGTTAGTTTCAGCAATTGCACGAACACCACCTTGGAAACGCACCTTACCATTTTCAACCTGCGTGTCATAACCTAACTCACGCAATTCACGTCCAACCACAGCCTCAAGACCTGCTGCTGCAGTTGCTACTAATGTAAATGTTTCTTTCATTGTTATCCTTTTATCTCATTGTTACGCGTACAAACTTTCTTAACCGATAGCTTATTTCCCACTCTTTTCTTTAAATATAAAAGAGAGAATTCTTGCTAAAAGAAGGCTGAGACATGTGTCCCAGCCTCACCTATATGCAATTTTCTATAAGCCATGTTTTGTTCCAGAAGTGACTAGGTACCACTTCCTTCGATAATCATCTGTCTACTGCAAAGCAGTCAGGATGGTCCGTTCGTTTCCAGCCATCCCATGCCCCTACCAAAGTTTGGGTTGCTAGCTTGAGGGGTTTACCGCGTTCCACTTTTTAGGTTTCCCTAAAAACTCCGTCACTGTGGCACTTTCAGAGCTACTAAAACCTATCCTAAGACTTAGCCAGTTCACTCGCCGTAACTTGAAAATCAAGTCCCTAGGCTTATTAATTCACCTAGCACAAACACTACTGGCATCACAGCCAGTGCTAGCATGGACTTTCCTCATGGAAGACTAGCAACCATGCGATTATCCAAAAATTGCACAAACCAGTTTTACTCGACGATTTGTTTTCCAAAGACCTCTTTCTCCAAACGACTGATACGTTTTAAGATATCATAGTTTGAAGCCGAAGCAACATTGGCATTCGCAGGTGATGGCTCACTTGTCGCACTCGCGTATGCTGGGCGACTAGCAGGAGCTGATGAAGTCTTAGCTTTCAGTTTTGCATTTTCTTCTTGCAATTCCTTAACTAGAGCAATATAGACACCGTAATCTTTGATTACATCGTCTAGAAACTCATCAACTTCTTTTTTATCGTATCCACGCATGCTTGTTTTAAATTCTTGTTCGTAGATTTTCTTGGGCGTTAAATTAATCTTAGCCATTTTTATTCTCCAATACTTGTCTTATCTAACTTACTAATACTTTACTGTCTAATGTTTTTATGATACAGAAAAAAAGATAAAAATGCAAGTTTAAAATTCAATTATATCCTATTCCGACATGACTTCATTGAGGTCATCAAAAGTCAGTCTAGATACGGGATAACCCCTTGCTTCTAACATCATACCGTAAAAATATTTCAGATTTGTTTCATTTTCAGGTTCATAAAATAAATAAGCCTGATCTGTATTGTCAATGAGAAACTGATTAAATTGTTTAAACTGTGCTGGAGATTGGTAAGCGGGGAAGCTGTACTTGACAAAATCAACCTGCTTAAAGGCCGCTAGTTTTGTTTGATTCGCTTCATTCCAATTCTGACCATGCGTTTCAAAAGGGAAGAGGGTCGCTAACTTCAAAGGATAGTCTTTTTGAAGTTCTTTGGCTACTTCTAGTGCCCAAAATTCAAAACCGAGGTTCCCAGTAAAAATCATCCAATCCACACCATCATCCAAGAAACGCTTCAAATCACGTTTGATTGCTTTCTTGATAATGGTTACTTTAGGGTCCTTGTCTTTAAAAATACCGAGTTCAAAGCTCTTATAGCCAGTTACCAGTAGTGATGTCATTTGTTGTTTTCCTCGTTCATTTTATGGTATAATGAAGTAGTCTTTATGCATATCTTATAAAGAAGAAGGGAAAGAAATGGTAAACTATCCCCATCAGATATCTCGTAAGATAGCACAAGTACGTCCTAAAAAATCAAATAGAGTTGACTTTGCCAATCGGGGGATGAGTTTTGAATCTGCTATTAACGCGACTAATGATTACTATTTGTCGCGTGGTTTAGCCGTTATTCATAAAAAACCTACCCCTGTTCAAATTGTCAAAGTCGATTATCCCAAACGCTCACGGGCAAAGATTGTAGAAGCTTACTTTAGACAAGCTTCTACTACCGACTACTCCGGCGTTTACAAAGGATACTACATTGATTTTGAAGCCAAAGAGACACGACAAAAGACATCCATGCCTATGAAAAACTTTCATGCGCATCAAATTGAGCACATGTCTCAGGTCATCAGTCAAGATGGGATTTGCTTCGTGCTACTTCACTTCTCGACGCTTAAGGAAACCTACCTTCTGCCTGCCAAAGACTTAATCGCTTTTTATCAGATTGATAAAGGGACGAAATCAATGCCTCTTGATTATATCAAAAAAAGAGGCTATGCAATTGCAGAAGCAGCTTATCCTCAAGTTCCTTACTTAGAAATCATTGAAAAATTATTAGGTGGTAACACATAATGGCTAAATTTAATTTCAGCAACTTTAAAGAATCACTTAACGGTTTGACTAAACGTGCTAAAAACATCAAGGTCAAGCGTTCAGATTCTTCTCGCTATGGCAAAGGAAAACGCTCTGCCGCTTCAGACCAAAGTTTGGGCTGGCGTATTGCAAAATACGGATTTATTGGACTGCTTACTTTCTTTGTAGTCTGTGTCATCGCTGGTGGTAGCCTCTTTGCCTACTATGTTAGCAGTGTTCCTAAACTTACCGAGAACAAACTGCAATCAACAAACTCAAGTAAGATTTACGACGCTAATGGTAGTCTTGTTGCCGACTTGGGAGCTGAGAAACGTGAGAGTGCATCAACAGATGAAATTCCAACAACTCTAGTTAATGCCATCACCTCTATCGAGGATAAACGTTTCTTCACTCACCGTGGGATTGACGTCTACCGTATCATGGGGGCAGCTGTTAACAACCTTCGTCGTAGCAGCACCCAAGGGGGGTCTACGCTCGACCAACAGTTGATTAAGTTGGCTTACTTCTCAACTAACACTTCTGACCAAACCCTTAAACGTAAGTCACAAGAAATCTGGTTGTCACTCCAAATGGAGCGTCAATTCACTAAACAAGAAATCTTGACCTTCTATATTAATAAGGTTTATATGGGTAATGGTTACTACGGTATGAAGACTGCAGCTAAATCTTACTTTGGTAAGGACTTGAGCGACCTCTCTGTTGCCCAAGCAGCTCTTCTTGCTGGTATTCCACAAGCACCAACACAATATGACCCTTATGCTAATCCAGATGCTGCCAAAGAACGTCGTAACACTGTTCTTGACGAAATGTATGAAGACAAGAATATTTCTAAAGAAGAGTACGAGCAAGCTAAAGCAACTGATGTATCAGATGGCCTTCTTCCACTTACGAAGAAAGCTAGCTATGAGCCATACTTAGATAACTACATCAAACAAGTTATTGAACAGGTATCTACCGATGCCAACGCTGATATTTACTCAGCAGGTCTCGACGTCTACACTAACCTTAATCCAGATATTCAAAAATATATCTGGAACGTCTATAATACTAACGACTACGTATACTATCCAAACGATAGTCTCCAAGTTGCTTCTACTATTATTGATGTTACTAATGGTCGTGTCGTTGCCCAATTGGGTTCACGTCACCAAGACGAAAACATTGCACTTGGTACCAACCAAGCTGTTCAAACAGACCGTGACTGGGGTTCTACAATGAAACCAATCACTGACTATGCTCCTGCTATTGAAAAAGGTGTTTATACAAACACTGGTACGACTGTTTACGATAATCCTTACAATTTCCCAGGTTCTTCAACACCAGTTTACAACTGGGACCGTAAGTATTACGGAAGCATTTCATTGACTTATGCACTTCAACAATCACGTAACGTTACAGCCGTTAAAGCTCTCCAAGCTGCTGGTTTGGAATATGCTCAATCCTTCTTGAAGGATTTGGGTATCGAGTATCCAGAAATGTACTACTCAAATGCCATCTCATCTTCAACATCATCATCAGATTCTAAGTATGGTGCATCAAGTGAGAAGATGGCCGCAGCTTATGCAGCCTTTGCAAATGGTGGTACTTACTATAAACCTTCTTACATTAAATCAATCAAGTTTGAAGATGGTTCAACTAAATCATTTGATTCTAAAGGTGTCGAAGCCATGTCACCACAAACAGCCTACATGATGTCAAGTATGTTGAAACAAGTATTGACAGGTGGTACAGCAACTGAAGCTTATGTTCCTGGTACAATCAATGCTGGTAAGACTGGTACATCTAACTACGGTGACGATGAGTACTATAAAGTACAAAAAGAAAGTGGTGTCTATGCTGACCTTATGGTTCCGGATGAAACTTTCGTTGGTTACAATACTAAGTATGCAATGGCGATTTGGACAGGTTACAAAAACCGTAAAACACCACTTTATGGTTCAGACCTTGATATCGCTAAACAAATCTACGGTGTAACAAGTAGCTACCTTAACCAGATGTATGGTGCTGGTTCTGAAGATTTTGAAATGCCTAGTGGTGTTTATAACAATGGTAGCTATGTCTTCCTTACTGGTTCTTCAACATCAAATGTTTACACAGGATCACTAGGAACATCTAGCTCATCATCAAGTTCGGACGCCAGCCAAAGCAGTGACTCATCAAGTTCACAAGATAGTCAACAGTATGGGCCTGATGCTTCAACAAATCCATCGACATCGGCCTCTAACGGCTCTGAGCATTCGAATTCAAACACTGCTACAGCAGAAGAATAAGAAATAAGAAGGGTTATCCGATTGGATAACTCTTTTTTTACTGATAAATTTTAAAGAAACTACGAAAAACCACTGGAATCATTTCCCAGTGGTTTCATTTATTGTCTTATTTTGAAGCAAGGGCTCCCATTGGGTCCCAAGGAGCAAGTACTTGTGGCTCTGCTTCATAGGCTGCTAATTCTTCAGCTGTAAGGAAGTCTTTACGGACAACGATTTGATAAGTGTATTCATCCATCCAGGCATCAGAAGCGACAAAGTAACCTTTTTGTCCGACCTTGTCTCCCCAAGAGTTTTCAACCTTCCATTTAACAGGTTTGCCATCGACATCCAAATCAACCCCAGTCAATACCATGGCATGAGTCATGAGAGATTCACTGTAGTCCAAACGTCCTGCCTTATCTTGAGTTAAGTTAATATCCATGCTAGCTGTAAAGTCATAAACATTAGTTGCAAGAATACCTTTTTGACGGTCTGAAACTTGACCAACATCTGAACCAAACCAAACAGTTTCTCCAGATTTCATCTGTGCAATAGCAAGCTCTTTGAAACGGTCCATTGGGAGGTTGATATAACGAACACTTGGTGCACCTACAACATTACCCAACATCTCAACAGTATAAGATTTTCCGTAAGGTTTATCAGCTGTTGGGGCGTTGATAACTGACACATAGTCACTGAGTTTGAGACCCACATATTTTTCAAAGAATGCTTGTGGTGTGATATTTTTCTCAGATTGATAGTTGTCATCCTTATCTCGGTAGGCAAAATCAAACTGACGTGGTGGTAAACCGAGAGTCATAGCAAGATAATTGAAAATTTCTTGAAGAAGCTCTTCCTTCTTAGCTTGAACAGTAGCTTGATCAGCACTACTGGCAATCAGATCACGTAAAATTTGAGCATCTTGACGAAGGAGCTTATTGAGGTATTGATTAAGCTCACGACTATTGCTTGAAGCTACAGATTCTGGATAAACCGATTTTGGTACAACACCGTATTTTTCAAAAAGTGATACGACCATATCCCATTGTCCACCATCTTGTTGAGGGGTATCCAAAAGGAATTTAACCTTACGACTGCCAATCTCTTGATCTGCTGTAGCAATGATTTGTTCCAAGAACCAGTTTGATTTTTCATACTTGTCCCAGAAGAAGGTGTGGGCTTGAGAAAGCTCGAAACTTTCCAATTTGAAATCTGAAATCAATTTGTGACGGAAAGTATTTAGCGCCGCAAACATCCAGCAACGTCCTGAAGCTTTCTGGTTAGACACCTCATCTTTAGTCAAATCGATTGAGAAAACATGGTCGTTTTCAACTTCTGATTGACGTGTTTCGATGGATTTGAGCAAGCCATTATGAGTTACAGCATTCTCAATAGCACTGTACTTGGCATTGGCCTCATAGTCTGCAAATAGTTTATCTGTGAAATCTGTTGATAGTGAAGTCATAAGATTCCTCCTTTTAAGCCTTATTCCTCTCTATTTTATCACTAATTTCTGAAAATTCAATTTAAAAATAACCCTAGGTTTGACCTAGAGTTACGACAATCTTATTCCACTTTATCAAACTGCGTTTCAGGTGCTAGTTTCGTTGGTTGACAAGACATGATAAGGAGGACAATGCTTCCAATCAATGAGAAGATAACCAAGATTGGTACAAGCCCTATATAACTTAGAAGTACCCAAGCCGGATGAAAGCCTGCATCTCTTAAACGACGGATTTGTAGAGACAATTGAGGGATAAGTTCAATTAAGCTAAAAAGCATTAGTGGCCAAGCATAGGTAATAATTATTTTTTGCAGTTCAGTCTGATTATTCAACAGAGCTGGATCACTAAGGTCGACATTACTGAAGAAAGGAATAAGAACACAAAAAACAGTAAGAATAGTGATAATAATGACATTAACCAAGTAAGCCCACCAGTAGTCTGGACGAGTCGAACGTCCGCTAAAGTCAAAGGCACGTTTCCAAAAATCAATATAAGCTTTGATCATAATTCATTTCTCCTCTTATTTCCAAAACTCATCAAAAATAGTGATTGGCAAGTGACGTTTGTGTTGACCTTTACGCCACCAATTCTCAATAGTATCCTGGGCTTTGGCTGATACTTCCTTGCCTTCAAGGTAATCATCAATTTCACGGTAGGTCACACCAAGTGCCACTTCATCAGCGATTCCTGGTTTATCCTCTTCCAAGTCCGCTGTTGGCACTTTTTCATAAAGGACCTTGTCCGCACCAAGTTCTGCAAGAAGAGCTGCACCTTGACGCTTGTTTAGACGAAAGAGCGGCAAAATATCCGCACCACCATCGCCAAATTTTGTGAAGAAGCCAGTAAGGTTTTCAGCGGCGTGGTCTGTCCCGATAACTGCCCCACTATTTTCTCCCGCAACCGCATATTGGGTAATCATACGTTGACGGGCCTTGATATTACCCTTGTTAAAGTCAGAAACGGTTACGCCTGCCTTGGCAAGTTCCGCAACCTGACCATCAACAGCTTCTTTGATGTTAACCACAAGACTCACATCTGGCTTGATAAAAGCAAGAGCACGTTGGGCATCATCTTCATCTGCTTGGACACCGTATGGTAAACGAATGGCGATAAACTGATAGTCTTTTCCTGTCTCTGCACGGAGCTCTTCAACCGCAAGTTGTGCTAGACGGCCAGCCAATGTAGAATCCTGACCTCCTGAAATTCCCAAAACATAGGTTTTTAGGAAAGGATGCTTTAGCATGTAGGCCTTCAAAAAATCAACAGATTTTCGAATCTCTTCTTTTGGATCAATGCTAGGTTTAACACCTAGTTGAGCAATAATAGTTTCTTGCAAAGTCATAATCTCTCCTTTTACTCTGACAAGTCATGGGCTTTCTTACGGACATTATCAATCAAGGTCATCTTGTTATCCCAGACATCTTTAGCCAAGTCAACTGGATAATCTTGAGGGTTAAGCACGCGCTTGTACTCATTCCAAAGTTCGTCCAATTCCTTAGTCGCATAAGCCTTGATTTCATTAAGACTTGGTAAGTCATAGATCAGTTGCCCCTTGTCGTAGATTGGGACCAAGAGTGGCACTGCATCAAAATCACGAACAGTCTTATTGATGTAGGTATATGTTGGGTGGAACATATTAATTTCATCTAAAGCATTAACATCCGTATCTGCGAAAGTGATATAGTCACCTTCTGATTTGCCCTTAGCACGACTCGTAATACGCCAAACTTGCTTCTTACCTGGTGTCGAAACCTTCTCAGCATTATTGGACAACTTGATAGTATCATGCATGACTCCCTGATCATCCTCGATTGAAACAATCTTGTAGACAGCACCCAAGGCTGGTTGGTCATAGGCAGTGATAAGCTTAGTACCTACTCCCCAAACATCAATCTTAGCCTTCTGCATCTTCAAGTTAAGGATAGTATTTTCATCAAGGTCGTTTGAAGCGTAAATCTTGGCATCAGGGAAACCAGCTGCATCCAGTTGCTTACGGACCTGCTTCGATAGATAAGCCAAGTCACCTGAATCAAGACGAACACCCAAGAAATTAATCTTATCACCTAGCTCTTTAGCGACACGGATAGCATTAGGTACACCAATCTTAAGGGTGTCATAGGTATCTACAAGGAATACACAGTCCTTATGAGTAGATGCATAGGCTTTAAAGGCATCATAATCGTTACCATAAGCTTGAACAAGAGCATGGGCATGTGTACCAGAAACTGGGATGCCAAAAATCTTACCGGCACGTACATTTGACGTTGCATCAGCACCACCAATCACGGCTGCACGCGTTCCCCAGATTGCTGCATCCATCTCTTGTGCACGACGTGTCCCAAATTCTAACAGAGGAGCATCCTCAATGACAGAACGAATACGAGCTGCCTTAGTAGCAATCAGAATCTGGTAATTGAGGATATTTAGCAAGGCAGTCTCTACTAGCTGACACTGAGCCAAGGGACCTTCCACTTGGAAAATCGGTTCATTAGCAAATACCAAATCACCCTCAAGGGCCGAATTGATAGTCAACTCGAGTTTTAGGTTGGCTAGATAGTCCAGAAAATCCTCAGGATAACCTAAATCTTTTAGATAAGCAATATCAGTTTCTGAGAAGGTCAGATTTTCAAGATAGTTGACAATACGCTCCAGACCTGCGAATACAGCAAAGCCATTTTTAAACGGAAGTTGACGGAAATAAACTTCGAAAACGGCCTTTTTATTGTGAATACCTTGGTTAAAGTAAACCTGCATCATATTGATTTGATACAAGTCAGTGTGCAAGGTTAAACTGTCATCTTTATACATGGAATTCCTCCTATCGAATAGGTACTTCTTTTTTTGTTATTAATAGCCTGTATATGCTGACTATTATAGCATTTTTGAGCAATTGTCTCCACTTTTCAGAAAGTTAATTATTGTTTGGATTTTCTGAATTTTCTAATGCTTGTTTTAACAAAAAAAGAGTAGCCTAGGGAGACTACTCTTCATTTCTATTCATATCTTAGGGACTCGACAGGATCCATTTTACTGATTTTACGGGCTGGAAGGTAGGCTGACACATAGCCCATCAAGAGTGAGAAGCCAAACATGATGAGAATTGAGGGCAGATTTAGGTCAAACACCTTGCTGACACTTGGGTAGAGATGTGAAACAATCATGTTGGCCAAGCTTCCAATTCCCTGCGATACAAGGAGGGCAAGAGCTAGTGAGATACCCGTAATCCAAAGTGCCTCATAAACAAAGATAGCTTTCACGTCACGATTAAGGTAACCGACGGCCTTCATAACACCAATCTCTTTTGAGCGTTGCATGATGTTAATATAGATGATAATTCCAATCATGACAGCTGAAACTAGGATAGCTTGTGACGAAAGGATAATCAAGAGGGCCTGAATCACACGGATGAATTTAATAATGACATCTAGAATAGCCTGCTGTGAAAGAACCAGATACTTCTTGTTTTTCTGCAATTTTTTAGTGACTTCCTTAGTCTTGGCTGGATCTTTGAGCTCCAAAAGCATGTAAGAGACTGTTTTGGTAAAGCCATTTTCTTTGAGCAATTCTTCCAATTGTTTAGCTGGCATATAGCTATTGCTCTCTTCAGCATCCTCGCTGTCATCAACAATACGGACAATCTTAGTCTTGATATCCGCTACTTTAGTTCCCTCAGCAGTATTTTCAACAATCTGAGCTGAAATTTCTTTACCGATAAAGTCTTTAGCCTTGAGCTTCTTCCCTGTTTCTTGGTTGTAGCGTTTGACAAAACTCATCGGAAGGGTTAAGCCATTTTCATCTTCAGATTTAAAAGGTTTCCCAGCTGAAATTTTATCCTTATCATTGCGAGATGTAGAGATTTTTGTGTTCTTGTAAAGACTGATAACCTGAGAATAGTTAGGAAGGTCCTTACTGAAATCCATGGTCTTGCCATCAAGGGTAAGACTTGCCATATTCATTCCAAAGGGACTCTCCAAATACTTAATGTCATCACTCTTAATCTGATTACGAATAAACTTCTCATCATCCGCATTTAGAACCCCTCTGGCTGCTGATTTAGCACTAAGACTGATCTGAATTTGGGATGGAATGTTGCCACCATCGGTACTGTCATTAATCATACCAACAATAGCATTTCCCAAACCAAAGGAAATTAGGACACCGATAAAACCAATGGAAGTTGCCGTCGCAATCAAAAGATTACGCCACTTACGTTCCATAAAGTTGTTCAATGACAATTTGAGCTTGTTCTTGAGGGTCAACCCCTTATTTTTCGATTGTTTCAACGACTTCACCATCCTTCATTTTAATGACAACATCCGCATAATCCGCCACTTCAGGGTTATGGGTTACGATAATCACAGTTTTACCTGCCTCGGCTAGCTCTTTAAAAATGTCGAGAACATTTTCCTGAGACTGAGAATCAAGAGAACCTGTCGGTTCATCAGCCACAATCATTTCTGGATTATTGACTAGGGCACGGGCAATGGCCACACGTTGTTTTTGCCCACCAGAAAGCTGCTTAACATTTTTCTTGATAAAGTCTCCGATTCCAAGACGGCTAAGCTCCCTTTCCGCAATCTCGGCCATCTCTTTATCAGTCATATTTTTAACGTAAAGAGGCATCTTGACATTTTCAAGGACTGATTGATGAGAGATAAGATTGAAATTTTGAAAGACGAAGCCAATGTGAGCCTTTCTAAAATAGGTCAAGTCACGCTCTGAAAAATCTCTCATGTTTTGATTTTTGAAATAAAGATTTCCTTGATACTGACTATCCAAGCCACTAATAATACTAAGCAGACTGGTCTTACCACAGCCAGATGGACCGTAGATAGCAGTAATCTTTCCTGGTGCAATCTCAAGTGTAACATCGTTCAAAGCGCGCTCTTGGTTCGTACCGTCGAGATTATAGTACTTTGAGATGTGGTCGATGGTTAAAATGGACATGATTTCCTCCGTAAATTTGATTTAAGTTAGAATTTAATTAGTTTATATCTGATTATCTGCAAGAAAATTTCAAGCAAAATAGCAGAAACAGTTAACTAATCGCCTTCTAAAACGATACATTAATTATAAGCATTAAATGATTATAAAAATAGTGACATAAATGTCACTATGGCATGAAAAAAGCCAAAGTCCCTAAGACTTTGGCTTTAGTTTATTGACAATAAATACGAATAGCTTCTGCGAGAAAAGTGGCAGTCCCTGCTCCTCCAACTTTATCAATAAAACTAGAAAAGCGATTATCTGTTTGATACATCTGACCGAGACCAGCTAATACCGTTTGGTCACATGGATAAAAATGCTGACTAATATAGTCATGTAACACCTTTACTTGCTCCTGAACACTATTGTCACCAGGATTAGACTCCTTGAGCTGTCCAAAGGTAGACATGATTGCAGTCATCTCTTTGGTAACTTCAGGGAAGGACTCCTCTCCCTTAGCCGCAAAAGCTTGATAAGCTTCTGTCTGGCCCCATCTAGCCTGAGCTTCTTCCTGAAAGGCTTCTACAGCTTTTTGATCAAATGCTTCAAATGACATTTCTTCTTCCTCCATTTGTAAGGCCTTGGCATGAGCTATGACGGCTTCCAACCGGGACTTTTTCAGCTCTAAGAGCTTAATCTGATCCCTAAGCGCTTGAACTTTGTCATAACCTGGTTGACCTACGATTTCCTTAATTTTTTTGAGAGGAAAGTCTAACTCACGGTAAAGCAATATTTCCTGCAAACGGACAACCGCATCGCGATTATAGTAACGGCAACCATTTTCAGCAACAACTGATGGTTTCAGCAAATCAATTTCGTCATAATAATGAAGGGTGCGCACACTGACACCTGATAGTTGGCTCACTTCTTTTACAGATTTCATTAGAACTCCTCTCTGATTAAGAGTATAGGCTATGACGTGGCGTGAGGGTCAAGAGGAAAAAGAGTATTTTTGAAGTTTACTATAATTTATTACTTTTCTTTCTTTTTCTGGCTTCGACGATGTAGTAAAGCTTGATTAATACGCTGTGTTCTCATATGCATTTGCCAAATGAGATAAAGCCAGATAATACTATAAACGGAAATGAAAACAATCCAGATAGCAGGGTTCGTTAAAGCCTCATACCAGCCTGATAGTAGGCAAGTCAGTGTAAGTACAATCGCCGTCAACAAGAAATGCAAGATTACTCTAAGTCTGTACGACATGCGGTCAAGCTCTTCCAAAATCCACGAGAGCATTCCCATCAAACCACTCATCATAAAGAGGGCTAAAATATTCCCAACACTAACTTTGGGATAGATAAGCTGCGGAAATAATTGACCAAGTAAAAGGAGTGCAAGGTAAAAGAACGATCCCGTTCTCACGCCGGATACAAAATAAGCAATTAAACGTTTCATTGGTTCCTCCTACACCCCTAAATAATCCATCAAGGATTTGACATATTTTCGGCTGACACTGGACTTCACTCCACCTGTCATTTTAGCCATCATATTGCCAGAAAAACTATCTGATAGGGACTCCAAATGGTCTATATTCATAACAGCATGACGTGATATCTGTAAAAAACTTCGACGATTGATGCGATGCTGAAAGTTTGTCAGTGTCTCTCTCATCGTATAGGTATTGTTTACGGTATAAATCGTTAACACATTCTTATCAATCTCAGCTAGGATAATGTCATCAATTTTTACCATAACCAAATGATCATCCGTTTTAATAGGAATCACCACTTGATTTACAACTGAAAATTGTTCGAGATAATCCATTACCTCTCGTGCTTGATCAGACAATCGCTCTGCTTGGATGACCACACAGGGATCCTTTGCCGAAATATCTGATTTTTCTTCAAAACGAAGTTTCATTCCTATTCCAACTCTCACTTATTTTTTCTGGCTAGTTCTTTTCACTAAAACAATCCAAAGAATACTTGCTAGAAGAATACCTCCTAACACTATAAGGTAAGTATTTTCCTTTGTCAACAAACCTTGCCACTTGAGCTGAATGCCCATTTTTTCTCGAAACTCTTGAAGAAGGTTATCTTGACCTTTAAAGGTCTCACTTAATGTTTCTTTCATGAGGACTTGCCGATAAAGTGCAGCAATATAAGTTGCTGGAGTACATTTCATTAGTAGTTGTGCAAAATCAGGTAGAACGCCCAAAGGTACATAAGTTCCTACCAAAAAACCAGAAGCTGTCCCCACTATGGTCGCAAACTTTCCAAGACTGTCTACGGATTGGAAAAAGTAAACAAAAATGGCATTCACTAAGCTAGAAAGCACGCTACTAAGCAGCATAATGAGGAGAAGTTCGGGTAGTATGGATAATTTTGGAACTTCTCTAAAATAGCCACACATCAGCACATACATAAGGACCTGCATGGCAAAAGAAATGATGATTGCACTCGCTAGATACGAAAATGGTAACCGCCACTTCCCTTGATTCGATAAATAAAGATCCTTATCTACTTGATGTTCACGGTCCTTTACCAACTGAGTTAGGGCAGCCAGACTCGTCGTAATCCCTGTCACAGCTAGCGTCCCACTCATCAACCAATTATTTAACAAAGGGCCACTATTGGGGAGCTGAGCCCAAGCATCTGTTAGATTTTTTTGAAGAAAAATAATATAAAGAATAAAGGAAATCAAGGCACCCAACAGAGAGAAGAAAACTCCTGAACGATTCCTGAAGTACAATAGAAAATTTCGCTTTAGTAAGGCTATCATTAGCGAACCTCCCTTCCTGTAAGTGCAATAAAGGCATCATCCATGGTCCCTGGACGAAACTCAAAATGGGCTATTCTATCTCCAACTTGCGCCAGGTAATCAATGGCTTGCCTTTCACTCTCAGGTTGAAAAACATACTCTAATGGTCCCTGTCGCTCCACTGACATTCCCGAAGTTTTAAGACTTTCTATCTGCTGCATCTCCTTGAAACGAATCTTCAAGATGTTTCTTGCATACTGGCTCTTAATATCTAATGCCGATCCCTGAGCGATCACTTTCCCATGGTCCACAATATAAATCTGATCAGCTTCATCTGCTTCGTCAAGATAATGCGTGGTCAGTACAACGGTCATCCCCTCTTCTCTCTGCAATTGATAGAGCAAATCCCAAATAGACTTCCGGGTTTGAATGTCTAAACCTGTCGTTGGTTCGTCTAAGAAAAGAATATCTGGTTGTGAGAGCAGGGCACGCGCAATGTCAACCCGACGCTTTTGGCCACCTGAAAGAGTCCCATATTTCTGTTTTTGGAAAGCTGATAGGCCTAGCCGATCAATAAGATCAGACACACGATCGGGTTTTAAGCCTTTATACTGTTTCGCACGAATGGTCAGATTTTCCCTAACCGTCAGCATCTCATCTAAAACACTGGTTTGGAAGACCACACCAATTTTAGTACCTGGTTCGTAGATGATTTCACCTTTCGTTGGCTGTTTCAAACCAATCAACATGGAAATCGTCGTTGATTTCCCCGCCCCATTTGGTCCTAGAATTGCATTGAAGGTCCCTCTTTTAAATTGTAATTGAATATTATCAACAGCAAGGTGGTTCCCATACCGTTTGCTTATGTTTTTAGCTTGTAATATCATGTTCTCTCTCCTTTTGATAGAACCAGTCTAGCAAAAAAGCCGTTTAAAAAACGGCTTTGGGGGATAAGTGGTCAAAATGAAGAGCTAAGTGGCGATACGGAAGAGATTAAAATGAGGAGAAAATTTATTGCAGCCATTCTTTTCCCCATTGATTCAAGTCCTTTAAAATCGGCATCAGTGACTTGCCTTTTTCTGTCAGCCCATATTCTGTATGGAGTGGCATAGTTTCAAAATCATATTTCTCAACCAATTGGTTCTCTATTAAAACATCTAGTCCACGTGTCAAACTGATAGTTGTAATCCCTTCAACTTCTCTTCTCAATTGATTGAAACGAACTTTCTTATGCTTGTTTATAACCCATAATATATTCATTCTCCATTTCCCACCAACCACATCTAAGACCCGAGACATACTGCAATTCCAGTTTTTATTTGTTAACATTTTTTCTCCTTACAAAAATGTGCCTACTATTCAATTTGTTTGTAGAGTATTATAATCTATTTATCATTCATTTTAAAGGAGTCACTTATGTTTATTGTAAATCTTACCTATATTAAGCCCCTTGATGCAGTTGAAAAATACTTAGAAAAACACATAGATTTTTTAAATCAGTATTATACAAAAGGTCTTTTTATTGCATCTGGAAGGAAAAATCCAAGAACCGGTGGTATCATTCTCGTGAGAGCTAAAAATAAAGAAGCTGTTCAAAAAATCATTACACACGATCCATTCTATCAAAATGAGATTGCTCAATATGAAATCATTGAATTTGAGGCAAGTAAGTATTGTCCAGAATTTGAAACTATCATCAGTAAAACTTTTGATGATAAGTCACTAGATTAGGAAATAGTTGAAATCTATTCTTCAATACTAGTAAAACAGCTCCTTTCTATTTAGAAAAGAGCTGTTTCTATAAAGAGAAACACATTAATGTCCTTTATGCTTGTCTCTTCGTTTTTGCTGTTTGCGTTCAAATTTCTCTTGTTTGAACAATTGTTTTTGGACACTAGATTGATGTTTTGAAATCTTTTTCCTTGCCTCATACTGCAACTGCAATAGTTCTTTCGACTTAGAAGAAACTTTCTGCTTTACTTGTTTCTTCACAGCTCGCTGTAATCGTTTAGGATTCTTGATTTTTACATGTTGCTTAACTATAGCTTCTGGACTAAAAGATAACTGAGTAAACTGAGTCTGTAAAATCTCTAGAATTTCATCATCTTTTGGCTCCTGACCAAATGTCACACGACAAACTTTATAAGTTTCTCGATACACTTGTTCGAACAAACCATGCCAAAAACCATCTTCAAAATAAACTGTCAATCCAATTGAAATTGTTTCCACGACAGCACCTCCTTAAATCTATCCCTAAGAATGGACAACCAAGGAGGAAGGTTACTGATAGGCTTGCCTACGTCTGGACTACCAACCAGAACTGTGTTTTTATCTTAGTTGGGACTATTATAGCATATTTATAATCTTATGTTATCGCTTCTTCAAATGCCTATCAAAAAAATGAATTGTAGCCAACCAAGAATCCTTACTCTCTTTCATCAGTAAACGCCAATCTTTTCGATAGCGATGATTGGGTTGATAAGCCACTGTCAACATGTGACCTGTTTCATGATATTTTTTAAATGTAATGTGGTGTCCTTTATAATGTGAGACAATATCATCAATTGCTGACGAGGCATCCCATATTTCATCAACAGTACTTCCGAGCAGTAAGATTGGTGAATACATTTGACCAATATCTATCCTAGCAGAGCAATCTTTAGGGAAGGATTTTTTTAAAAGTTTGCTGAACAGATAATCTCTAAGTCGAAACTTTTGATAAGGAAGTTCTTTTTGCAAATGCGTCCAAGAAGAAGTATGAGAGTTCCATTTTCCTTTTATCCCTTCATATACCACATCAGAGGGTGAATTTAGTACCAAACATTGAACGTCATTAAAAATGCTCTCCTCAGCTAAAACTAACTCTGCTCCCTTAGAACGTCCATAGAGTCCAATTTTTTCACTATCTACTTGAGGATGCTGACGTAGATAATACTTTGCTTCCACAAGGCACTCTAAAGGAATACGTTCCAAATGTTTTGGCAACCCCTCTAAACCAAAGTAGGCAACTGCTAGGCAAATATAACCTCTAGAAGATAAAAGCTGAGCTATATTCTGTGCCTTTTCAATCCTTCCTTCACTACCGCTCACAATAATCAATGCTGGTGCTTTCATTGCCTTTTTATCATAAAAGAGTCTCCCTTGAAAATGTTTCCCGTAAATATCTTGATGACTAATTTGCGAACTCATGTAATGTCTTGTGAAAGTTCTCTCTGCGACGACAGTATTACCTTGTATAATTTTGATTTCCACAAAAAAGTGATCTAATAAGGGAATTTTAGAAAGAGAGTTTGGAAGTTTCTTTTTCCTATTGGTCAAAGGTTTGGCATTAAAGAATAACCCCATTGTTGCAATATCTTCATAAGAGCCAGAACAAGATGGAGTTTGTGAAATATCAATAATACCATTCTTATCTGATACAAAAGTCGCTGCTGATTTCCATAAAACATCATGAGCTAAAAGCATGGGAGCATTGATACAATAATAATCGGATAGAAACATTTCGACTCGATATATTTCTCTTGGTTTTAAGCCATCGATGACAATATTAAAAGATTCGTCTGCTAAATCAGACTCTGAGATCAGTTCAATTTTTATATTCATATCTTCCTCTTTTTTGTTAATACAATTAACAATATAGTTTTAAAATTACCGTGATTTTTACCACGGTAATTCTTGCCATACCTTTTCAACATCATCCATCAATTTCATAACCATTTGAAGATCCTCCTCACTATAGTTTCTTAAAACTGAAAAAATGGCTGTCTCAATATGTTCTTGCTGCTCTTTATGGATATTAAAAACGTCAACCCCTTTTTGGGATAATATCAGATATTTATTTTTTTCATTATCTGGTGCAAATTCAAAAGAAACGAGATCTTTCTTGGTTAAACGTCTAACACTCTGAGTAATGGCACTCCTAGAGACTTCAAGTAACTCAGATAATTTCACTAAATTCACAGGCTGATTCCGACCTATTAGGTCAATCAAATGGACTTCATTAATAGTGATTGATTTATCAATACTGTTCCGATGTTGATCTTTTTTCAACTGTTCAAATGCTAAAACAAAACTGTTAAAACGATTATTAAACTTATGCAGTTCTTTCTTATTCATAGTGTCCCTCTTTTTGTTAACAACATTAACAAAACTACTATTTCTTGTCAAGCTGAGCCTAAAAAAATCCTCCAGAGCTAAGCTCCAAAGGATTTATTTTTATTTTACAACAATATTAACGAGTTTATTAGGTACCGCAATCACTTTCACGATTTCCTTGCCATCAATCTCTGCTTTGACTTTTTCATTAGCAAGAGCGACTTCTTGCAACTCTTCACGTGAAAGGTCTTTAGCAACCATGAGTTTGGCACGGACTTTACCTTTGATTTGAACGACGATTTCGATTTCGTCTTCAACCAATTTGCTTTCATCCCATGTTGGCCAAGCTACATAAGAGATAGACTCACCTGTTTCTGCGACTGTTTGCCAGAGTTCTTCCGCCAAGTGAGGCGCAAATGGGGCAATCAATTGGATAAAGCCTTTGGCGTAATCCACATAGAGTTTATCTTCCTTATTGGCAGCATTAACAAAGACCATGAGCTGAGCAATGGCTGTGTTGAATTTCATAGACTCGATTTGCTCAGTAACAGATTTAACAGTTTCGTTATAAACCTTGTCAAGAGCGCCATTGTTTTCCGCAACAATCTCTTTACTTGTAATCAAACGGTAAACACGGTCTAGGAATTTACGGCTTCCTTCCAAACCTTCTTCAGACCAAGCGATTGAAGCATCGAGTGGTCCCATGAACATTTCATAGACACGAAGGGTATCAGCACCGTATTGTTCCACCACATCGTCTGGGTTGACAACGTTCTTGAGGGATTTAGACATCTTGGCTGGTGCTTGCTCCAACTCTTCCCCTGTTTCCACATGGAAGAAGGAACCGTCACGTTTTTCAACCTTGTCAGTTGCCACAAGAGCTCCACGGTGATCACGGTAACTTGTTCCCAAGATCATTCCTTGGTTGAAGAGTTTTTGGAATGGCTCCTTAGTAGGTACAACACCAAGGTCATAGAGGAATTTGTGCCAGAAACGAGCGTAAAGCAAGTGGAGTACGGCGTGTTCAGCACCACCCACATAAATATCGACTGGCAACCATTGTTTGAGAAGGTCCTCGTCAGCCAATTTCTCTGTGTTGTGTGGATCGATATAGCGGAGGTAGTACCAGCTTGAACCTGCCCATTGTGGCATCGTATTCGTCTCACGACGACCTTTGACACCATCCTCACGAGTCACTTCAAGCCAGTCTGTCAAGTTAGCCAATGGGCTTTCACCAGTACCTGAAGGGCGGATGTCCTTGGTTACTGGCAAGACAAGTGGGAGTTCACTTTCTGGAACAGCTGTCGAAGTACCATCTTCCCAATGAATAATTGGGATTGGTTCACCCCAGTAACGTTGACGGCTAAAGAGCCAGTCACGAAGACGGTAAGTGATCTTTTCTTGACCAAAGCCTTTTTCTTCCAACCAAGCCACGATTTTAGCAATCGCTTCTTCTTTGTTGAGACCGTTCAAGAAGTCAGAGTTGACGTGAAGGCCATCTTCTGTGTAAGCAGCCTCTTCAACGTTCCCACCTTCCAAGACTTCAACGATTGGAAGGTCAAACTGTTTTGCAAATTCCCAGTCACGCTCATCGTGGGCAGGTACAGCCATAACAGCACCTGTTCCGTAGCTAGCAAGAACATAGTCCGCAATCCAGATTGGGATTTCTTTCCCATTGACAGGGTTGACGGCATAAGCACCAGTCCAAACCCCTGTTTTTTCCTTAGCAAGGTCTGTACGAGCCAAGTCTGATTTAAGGCTGGCTTGGTGTTTGTAGTCAGCTACAGCCTCAGCTTGTTCAGGTGTTGTAATGGCATCTACCAAGTCATGCTCTGGCGCCAAAACAGTGAAGGTCGCACCAAAAAGAGTATCTGGACGAGTCGTAAAGACGGTGAATTCCTTGTCAGTACCTTTTACTTTGAAAGTGACATTGGCACCAGTTGATTTACCAATCCAGTTGCGTTGCATGTCCTTGATAGACTCTGGCCAGTCAAGGTCATCCAAGTCATTGAGCAAGCGCTCAGCATAGGCAGTGATTTTGAGCATCCATTGGCGCATTGGTTTGCGGACAACTGGATAGCCACCACGCTCAGATGTTCCATCTGGAAGAACTTCTTCGTTGGCGATAGCTGTTCCCAATTCTTCAACCCAGTTTACTGGCACTTCTGCTTCATAAGCCAAACCTTTTTCGTAAAGCTTGGTGAAGATCCATTGCGTCCACTTGTAGTAGTTCGGATCTGTAGTATTGACTTCACGGTCCCAGTCGTAAGAGAAGCCAAGCGCATTGATTTGGCGTTTGAAGTTGGCAATGTTTTCTGCTGTGAATTCCGCTGGGTCATTTCCTGTATCCATAGCGTATTGCTCTGCAGGCAAGCCAAAGGCATCCCATCCCATTGGGTGAAGGACATTGTAACCTTGCGCACGTTTGAAACGGCTAAGGATATCAGTCGCTGTGTAGCCTTCTGGGTGTCCTACGTGAAGACCCGCTCCAGATGGATAAGGGAACATGTCAAGCGCATAAAACTTAGGTTTTGAGGCATCTGTTCCTGTCTCAAAAGTGTGATTGTCAGCCCAGTATTTTTGCCACTTAGGCTCGATTTCTTTATGATTGTAAAAACTCATGGTTTCTCTCCAATATTCGTAATGCTTCTATTATAGCATTTTTGAAGGATTTTTAAAGATGATAAAGGAACTTTAAAAGGCAAATTCACCTAAGTCTATTTTGCATCTTTTTCATTCTTTTTAAGTTTTTTTGCGTTTTTGTGTTGCAAAAAAGCAAAAAGATGCTATACTAGTATCAGAAAGAAGGTGACACATGTATCAGGAACAACGATTAGAGAAAATATTAACACTCTTGGAAGAGCGAGGAAGCCTTTCTGTCAAGGAAATGGTTGACGCATTGGGTGTTTCCAAAGATACCGTCAGAAGAGATTTCGACTGCCTCAGCCAGAGGAATCTGGCTCAGCGTACCCATGGTGGCATTCTTCCAGTTAAAAATACCACTGTTCTTGGCTTCCAGGAACGTCAGAAAGGACTCACTGAAGACAAGAAAAAAATGGCAGACCTAGCGCTTAGCTTTGTCAAAGACCAATCTCTTCTCTTCTTCGATGTCTCTACCTTGATGCTTGAAGTTTCACAAAAATTGACTAAGAGCGTAACTGTCTACTCCCACTCTTTGGATAATGCCTTGGTCCTAAGTGGCAAAGAAGGAATCGACTTTCATCTCTTGGGAGGAAGATTTTACAGCAAAAACCGCTTCTACTATTCGCTTCACGAAACTCAGCTCTTGCAACATCTACAGTTTGACTTAGCCTTCTTCGGAGCGGCTAGTCTCAGTCAAGGAGTGGTCAGCTATGAAGATGAAGAAGACGTTGCTGTCAAACAACTGGCCATGCAAGCTGCTAGAACCAAGATTCTTATTGCTGAATCTGATAAATATGAAAAGCACTCCAAATATATCTTGAGCAAAATTGAAGACTTTGACTACTGGATTACAGATAAAGAACCTGATCCTGATTTGGTCGAGTCTCTTAAAGATAAAGTAACGATTTTATACGATGGAAAGGATAGCGATTATGAGTAATATTCGTTTGATTATCAGTGACATTGATGGCACTATTCTCACTAGTAACCACCAGGTGGATGAGCAACTGATTGAGGTAATGCCAGAGCTTGAAAAGGCAAATATTCCCTTTGTTTTAGCTTCTGCCCGTTCTCCACTAGGGATGCAACCAATTGCTCATAAACTGGGACTTCATGACAATCCCATCGCTTGCTACAACGGTGCCTTAGTACTTGAGGGGGATCGTACTATCATACAACACCCTGTGGATAAAGCTGAAATCCAAGAACTTCTTAACTACTTATCCACAGATTATCCAAGTGTCTCTGTGAATATCTACTCTGGCAAGGACTGGATCACCAACGAACTAGACAAATGGTCTCAGCTAGAAGGAAGTATTACGGGTGAATCTCCTATCATTAAGGAACTGCAAGACACGGTCTCAGACTCAGAACCACCTATCCACAAGCTATTGTTGATTGATGAGCCTGAAGTTATCCAGGACCTCCACCAAAAACTCCTAAGCATGGATTTTCCACAGACAGCCTTCTACTTATCTAAAGATAACTACCTTGAAGTCACTGCCAAACATGTTTCTAAAGAACATGCTCTCCTTGAGCTTGCCAAATATTATGACCTTCCTCTTGAACAAGTCATGACTATCGGAGATAACTTCAACGATAGTCCTATGCTAGCTCTAGCTGGCCTAGGAATTGCTATGGGCAATGCACCTGAAGGGGTTAAGGAAACTGCAAACTTAGTAACGGCTTCAAATGATGAGCATGGAGTCGCTCAAGCCATTACAGAACATGTCCTAAACTAAGCTAATATCTAATGGTGGGAACAGCCTTTAATTGCCAACTCGAATTTTAGAACAAAAGGAAAGGTGCCCTAGAGGTGCCTTTCCTTTTTCAACGAAAAAAGCCTTCCTCTCTCGAAGAAGACCCAAATTTTCTAAAGATAAAGAAGGAGACCTACAAGAATCCCAATGGCATAGCCTGCCAAAACATCACTAGGATAGTGGACACCACCTAGCACGCGCAGAAGAGCTAGAGCGCCCGCCAGAAAAAGCATAGCCCCACCTAGCCAGGGGTTAAGCGTCAGTGCCAACATAGCAATGACAGTCGCTGAGAAAACATGCCGACTGGGAAAGGACTTACCCAGACTGTCCTTCTTAATAAGGGGTTGAATAGCCCAGGTCTGGTATGGACGCGGTCGATTATAGAGGCTACGACCAAGAGAAAGAAGGAAAAAGCCTCCTCCCATAATAAGCACTGTCGTAGAGAGAACAAACCAACCATTCCTTAGCCATACCCAAATAAGAAATATAGGGAAAAGCAGGTAAAAAGTCCTAGTTATAAGCTTGTTCAACCCTTCTAAAACCTTAGCGTAAGAACGCAAAGGAGCGCTAATCCTATCGTAAAATCGTTTGTAATTCATCATCATCCGTTAGAAAAAAGGGAGTGACACAGAACTAAATTTCAGAAATCTAGCTTCTAGCCTCTCCCTCAAGTTTAATGAGATAGTCTTCCAAGGTTGAAGTCTCTTAGCCCAACCTCTTTTTATCTATCTTAAAGTTCAGCGATTTGGTAAAGTTCAAGTTCAGCAGCTGTTTCAGAACCAAACATGTTAATCATGATTTTAACCTTGTTGTTTTCAATTTCTACAACACGGCCTTCTTGACCCATAAAGGCACCATCGATGATTTGAACCACGTCACCAACCTTGATATTAGTATCAAAGACATCAACGGTTTGACCCATTGAAATCAAGATTTGACGGATTTCTTCTTCCAAAAGTGGTGTTGGTTTAGAACGGTTACCGTGAGAACCAACGAAACCAGTAACGTTCGGAGTATTACGGACAACGAACCAGGCTTCGTCTGTCATTACCATCTCAACAAGAACGTAACCAGGGAAGCGGTTTTCTTCCACTTCTTTAACTTTACCGTTTTTCTCAACATTGACCGTTTGAGTTGGGATTTCAACACGCAAGATATTTTCAAGCATGTTATAAGTTTGGGCACGTTGCAAAAGGTTTTCTTTAACTTTGTTTTCGTATCCTGAATAGGTTTGAAGGACGAACCAGCCCTTGTCGAATGAATCTAGCATTTTAGGATTCCTTTCTTTTTTCTAAATGACATTTAAACACCTTTGGCTAGCTATCTTCTAGATGCGAGTGTTAAATGTCAATGAATGTCTATGGTTTAATTCAAAGCGTAATAAAAAAGCCTGGTGGCCCTCGTTCTCGCTTTTATCTGCATTTATTATAACAAAAAAGAGCAGGCATTCCCACTCTTTTTGTGTTTTCTTTAGAAAAAGTTAATCAGTGCTGACATAGCGCGACTCAACAATTCATCAAACGCATAGATGATGACAGTGAAGAACGCAGTATACTCAAGAACTGAAATAAAATCATGCCAGCGTTGTTTACGGTCTGGCCAAGTCGTGTCTTTCAAGACTTTGAAAATACTTCCAGTTTGTCTCACGGTGTCTCCTATCTTGTTTCCTTATGCAAGGTGTATTTTTTACAATGTTTACAAAATTTGTTAACTTCTAGTCGTGTTGGTTTGGGAGTGCTACTCACATTAATTGAGTAGTTTCGGCTCCCGCATTCAGCACACGCTAGGCTTGCTTTTTTCTGTGCCATAACGCCTCCGTTCTTTTTATCTTACCACTTTTAGGTGCAATTGACAAGCTATCTAAACAGACCTGAGAAGGAGTCTGTAATCTTATCCCATAGGCTACTTGCCTGATCTTTAACGTCATTCACAACATCTGATGCCTTATCTGTCCATGACTTGTTACTACTATTACGTGAGTCATTTGGATCTGCCGTATAGTCTAGGGTTTGACCATCAGCTGCATAGGCATTTTCAACAGTAAACTCAGTACCTGGTGTATTTGGTAAAACATCCGCAGCGATATAGCTGAAGATCGTCGAAGCTGTTCCCGAACTAGCTCCTGTTAGGTAGTGACTTTCGTCAGTCTTATCAAAACCGATCCAGGTCGTCATGACCACATCAGGAGTATAACCAATCACCCACTGGTCACTAGTCAAATCCTTGTTGAATTCAGCCTGAACAGTACCTGTCTTACCTGCCATTGTGTAACCCGTGTAGTTGGCATTCACAGCAGAACCATTTGAAAAGGTACCAAGCATCATGCTGGTCATCTGGTTAGCTACTGACTGGCTGATAACACGTTTAGACTTCTTACTATGGGTAGCAATAATGTCACCACTGGCATTTTCAATTTTAGTAATGAAATAAGCTGTGTTCATCTCACCTCCATTAGCAAAGGTCGCATAAGCCTGAGCCATTTGAAGAGGACTGGCTGTCACACCACCACCAAGTGAAATTCCAAGTTCTTCCGGAACATTGTCAAAGTTAAGACCAAATTTTTGACCGTAACTAATTCCCTTTTGAATACCGATTTGATTAAAGAGGTAAACTGCTGGGATATTGTAGGAGTTGGCCAAAGCTTGATACATGGGCACATCCTCTGTCTCAACACCACCGTAGTTGGTTGGAGTATAGCCGTTATAGTCGATTGGTTTATTAGGAAGATCCTTGTTGATGCTCCATCCTGAAGCCAGAGCTGGGGCATAGACCACTAAAGGTTTGATGGTCGATCCAGGACTACGCTTCCCTTGAGTTGCATAGTTAAAGTTACGGAAGGTTGTATCACTAGTACCACCCACACGACCTACTAGACCACGTACCGCTCCAGTTGTTGGATCAAGTGCCACACTAGCGGACTGAGCTGTACTACCATCGCTTTCTGATGTAGGGAAGAGATAGGTATTTTCGTAGGTTTGTTGCATATTAGCTTGTGAGTTGGCATCCATCTCTGTGTAGATTTTGTAACCATTTTTTACGATTTCATCCTCACTCAAGCCATAAGTTTTCGTAGCTTCTTCAATAACAGCATCAAAGTAAGAAGGATACTTGTAGTCATCGCCAGTCCCTTGATAGGTATCATCTAGGCGACTAGCCATATCAACTCCTGCGGCACTGTCGGCATCGGCCTGACTCAACTTCTTGTCATCAACCATGTTGGCGAGAACGGTGTTTCGACGGTTGGTCGCATTTTGGATATTATCGATTGGGTTGTAAATTTCAGGTCCCTTAAGCATACCAGCGAGGGTCGCTGCTTCATCAACCGTTAGATTGGCAGCACTTGTCCCGAAGTATTTTTGGCTGGCGTCTTCAACACCCCAAACCCCATTTCCGAAGTAGGCATTATTGAGGTACATAGTAAGGATTTCTTGCTTGCTGTATTTCTTGGTTAATTCCAAAGAGAGGAAGAATTCCTTGGCCTTACGAGTAACAGTCTGTTCTTGAGTCAAGAAGGCATTTTTAGCCAACTGTTGGGTAATGGTTGAACCACCACCAAAGCGCCCCATGGACACAATAGCCAGGAGGAATCGCTTGACGTTAACCCCGCTATTTTTATAGAAGGTACGGTCCTCAGTTGCTATGACAGCATTCTCCAAGCTATCACTAATAGCATCTAGTTCCACATAGGTCCCTTTTTGCCCTGACAAAGAACCAGCTTGATTGCCTTCTTTGTCATAGATAACCGTAGTGGCTTTCAAGGCATCTTGAAGGTCTGAAACATTGGTCGTCTTGGCAATATAGAAAAGGTAGGAACCTACTGTCAGAACCAGCACAGCTAGCATGATAAAGAGAATTTTTCCAATATGATAGCGACGCCAGAAACGGCGAATAGGATTTCTTGGCGAAAGCGTAAACTTGCTCAAGAACGCCTGAACCTTACCTAAGGGTTTGGTGGTATCAATAGGTTTCTTTTGCTTAGAACGTTGATAACGTGAGGTCTCTTTACTTTCCTGAGACATATCCAAGTCTTCAACGGCTTGTTCAACCTCATCAGGTTTCTTAGCGAACAATCCCTTTATCTTATCTTGTAAATCCTTCGATTTTCCAGCAGGCTGGGATTCCTTACCCTTTCCGCTAGTTTCTTCTTTAAAAAGTTTGTTTTTTAGATTATCAAAAAATGTCATAACCTTATTATACCAAGTTTTTACAGGTTCTGTCCTCTTTTAAACGTTCATGATATAATGAAACCATGACTTTACACGTAGAAATTATCAATCCCTATCCTGCAACAACTGTCAAAGACTTGCTAGAAACCAAGCTCCTCATTCCTCGTAAGATTCGTCATTTCCTACGCACGAAAAAGCACGTCCTCATCAATGGAGAAGCTATTAACTGGCAGAGTCCTGTTGAAAAAGGCGATAAGATTAGTCTGACTTTTGACAAGGAGGACTACCCTGAAAAAATTATCCCTATGGGAAATGCTAATTTGATAGAGCCTCTCTACGAGGATCAACATCTCATCGTGGTCAACAAGCCTGAAGGAATGAAGACGCATGGTAATGAACCCACAGAAATTGCTCTACTTAACCATGTTTCGGCCTATTGTGGGCAAACCTGTTACGTCGTTCATCGACTAGACATGGAAACTAGTGGGGCTGTCCTCTTCGCAAAAAATCCGTTTATCCTGCCAATTCTCAACCGCCTCTTGGAAGATAAACTCATCCAACGTCAATACTGGGCATTGGCTGAAGGTAAATTCCAAACCAAGAAGACTGTGTACAATGACAAGATTGGACGCGACCGCCATGATCGTAGAAAACGGGTGGTTGATTCTAGAAAAGGGCAGGTTGCCTATACAACCGTCACACGCCTCAAAACCTTTAAAGGAGCTAGTCTGGTCAATTGCCAACTAAAAACCGGCCGGACCCACCAAATTCGTGTGCATCTGGCCCACCATGGACATGCCATTCTGGGAGACCCTCTTTATAGTCACCGAACCGCATCTCGACTCATGCTCCACGCCCACACTCTTAGTTTCACCCATCCCTTAACACTCGAAAAAATCACTGTTAAGGCGAATTCAGACAGTTTTGAACAAGGGTTGAGAAATCACAAATAATAGAAGTAGGCTCATTCTCAAGCATAGTGCGAAAGGATTATCCTTATGATCCTCTAGTTATGACACAGTGGAAGCTTGCAAATAAGTTACTTTTATTGACTTCAAAAACCTTGACCGCCTTGAATCTCCCTTTACAATATGTTATCCTTTACATATCATTTAAAATTTGAGGGGTATTTAATTTATGAATCCAGTCGATCAATGGATAACCATTAACGCCAAGTATTTCCCAACAGAACAAGTTCAGTACATCCGTCAACGTCTTGAAGCACTTCCTGAGCAACAACTTTCAATGCTTTACTCAATCAGCTTCCAAGATCCAACAATGTTGTTAATTATTTCACTTCTAGGTGGGACTCTTGGAATTGACCGCTTTCTATTAGGACAAATTGGTCTCGGTGTTGGTAAACTTTTGACGTGTGGTGGATGTGGTATCTGGTCAATCGTTGACTTATTCCTCATCATGGATGCTACTCGCCAATCAAACGCTCAAAAACTATTTGCAGTTATTGGCTAATGAAAAACTATTTCACACGCTTGTGGGCCTACCACCAGCGTTTTTTTAGATTATATCTCTTAGTTTTAGTGGCAGTTTATGGAGTCTACCTTTTACATCTTCCAACACCACTCAGTTTAATCCTAAGACCATTTGGCCTTAAAGCTTGGAGTGCCGGTCTAACACGCGCTAGTGTTAGACTCTTACACCTAGATTGGCAAGGAGCCTGGGACTATAATCCACTGATATATCCTCTAGTGGTCTATATCCTAACCTATTTCTTTCTCTTTCCCATCTTTAGTGATAAGAAGATTATAAGGAAATAAAGTAAAGACTCCCATTGTAGTCCCCTTACACTATTGCTATAATTGTAATTATCAACATTTTTATAATCAAGATATCTGGAGGTTATACACATGAAGCAACAAGATTGGATCGATTTTTTCCAAGCAGTTAATGGTCGTAATCCAAGTATTCAAGAAATGGCTGAAGCAGCTCAGAAAGGCGAGTTTGTCCGAGAAACTCCCAAACAAACTGTCGAAATAACAAAACCTGTCCCACAAAAAGACACTGTAGAAACTAAGCAAGACTCAGAAGGTGTTGAGCCTACAGAACCTGCACCATCAACAGAAGTTGTAGAAACTACCGAAAATGATGTTGACAGCTATGACGTCGCTGAAGAGCCACTCACTAACTCTACAGCAGATGAAGAAGAAACTTTCCAAGCAACTAACTTATCTCAAGAAAAGCAATCAAAGACCTTCCAGGAACAAGTTAAACCTGTTGTAGAAACTGCCAGTCAGACTGTTAACCAATTTGCGAATCAAACTGGTGAAACTTTCCAACAAGCAAGTAAAAATCTAAACGAAACTTGGAAGAAACAAGACAAGAAAACCCAGACAAACTTCATCATGTTAGCCATCGCTGATATTCCATTTATCATCTGGGCCCTCGGAATATATTTAATTGGAGTTGCTAGCGATGAAGTTGGGGCAACGTTACCCTTAGCACTTTTCCTCCTAATTTTTTCTTTACCTTTTGTAGCACTTATTATCTTACCAGCCCTCCTCAATAAAACAGACAAGAAATGGCTAATCTTTGTCTTATCTATCCTCCTAAACTGGACATTCATCGGTTGGGTCATCCTTCTTGTTGTTTCTATCAATATGAATAAGGAAGCAGAGCGTATCAAGCAGCAACAAATGATGATGCAAATGGCAGGTCAACAAGGAAGTTCTGGTACATTTAACCCTTTTCAGTAATTAACAACAAATAATTGATAAAAAGAAAACCCAGAAAAAGTTTCTCTACTTTTCCTAGGTTTTTTCTTTTGCTTTTTAAACTCTTAGTAACCCATCATTGCTGGATCCATAGCTGGCGCTGCTGGAGCCTCTGGTTCAGGTTTGTTGGCAACGACTGCTTCGGTTGTCAAGATAAGACTTGCTACTGAAGCGGCATTTTGAAGGGCAGAACGCGTTACCTTAACTGGGTCAATGATTCCTGCTTCAACCATATCTACCCATTCACCGTTAGCAGCGTTAAAGCCTGTACCAACTGGGCTATTCTTCAATTTATCGATGATAACGGAACCTTCATATCCAGCATTATAGGCAATTTGGCGAACTGGCTCTTCCAAGGCACGGAGGACAATATTACGTCCTGTAGCGTCGTCACCTTCAAGATCAAGTTCAGCAACCTTAGCAATGACGTTAACAAGAGCTGTACCACCACCTGCTACGATACCTTCTTCAACAGCGGCACGAGTAGCGTTAAGGGCATCTTCGATACGAAGTTTCATTTCTTTAAGGGCTGTTTCAGTGGCCGCACCAACCTTAACAACTGCAACCCCACCTGACAATTTAGCCAAACGTTCTTGAAGTTTTTCACGGTCAAACTCAGATGTTGTTGTTTCCAATTGAGACTTGATGAGGTTAACACGGTTAGCAATCGCTTCTGTACTTCCTGTACCTTCAACGATAACTGTGCTATCTTTATCCACAGTTACTTTCGAAGCTTGACCAAGTGCTGCCATAGTTGCATCCTTAAGCTCAAGACCAAGATCCTCAGTGATAACAGTTGCTCCTGTCAATACGGCAATGTCTTCCAACATCGCTTTACGACGGTCACCAAAGCCAGGCGCCTTAACAGCAACAACATTGAAAGTTCCACGAATCTTGTTAAGAACAAGTGTAGGAAGAGCTTCACCATCCACGTCATCAGCAATAATCAAGAGTGGACGACTTGTCTTAAGTACTTCTTCCAAGAGTGGAAGAACATCCTGAATATTTGAAATTTTCTTGTCAGTCACAAGAATAAATGGATTATCAAGGTCAGCGACCATTTTTTCATTATCAGTAACCATGTACTGAGAAAGATAACCACGGTCAAACTGCATACCTTCAACCACTTCGAGTTCTGTCTCCATACCACGGGACTCTTCAATAGTGATAACACCGTCATTACCAACACGTTCCATAGCTTCTGAAATGTATTCACCAACTTTTTCAGAACGTGATGAAACCGCTGCGACTTGGGCAATAGCTTCTTTATTAGCAACTGGTTGTGCAATGGCTTTAAGCTCTTCCACGGCTGTAGCTACAGCTGCTTCAATCCCACGACGGATACCGATTGGATTAGCACCAGCCGTTACATTTTTGAGACCTTCACGGACGATAGCCTGTGTCAAAACAGTGGCTGTAGTTGTTCCGTCACCGGCAATATCATTCGTTTTTGAAGCCACTTCGCTGACAAGCTTAGCACCCATATTTTCAAAGTGATCTTCGAGTTCAATTTCTTTAGCAATTGTCACACCATCATTAGTGATAAGAGGTGAGCCAAAAGCTTTTTCCAAAACCACGTTACGACCTTTAGGACCAAGCGTTACCTTAACTGTATCAGCCAAAGTATCAACACCACGAACCATTGCTGCGCGTGCATCTGATGAAAATTTAATATCTTTTGCCATAGTTACTCCTTCTTTATCTTACTTTATATCTGATTAACATAGACCTAAGCTAGGACTGCTAAAATATCTGCTTCACGGATAATTGAAACGGAATCATCTCCGTCTTTAACATTGACACCTGCACCATTTTCAACAAGAACTTTATCGCCTGCTGCAACACTAGGTGCAATCAATTCACCAGTAAGAGTACGGATTCCTTCACCTACTGCCAAAACCTCAGCAGTCTTTGTAGCTTCATGACTAGCTCCTGCCAATACAAAGCCACTAGCTGTTTTTTCTTCTGTTTCTTCAAAACGGACAACGATACGATCGCCCAATGGTTTCAATGCCATACCAATTACCTCCAAATGTTATTTATTATTAGTAACGTGTGAAACGTTATTTTTAGCACTCATAAACCATGAGTGCTAATCCATATATTTATTTTAGCACTTGGTCAAAAATAGTCAAGAAAAAACTACCCAAAATCTGAACTTTGGATAGTTTCTTTTTTGTTTATTAACCGAGTACCAAGGCATCGTCATTGAGGACTTGTCCACTATTTTTGTGGAAGAGGTCCATAAGTTCTGCAACGGTAAGATTTTTCTTTTCTTCACCTCGCACATCGACGACGATTTTTCCGTGATAGAGCATAACCAGACGATTCCCATATTCGATAGCATGTTCCATATTATGGGTAATCATAAGGGTTGTCAACTCTTGTTCTTCAACAATCTTACGCGTCAAATTCATGACCATATCACTTGTCTTTGGATCCAGTGCGGCTGTATGTTCATCGAGAAGCAAAATCTTTGGACGAACCAAGGTCGCCATAGCAAGTGTCAAAGCTTGGCGTTGACCACCTGACAAGAAATTAGCATCGGTCTTCATACGATTTTCAAGCCCAAGACCAAGATCTATCAAGGCTTCCTTGAAGACTTTACGTTCGCTTTCAGTAATAGACTTTTTAAAGAAGCTACGTTTCTTACCTCGACGATAGGCAATCGCCATATTTTCTTCAATAGAAAGGTTTGTCGCTGTCCCCATTCGAGGATCTTGGAAAACACGGCTAATGTCTTTAGAGCGCTCATCTACAGATGCTTTCTTAATAGATTGACCCTCCAACAAGATATCCCCTTCATCAATGCTAAGAACACCAGCGATTGAATTCATCAAGGTTGATTTACCAGCACCATTTCCTCCAATAACAGAGATAAAGTCTCCCTGCTCAATGTCGAGATCCAAACCACGAAGGACGTGATTTTCATTGACTGTGCCTTTTTCAAAGGTCTTGTGAATCTGTTGTAAACTAAGTAAAGCCATTACTTGTCACCTCCTAAAGTCAAGGATTTGTTAGGTTTGATTTTCAATTTTTGTCGTACTTCTGGTACATATAGGATGACAGCAAGCAAGATGGCTGAAGCCAATTTCAACATTTGAGCATCAACGTTCATGGCAAGGATAATAACCAAGACCAGACGGTAAAGAACAGCTCCTACAACAATTGACCACAGGCGTTTACCAAGTGGTAGATACTTGACGATAACTTCAGCCAAGATAATTGCAGCCAAGCCATTTACGATTGTACCAGTACCCATATTCATATCCGCATAGCCATTGTTTTGAGCTAGGAGGGCACCTGATAGGGCAATCAAACCATTGGAAATCATGTAGCCAAGAATCTTCATACGGTCAACCTTGATACCATTAGCTTCACCCATGGCAAGGTTATCACCTGTCGCACGAAGGGCCAGACCAACCTGCGTATTAAGGAGAACAACCAACATAAGCACTACCAGACTAACAAAAATCAGTCCTAATAGAATCACACCATTCAGCTTAGACAAACCGAGTCCCATCACCATTGTTACTAGCGTATTATGTCCTGATAGAGAGACATTGGCACTTCCAAGAACCAAAAGGTTAACGGAATAGAGCCCCGTTAAGGTAATAATCCCTGTTAAAAGTGCTGGTATCTTCATTTTCGTATGCATAAAGCCAGACACAGCTCCAGCAAGCATACCAGCTACAAAACCACCTAGAGTCGCAAAAATTGGGTTGATCCCACGGATAATCATGATAGTTGTCGTAGCAGCACCAAGTGGGAAGGCCCCTTCAGCCGTCAAATCAGCAAGGTCCAAAATACGGAAGGTAATGAAGACCCCAATAGCCATAATTGCCCAGAGAAGTCCCTGAGAAATAGCTGTTAGCACCACATTTGAAAAACCATTCTTAGATGACTTATTCACCTTAATCTTAATGACACCCTTATCTTTTTTAGCAATTGGTTTGTCATCTTGTGTTGATGCCTTAGATTCCTCGTCACTAATACTAGAAACATCAATGCCAAGTTCTTTGGCCATGTCATGGTTAACCACAACATTTAGTGTTTTAGGATACTCTGCATCGATATCCTTGACCTTCTCACCTCGGAGAACACGGCCTGCCAACTTACCTGTTTGACGACCAAGCGCTTCATAGTTGGTTCCATAAGTGAATAGGACACCTTTTTCTACACTACCAGCATCACTACCAACAACTGGAACCTTAGTCTCTTTAGAAAGATCTACCAAGGTATTAATAGCACTAACAATAGTATTGTCAGTTGGGATGAAGATGACTTGGGTCTGACTCATCAAGCTCTTGGCTGTATCTTGGATATCGTTGGTTGATGAAATTCCCTTAATAACCGTTTCAATACCAGCTTCCTTGAAGTATTTCTTGGCTTCTTCAACCTGAACCTCTGAGTTACGCTCGCTGGTCGTGTACATAATCCCAACTTTTTTAGTATTTGGAAGGACCTTTTTCAACAACTCAACTTGTTTGTTGATAGGTGACATGTCACTTGTCCCTGTCACATTTCCTCCAACATTGTCCATAGACTTAACCAGTTTAGCTGAGACTGGATCTGTGACAGCTGTAAAGAGAATTGGCTTGTCCTTTGTCAAACTACTCAAAGACTGAGCTGCTGGGGTTGCGATAGCCAACATAAGATCGTTATCTTCAATAAGCGACTGAGAAATCGTCTGTAAGTTAGACTGATCCCCTTGTGCATTCTGATAATCAATTTTGATGTTCTTACCGTCAACATAACCTTCCTCTTTGAGTTCTTCAATGAACCCTTTACGTGTCGCTGACAAGGAAGGATGTTCTACATATTGGAGCACACCGACGTGAACCAAATCTTTATTAGAAGCATTGGAACATGCTACCAAGAGGACAGCTGTGATAACAGCCATCATACTGACCAAGAATTTCTTCATCTTGTATACCTCTATTTTTTATTCTATCTATTTCCAATTTTCTTTTATGCTTTTTCCGAGACGATAGGGTCAAAAGCAAGCAAATTAGACCTTACATCGCTTCATCAGATCCTAAAGTCCGTCGTCCAAAGACCATCACCTTTTGACCTTATAAAAAGTCGGCTAGAATTCACCATTTTTTAGACATCTAAAGGTCAAAAGAAAACTAAAAATAGACCACGGTATGAAAAAACCAGTTAGGACAGGCCCAACTGGTTTTCTGCATCTTGACTAGCATAGGCTAGCTTATGTCACCGGTTAGACCTATTCATCTAATCGGCTAATCCATCACAAAATGCTTTAGCTTCATAGATACAAACTGACTGACGCTTGTATCCTGAAACACAAACGTCCTATCTAAAGAAACTAAAGTAATAAAAAGCTTTAAGATTTCCCAAATGGGTCGCTTTATTAAGCATGTGATGCCTCCGTAGTTATGATAGTCTTAAGTTTACACTATTTAGACAATTCTGTCAAATTGGAATTTACTCTCTTTTCTCTCAATTCATCACTATCACTGCAAAAGAAAAATCTCTTCCTGCTCCAGCAAGAAAAGATTTTTTAATCTTAAGCATCTTGGTCTGTTGTTAAGATAGCAAGTGTTTCAATCAAGTTATCGGCATTAACTTCAATAGTATCACCAGTTGCCTTGATTTTAACTTCGACAACACCTTCGCTAGCTTTTTTACCAACTGTCACACGGATTGGAAGTCCAATGAGGTCACTATCAGAGAATTTAGAACCGACACGCTCATTACGATCATCTGTCAAGACATCATAACCTTCAGCCATAAGAGTTGCTTCCAAACGTTCTGTCAAAGCATTGGCTTCTTCATCCTTAGTGTTAACTGTAATCAAGTGAACATCATATGGAGCCAGTTCTTTAGGGAAGTTAATTCCCCATGCATAACGGTATTGACCTTTTGGTGTCTTGTTAACAAAGAGACGGGCATGTTGTTCAATCACAGCTGACAAGATACGGCTAACACCGATACCGTAACATCCCATGATAATTGGAACAGCACGGCCATTTTCATCAAGAACGTTAGCACCCATACTTTCAGAGTAACGTGTCCCAAGTTTAAAGATATGGCCAATCTCGATACCACGCGCAAACTGAAGGACACCTTGACCGTCTGGAGAAATTTCACCCTCTTTAACTTCACGAATATCCACGTATTCTGCCTTGAAGTCACGCTCTGGGTTAACTCCTGTCAAGTGGTAACCATCTTCGTTAGCTCCAACGACCGCATTAGCCACATCTTGAACCTTACGGTCCGCAACGATGCGAACATTTTCAGGAAGGTTAACTGGACCAAGGGAACCGAAGTTAGCACCAAAGACTTGACGTGCTTCATCTTCTGTAGCTGGTTCAAGGAAATCAGCAGCAAGGTAGTTTTTCAACTTCACATCGTTAACCTGATCATTACCGACGAGAAGAGCCACTACTGGTTCATCATCAGCGATGAAAAGCAAAGTCTTGATGGTTTGTTCTTCTGGAACATTCAAAAAAGCAGCGACTTCATCAATTGACTTGCAATCTGGTGTTTCAACACGAGCCACTTCTTCTTGAGTCACAACCTTAGTCGCTGGTGTGTAGGCGTTTGTTGCCATCTCAAGGTTAGCTGCATAGCTTGACTCTGTAGAGTAGGCAATTGTATCTTCACCAGATACCAACCATGATGTCAATTCTTTTTTGATTTCTTCCATGACATCTTCTGGAATCTCATCCAATGAAGCAATTGACTTGTCAAGAACTACCCAACGGTTGAGATCTGTACGCTCAGGAGTGACCGCCATAAATTCTTGAGAATCCTTACCACCCATGGCACCACCATCACCGATGATTCCCTTAAATTCAAGGCCAGCACGTGTAAAGATAGCCTCGTAAGCTTTACGGTAGTCTTCATAGGTTACATCCAAATCTTCATAGTTTTGGTGGAAACTATAAGCATCCTTCATGATAAATTCACGTGTACGAAGAAGACCGTTACGAGGACGTTTTTCATCACGGTATTTTGATTGGATTTGGTAGAGATTAAGTGGTAATTGTTTGTATGATTTAACTGCATCACGAACCAAGGCTGTAAACGTTTCTTCGTGAGTTGGACCGAGGATAAAGTCAGATTTATCACGGTTTTTCAATTTATAGAGGTCTTCACCGTAAGTTTCATAACGGCCTGACTCACGCCACAAATCTGCTGTCAAAAGCGCTGGCGCCAACATTTCAACCGCACCGATTTTTTCAAACTCCTCACGCATGATGGTTTTGAATTTCTCGATAGCACGATTTGCCAATGGCATATAAGCATAAATACCAGCAGAAACCTGACGCACGTAACCCGCACGTACCATAAGGGCATGACTGATAACTTGAGCATCACTTGGCATTTCACGAAGTGTGGGAATCAACATTTTACTTTGTTTCATCATTTACATACTAAGGGGGCTGGCCCTTGGGTCAAGTCCCTTAGACTTCCTTTCGTTTCTTTGTTTCTAATTAAAAGAAAGCACGCATAATATCATTCCAAGTGACTGCAATCATAAGAACAACCATGATAGCAACACCTGCAAGTGTAATATAGCTTTCAATTTCTTGATTAAGTGGTTTACGACGAATGGCTTCAATAATATTCATAACAATTTTTCCACCGTCAAGGGCTGGAATTGGGATAAGATTGAAAATTCCCAAGTTAATTGAGAGCATCCCCATAAGGTTAAGAATGGAAATCAAGCCACTTTCTGAAGCCTGGGCAGACATCTGGAACATGGCAACTGGTCCACCAAGTTTATTCAAACTAAAGTTGGTGATAAGCCCCTTGAGTGCCACGAGAATTTTGAAGGCCCCTTCCCAAGCCATTTGGAAACCACCAAAAATCTTATCTTTTAGACCTGTTTTTAAGGCTGGAGAAACACCCAAAAAGTAGCTACCTTGACTCTCCTTAGGTTTAACAGAAACCGTTTCTTCCTGACCGTTACTTCTCTTAACCGTCACAGAAAGGCTGTCACCTTTGGAGAATTTTTGAGTATTCTCTGTCAATGCTTCCTTCAAGCTGTCCCAATCAGTAACCTTGTCCTTATTAATGGCCTCGATAGCATCACCATTTTTCAAGCCTGCTACCTGAGCAGCACCACCATCAGCCACCTGAATACGGTTGGTTGATGTGTCTTGAACACCACCTTGAACAAAGGCTAAGATAATAAAGACAAGCACCCCAAGAATGAAGTTATTCATAGGTCCAGCAAAGTTGGTAATTAAGCGTCCCCAAATGCTAGCATTTTGATATTGGACATCCTTAGGAGCGATACGAAGTTCTGTACCATCCTCCTCAACGATAGTGGCATCATGGTCAACCTCATAGGTCTTGGTCTCATCTAGGACTAGACCTGTAATGGTTAACTTATCTTCCAAATCATAGGCAGTGACGTTCATAGGTAAAGCCGTCTGGTCAACCTGATGATCCGAAAGGTTGATACGTCTCACCTTACCATCTGATCCAATCGTTAGACTAGCAGGACTACCTGTTTTAATCTCAGTTGTATCTTCACCCCAACCAGCCATACGGACATAACCACCCAAAGGGAGGATACGGATAGTATAAACGGTACCATCCTTACCAGTGTGTGCAAAAATTTTCGGTCCCATACCAATGGCAAATTCACGAACCAAAATTCCTGAACGTTTGGCGAAAAAGAAATGACCAAACTCATGGAAAACGACAATCACACAGAAAATCAGTAAAAAGGTAATAATAGCTTTCATCTAGACACCCCCACTCTTAAAAAAGTCCTAGGAAGTGCATGATTGGGAAAACGAAAATCCAGCTGTCACAACGGTCCAAAATACCACCATGCCCAGGAATGAGATTGCCTGAGTCTTTTACGCCAAAGTGACGTTTAATAGCTGATTCAACCAAATCACCAAATTGACCAAAAATACTAAAGAGAATCGTACAGATAAGCAACCAGAAGAAGTTATGAGGGGCATAAACTCCGTGGTTAATCAACCCAAAGATAAGAGCCACAATGATTGCTGATAAGATACCCCCAACACTACCTTCAATAGTCTTATTTGGTGATACTTTTGGCAATAACTTATTTTGACCAAATTGACGACCAAAAAGGTAAGCCCCAATATCCGTTGCCCAAACAATAAAAAGGGCAAAGAGAACCTTTTCCCAACTATCCAAACGTGCTGCAATGAGATTTTGTAAACCAAAACCAACATAAAAGGCAGATGCGATTGGATAAGCTGCATCATCAAAAGAATAGTGGTCGCTATTAAGGACAGTCCCTGCTAGAATCAAAAATGAAATAACAGCGAAACCTGTCACACTAGCATTTGTTGGAAGACTGATAAAATACCGATCAATCGGTACAGCCAAGATAAAGGCTGCCACCATTGATAAAATACCCTCGATAGAGAAAATCTCCAAGTGCTTCATGCGAAGCATCTCAGACACCGCAACCATGGCCATAGCCCCAACTAAAAGTTGGAAAGGAAGACCGCCGATAAAGAGCAATGGGAGGAAAATGGCTGCTGCCACACCCCCACCAATTAAACGTTCTTGCATGAGAGGTCCTTTCTAGACACCACCGAAGCGACGGTGACGTTTATTGTAGTCAGAGATGGCTTGACGTAGCCCCTGCTGGTCAAAGTCTGGCCAGAAAACATCTGTGAAGTAAAACTCACTATAGGCAGATTGCCAAGGCAAGAAATTACTAAGACGAAGCTCGCCACTCGTACGGATAATTAAATCTGGATCACGATAGAGGTAAGGCAATTTATCTGTCATCAAATGCTTAGCAATGAGATCTTCATCAATAGCTTCAGGACTGAGTTTTCCTGCTTCAACCTCTTTAGCAATCGCTTGAACAGCAGACACAATCTCCGCACGACCACCATAGTTCAGTGCAAAATTAAGAACCAAACCGGAATTATGTTTCGTCTGCTCAACTGCCTTTTCAAGAGCATCTAAAGTCTCCTTAGGCAAACGACTGTTATCTCCGATTGTCAAAATACGAACATTGTTTTTGTCTAATTCTGGTACATACTTGTTAAAAAATTCAACTGGCAAATTCATGATGAATTTTACTTCATCTTGTGGGCGTGACCAGTTTTCAGTTGAGAAGGCATAGACTGTCAATACCTTAACTCCAAGTTGTGATGCTTCGATAGTTACCTTTTGCAAGGCGTCCATCCCAGCCTTATGCCCCATCACACGTGGTTGTAGACGCTTTTTAGCCCAACGGCCATTTCCATCCATAATAATACCAATATGGTTGGGAATATTGTCTAGAACCTCTTGATGAGATTTTTTTCTAAATTTAAACATGGAATATCCTCTAAATATAGTTTACCCTTTATTTTACCACATTTTCAGGGGTTCTGAACAGCTTTTAATACCGATAAGATTAGAAAACACAAAAAGACTAGGATTTAACCTAGTCTAATATATACAACTTAGTTTTCATCAGAAGACTCAATTGCTGAATCTTCTTCGATAATTGTCTTTTTAGTTGTTTCTGCTGTTTCTGTAGTTGGTGCTGGTGTGATCACTTTCATGATTGAACGACTCAAATCAAAAGTCAAGAAGACACCTTCTGCATCCAAAACGATACGGTTATTCTCTTTGTCAATCTCATCAACAATAGCAATCAAACCACCGATTGTTTCAACTTCAGCACCCTTAGCAAGGCCTGCAAAACGGTCTTCCTGTGCCTTTGCTTGGCGACGACGGCTGAAAGCCACATAAGCAACAATGGCGACCACATAAATGGCCAAAACTAGCATCATATTCATATTTCGTATTCCTCCAATAATTCACTTGGCTACTACTATATCAGATTAAGTCAGGACAAGCAAGACAAATCCTTAGATAGACCACACAAAAACACTTTCCATCGTGAGGAAAGTGTTGAATGAGATTACATATCTGCTACGTTGTGGTAAACCTTTTGAACATCATCGTCTGCTTCAAGCGCATCAATAAGTCCTTCGAAAACTTCAAGGTCTTCACCTTCAAGAGTAACCTCAGTTTGTGGAATCATTTCAAGTTCAGTCACTTGGAACTCTTCTTGTCCGTTAGCACGGAGAGCTTCCAACGCTTTATGAAGATCTGTTGGCTCAGTATAAACAGTGATAGTACCATCTTCTGCTTCTACATCTTCAACGTCTACATCGGCTTCAAGCAATTGTTCAAAGATTGCGTCTGCATCTTCACCTGCAAAAACGATAACACCTTTTTTATCAAACATGTATGAAACAGAACCTGATGCACCCATGTTACCGCCATTTTTACCAAAGGCAGTACGTACGTTAGCAGCTGTACGGTTAACGTTTGAAGTCAAAGTATCTACGATGATCATAGAACCATTTGGCCCAAACCCTTCATAACGTCCTTCAACGAAAGTTTCATCTGTGTTACCTTTAGCCTTATCAATGGCCTTATCAATAACGTGTTTTGGCACTTGCGCTTGTTTAGCACGCTCCAAAACGAATTTCAAAGCTGAGTTTGATTCTGGATCTGGTTCACCTTGTTTAGCAGCTACATAGATTTCAACACCAAACTTAGCGTACACCTTTGAGTTTGCACCATCTTTAGCAGTTTTCTTAGCAACGATATTAGCCCATTTACGTCCCATGGGATTCACCTCTTCTAAGAGATTTGCATCTCTGATTTGTTTTTTCTTTTTTGAAAATAGCAGAACTTGCTAAATTCACAATCCCTTACATTATAGCACTTTGACTGCCGTTAGTAAAATTGAAATAAATCCTAAGCATTTATCATATCAAACATTTACTCAGCGTCCTCTCCCAAGCAAATAATCTCATCAAAATATGGTTCATTTTCCTTTATTAGATGGTGGGTAACCGTGATATAAGTGATATTAGGATCACTTAATAATAGGTGCTCAATACGAGTAGCATTTTTATGGTCAAGATTTGCAGTGGCTTCATCAAAAATCACAACAGAACTTCCTTTTAAAAACGCTCTTATCAGGCCTATTCTTTGTTTTTGACCCTCCGAAAAGCTACCGTCACTTACTTGCTCATCTATACGGCTTAAGAAAGATAAAAGATTAACTCTTTCAAGAGCTTCCTTGATGTGCGTATCAGTAATAGCTTCATTCCAAAGAGTTAGATTATTCCTCAAGGTGTCATTATAGATATGAGTTTGACTCCCAACATAGACACAATTAGATACGATTGAGTTCTCATCAATCTCTTTTAACTCCGATTTCTCAAACAAGATTTTTCCCTCATAATCTTTAAGATTTCCTAGGAGCATATTAAGCAGGGTGGACTTCCCACTACCTGAGCATCCAGTAATAGCGTACTTACCTCCCTCTTTAAAGGTTTGAGTGAATCCCTTAATAATACCCTTCTCTCCAAAATGATAACTTACATTCTCAAAACGAACATCCTGAATAGTCGCTATGCAAGTCTTTGGATTCTCTGGAAAATCGTGAAATTTTTTTAAGATAGGATCGACAGACTTAATTGTCACTTGCAGCTGATTAATGGTGGATAGAGAGTTAAAAATATTACCTGATATCTGACCCACAGAAGCAATGGTACCTACGGCAATATTCCCAAAAATAATTAACAAGCCAGTTAGAAGAAGTATCAACATCTGAGCGGCAACTGAAAATAAAGCCATCAGCGTCTCTGTGCTAGTATTTCTTTTTGTAAAAATAATTTTTTGTACAATATATTCCTCAACAATGGACCTTACTTGTCTAAGAAATATCTGTTTACGACTGGCATAATAAACATCCGCATATCCATATAACTGATCGCTTACTCCAGAAACAAGCTCTTCATTCGCTTGGGAAAATTTCTCCATTGATTTCTGCATTTTATTGGTAAATGGTTTGGGAAGATAGGTCAGACACAAAGTTAAAAAAATGGCTAACAGAACAATCCTTACATCATAACTTAATAAGGCAATAATTGAAAACAAAGTAGTGAATACTGTTGAACAAAGGGCATAAATACTTGTAAAGCCATTTGATTCAATCAATTGGATATCATTATTTAATACAGAGAGATGCTCTCCAATATCACTCTTTCTGAATTCACTAAAAGAATGGTGAATAATTTTACTAAGATAAGACTGACGAATAGACAAAGTCATTTTCTGAATTAGTTTTGTTTGATTTACAGCAATAATATAATTCAAAACTAAATAAATAACGTAAAGCCCTACCTCTAAAGCTAATAAAGCTAAAAAGGATTGGATTCGCTTCGATACCAGCTGATTAGTCATTAAAGCCAAGGTTACCGAAGCACTCACGAAAATAGCAGCATTCAACGCTAACAGTAAGATATGAACTAAATTTTCATATTTGTATTTAAGAATATAGGTTCTCATAGATTTCCTCACAATCTAAATCACCTTGGTATTTAGTCAGTTGGATAAATTGAAGACATTGGAACTCCATATATCCATTAAAAATTAAAAACCATAGTGATATCGTACTATGGTCTTAGTTTATTCTATTTTTCAACTCACTCTATAAAATTGTCATATAGTGGAATTTAGCAACTCTTGATACTCTGATTCCTTAGTAATCAATAAATTTTCCGCACCTAAAGTTCTAAGAGTTTCTAAACACCCCTCAATTAGATTTCTCCCTTCTGTGACTTCACCTGACTTTATCAAGTAGGTTCCCATTACAAATATCAACTCATGTCTTTCATATAAGAGGACCTCAGGAATTCCACTATCATTGACTAAATCTAAATAGTATTTCGCAGAATCTAATTCATCACGTCGTAAAAATTCATAAGCTGCATTAATAAGAAGACTAATTCGAATTCTTTGATTTGAGTCGCTCTTTCCAAAAAGGCTAGTTCTATACACAATCTCCTTGGTCAAAACATTAAGTGTCTGGGTGGAAATAAACGACATACTATTTCCTAATATGATTAACTCTCTTTTTCCCCATTGTTCAATGCTAAAAAGATAGTCTGTTAATTCCCTTACCTTATTTTCATCAACTTCTTTATTTGAAACACTTACCAAAAAAGATTCTAGCATAATACTGTTATAGAGAAATGATTTGTCTTGTGTGAGCTCAAATTTATGACGCTCTTCTCCAGCGTACTTCTGTAACAATAAAATATCGTTTTGATAATAAGCCTTACTAGCACTTTCTAATAACTTTTCAGTATGAGTTGGATTATCTTGAGATAAAATACCATAGAACTCTTCAATACTGACATCCAATTTATCTAACAAAAGAAAAAATCTAGATAATGAGATATCAGATTCTCCACGTTCAAATTTTGATAGGAAAGATACTGATAAATAATCACTAGCAAGTTCTTTCAATGTCAAATTCTTTGATAAACGAATTTTTTTCAACAAAGCACCCATTTCAACAGGTCCAATCATGATCCATCCTCCTATGCTTGAACTAATTATAACAACAATCATTTCTAAATTAAAGAGCCACAAAGCCCAACTAGCCAGTCCAAAACGTTTAAAATAAAAAATCGTAAATTAACCTACAAGAAATCATTAATGGAGGGTTTTAGCCTACAAATGGATAAAAAAGGCTCTATAATTTCTGTAGTGGGTAAAACCACTGTAGAGATTATAGAGCTTTTTGAGTGTACACAAAAAGTCCCATAAGAACTATAATGAAAAGCGACCAAACCATCATTAGGAAGAACTTATGAGACTTATTAAGAATACCACAGAATTAATCGGAATTAAAGACCAAAACATCAAGATTTCACTTGTTTTTGAAACTAACACTCATCTAGAAATTCAAGCAAAACTTGAAGCGACTAACAAGTTGATCAAAGACATCAAACGGTTGGGGTTCGGTTTTAGAAACGTGTCTTCATCACTCTGAACATACATAAAAAGAGGACCTATCCGGTCCTCTCAAGATGTTAGCTTTTCGTCACCCACTACAGTTGACAAAGAGCCTAAAAAGGAGACATATGTAGGAAGTCTCCTTTTCAATATCCCAAACCTAATCATCTCATAGATTTTTCTTTTAGTTTAATTCTTTTCGACAGCTGATACGATTTCTTCAACAAGTACCTTGTCAGTAACGCCAGTTACTTCCTTAACCACATCTGTTAATTCTTGATTCTCTAACATTCTTTGGAGTTCTACTGATTGAGGGTCATCTTCATCTCTATAGCTAAATACATAAGCAACTGTTTGAAGAAGGTTACTATACGATAAATCACGTTCACGTAATTCTCTAATAGGACGAATAAAGCGTTCATCATATCCCAATTTTCGGATTGGCGTTCTTGCTACCCTTTTTACATCATCCACAATAAACGGATTCTCAAAACGACTGAGAATAACCCTATGATAGTCAGCCAATGCTTCTTCATCAAATCCCCATTTAGCAATTAGTAGATTACGAATTTCTGTCAAAACAGATTCAACTTTAGTTTTGACAGTTGGATTCTGTAAAGCTTCCAAAATAGTTTTTGCTCCAAAATGAGCACCTGTATATGCAGATGTTGCATGGCCTGAATTAACTGAAAAAAGTTTTCGTTCAATAAATGGTTCTAGATTCTTTTCATAATGAACACCCTCAAGCCTTAAATCAGGATTTTTCATGCGACTAGTTTCAACAACCCACTCATTAAATGGTTCAACAATTACAAACAATGGATCCTCATGATGTTGGGCTGGAACAATACGGTCAACTGCAGCATTAGGAAAACCAATCAACTCTTTGGTAAATTCAATCCCTTCTGGAGTCAAATATTTCTTCACTTCTTCATAAAGAAATTGTGACCCTCCAATCATATTTTCACAAGCCAAAATATCGAGCGGCTCTTTGTTACCACTAGCCTGACGTTCCATAATACCTTTCGCTACTAATTCAGCAATGTAAGGTAGTATATTCGGACCAATGGCCGTCGTCACTAAGTCAGCTTTGGAAATAGCATCAATAACCAGCTCTGGATCTTTTGCATTATTAATTCCCAAAACATTTGATACCTTAATTTTTCTCTGACCTTCCTCAGCAATCTCGATTTCATAAGAACCACGATCATTTAATGCATTAATAATTTCCTCATTTACATCAACAAATGTAATCTCGAAATCATTTTCAAATAACAATTCTCCAATAAAACCACGCCCAATATTACCGGCACCAAAGTGTACTGCTCTTTTCATATATTACTCCTATTCTACACTGCTCAATAATTGAATAATTTGTTCTACCGACTGAGCATCAGCAATTTTCACAACATTATCTACATCGGCACAGAAAATTGAGATTTTTTGTATAATTTCCAAATGTTCATTTCCTAAACCAGCTATACCAAATAGTACTGTAGCTACTTTTGGATTTTCATCATCTCCAAAATTTACTCCAGAAGGAACTTGAACAATTGTAATCCCAGAAGATTTTACCTCATTCTTAGCACTGTCTGTACCGTGAGGGATTGCAATAAAGTTCCCCATATATACCGATAGCTCTCTATCACGCTGAATCATAGCATCAATATAAGATTCATTGACATGCCCTGCTTCGAATAATTGACGTCCACAATAACGTATTGCCTCTTCTTTTGAATCAAATGACTGATTGAGTTTAATTAAGTTTTTTTCAAATTTCATTTTTTTCCTCCAATTTTTTTATCCTCTCATTAAATATCGTATTTAATAACTGATATAAAATTTCCCTATTTCCCGTCTTATAAATTTCGGTATAAAGATTATTTTCAATTATAGATTGACTAATTGCCGTCATTAAATCCCTGACTTCATCACTCTCATTTATTTTAGTTAACATAACCAAAACCCTATGGACTTCTTCAAGTTCGTGGTTCATCGATTTTGATAAGACTGGCTTGTCTAATTGTACGACTAAAAACTGACTTTCAACTATTGCATGCGATTGAGTATGTAATAGTAACAAATTTGTTTTCGGAATAGCCATCGGACTCTCATCAAATCTACTAACCAATTTTGCTGCTAAATAGGACTTTTCAGATACATTATCTAGATAATTAACTAGTGTATTAACCATCTCGGTAAATTCTTTGGGATTAGAATATGATATCAATTTAAAATTTCTCAATAAATGAGTTGAAGCAGACAGATACGTCTGAATATCATATTTTTTTATCTCGACATCTCTTTTTCGTTGTCTTATAGTCCTATTCAACTGAACATCTTGAAGACGTTCTTGAAGTTCTATTATCTCCTTTGTAGATGGAAAAATAGATATAATATCCATTTGATATTGAGAGATATGCTTAGTCGATAAACAATAATCATAATCCTCAGTATCATGGTCCTTAAGTTGACTCGTAGATATAACTCTAATATCACCCACAAAAGGAGCAGCACTTTTAATCTTCGATACTAATACGCTTCTCACAAGCGGACGTTCGTCCGTAACTAATAACATACTAATTGGATAGATATCTGGGCTTCGTCTTAAACTTGACGCAAAATGAAGAGTAAGTAAGGAATACTCATAATCATTTTGAATATAGTTAGGGAAAATATCTTTCACTACCAAGCTGACAACATTATGCAAATACGTATTATTTTGTGTCGCAAGATATGCTACATGATTTCTTGAAAATTCAGGAAAAAGTATAGGTACAGCGAGACTAAGCTTTAGATGTTGAAAAAGAAAATGAAAGAGTTGTTTATCTCGGAAAAATTCTATCTTAGTTAAGCGAGAAACCATATCAATCAATTGACTAACACTATAATAAAAATCTCCATCAAAACGTTCTTGAAACAGTGGTGTTTCTTGTCTCATCAAATCAGTCTCATCAAGTATCGAAGCAAAAAACAATACTTCTTGTAATCCATATAGCTTACTGCTAACAAGTTTTGATAAATTTGTAAAAATACTCTGTGAGATTCCCAAGGCTTTTCTCGACACACTCCCAACTAGGTTAGTTGGGAGTGTGTTATCAGCTAGTGCAAGTAAAATAATTAAGTATTGTCTTATTTTAGGATCTAAATCACCTAAGTTACTTTTTTCTTTATCAAATGATATTTTACAATGATTAAGTATATCTTTATTCAGACACTCAAATAAATTATATTGATCATTATTAAAATCTTGTGTGGAAATAGCATTTGTTAAAAGTATAGCTAAAACTTTACGTTTTTCCCAAATTGTACCTTCAATCAAGTAACCTCTATTTCTAACAATATCTAACTTAAAGTCCTTTAAGCGCTCTTCAATCTGAGAAATACTCTGAATTATAGTTACGTTTGAAACCTGATATTTTCTTTGCAGTTCCTCATTTATCAAGGGTTTAGAGCTATTTAAAAGATCATAAGTGATTCCTAACAAACGATTACTGATTATTGTCGTAGAATCATTAGCATTCTTTAAGGGAGTAAGGTCTCCTTCAAGATAATACTGTTTTCCTTTCTTAACAACATGTATATTCTCAGTCTTAAGAGTTAGCATCAAGTCTGATAATGTTCTATATACTGTTCTCGATGAGACTTGCAGAATATCTGACATTTCTTTTAAGGATAAACTTCCCAGTTCTAAGAAAGCATCCACTAATTTTTCTTCTCGATTGGTAAATATCATAATACTATTATACTATGGTTATCAAGTAAATCGTATTATTTATTCATTCGAGCAACAATCTTATCATATTCAGGTGTCGTTACAAGACTATCAACAACTAAAAGTTGTGAATTAGGAGCAATAGCCTGAACCTCTGTTTGGTTAGGAATAGTTGTAACAATAAGAATATTTGGGGAACTATGGTCAGAAAGGTTGGCATTTGATACAGTAACAACTGGAATATTAATATTATTAACTCTAAAAATAGTTTTTAAAGTTTCACATCCCATAGTTGCGGAACCTTGATTTACACCATATGCAAAAACTACTTCATCAATGTTATCTAAATCAACATTTGGACTTTCTGAATTATTATCTTCACTCTTAAGTTTAACGTTATTTTGCTCTTTATTGAGTAGCTGAGAAACAATATCATCATACTTAGGTGATGTCAAGAAATTATCAACAGCTACATGAATCGCACGTGGAGTTCTTTGTTTAGCACGATCTGCCAATTCTTCCTGAGTAACTATCAATGTGTAATCTGTATCATCTAAAGTTGAGATTGCTTGATTAGTAACTGGAATATTATCTAAACCTGCTTTCTTTATTTTATTACGAAGTAATGAAGCTCCCATTGCAGAACTTCCCATTCCTGCATCACATGCAAAAATAATTCTTTTTACTGAATCTGTAGAAATCTCCTCAGATTCACTTGTCTTATCAATTACTTTCCCCTTAGATTGGGCTTTAGCCGCAGTACTAGCCGCTTTTGCTTCCTCAAGAGAAGCTTCTTCAGAATTATCAAAACGAAGTACTAATGCACCTACGATAAATGATACAAGAGTTGCAACAAGTACACCCGCTAGAACAACTAGGTGTGGCCCCCAACCTTTTGGTGACATACCCATAATAGCAATGATAGATCCAGGTGAAGCTGGTGCAGTTAGACCTGCTCCTAATAATTGGAAAGTAAATGTACCAGATACACCACCTGCGATTACTGCAAGAAACATTGCTGGTTTCATCATTACATAAGGGAAGTAAATTTCATGAATTCCCCCTAGGAAATGAATAATCATCGCTCCCCATGAAGAAGATTTAGCACTGCCACGACCAAATAACGCATAAGCAAGCAAGATTCCTAGACCTGGACCTGGGTTTGCTTCTAGTAAGAAGAGAATAGATTTGCCAGCTTCTGTAACCTGTTGTGTTCCAATTGGAGTGAAAATTCCATGGTTCAATGCATTATTTAAAAATAGAATTTTGGCTGGTTCAATAATAATATTAGCTAGTGGTAGAAGTGATAATTTAACTAATACATCAACTCCCTGTCCAACTAATCCAGTTAAGTTAGCAACCACAGGACCAATACCATAGAATGACAGAATCATTAAACCGAAAGCAATGAAACCTGCAGAAAAGTTATTCACTAACATTTCAAATCCTGGACGTATTTTAGGTTGCACGTTCTGGTCAAATTTTTTCATCAACCAAGCAGCTAACGGACCCATGACCATAGCACCAATAATCATGGTTACATCAGATCCTGCAATTGCACCAAATGCTGCTATTGCACCAACAATACCTCCTCTATGTGAATAAACATTATATCCACCAGTAAACCCAATCATCAGTGGGATTACATATTTCAGCATCGGTGACACCATTGTCGCTAATTGCTCATTAGGAATATATCCATCTGGTATGACAAGAGCAGTCAATACGCCCCAAGCAATCAAAGCTGGGATGTTCGGCATAACCATATTTGATAAAGAGGTTCCTAATTTCTGGAGCCTTACTTTAAATGAAGAACTATTTTCCATCTTCTTCTCCTTTTTTTGTTTCCTATAACAGCAATAGAAAACGCTTTCTTTTTTGATAAATTAATTATACGATATATTTCTTTTTTTTCATACTAAAACTTTGTCAAAAAAAATGTGACAAAAAAAAAGACTAGTACCCAACCAGTACTAGTCTCATTAATAGTAACTTTTACAAGATAATAGAATTTACTCAACAGTAACAGCTTTTGCAAGGTTACGAGGTTTATCTACATCTAAACCTCGCTGAAGTGATGCATAGTAAGCAATTAGTTGTGTTGGAATAACCATAGAAATAGGTGCCAAGAATGGATGAACTTGATTGACGATAATATCATCTCCCTCTTTAGCTAACTCTTCTTCTACAATTGTTAAGGCATTTGCACCACGAGCAACTACTTCTTGAATATTTCCTCGTGTATGACTAGCTACAACACTACTTGATGAAATAAGTGCAATAACCGGTGTACCATCTTCAATCAATGAAATTGTACCGTGTTTAAGCTCACCTGCGGCAAATCCTTCACATTGAATATAGGAAATTTCTTTAAGCTTAAGAGAGGCCTCCATCGCAACATAATAATCATTTCCACGACCAATATAAAATGCATTACGTGTTGCAGCAAGCAACTTCTCAACTTTTTCAGAAATTGCTTCTTTCTCAGAAAGAGTTGCCTCAATTGATTGAGCTACGATTGAAAGTTCATGTACCAAATCAAATTCAATTGCTTCTTTCTTACCGTTTGCTTCGCCTACTGCTTTAGAGAGAAAGGCAAGTGCAGCAATTTGTGCAGTATACGCCTTAGTTGATGCAACGGCAATTTCTGGTCCAGCATGAAGTAGCATTGTATAAGTAGCTTCACGAGAAAGTGTTGATCCTGGCACATTAGTAACAGTCAAGCTAGGTATACCCATCTCATTGGCTTTTACTAATACCTGACGGCTATCCGCAGTTTCACCAGACTGAGTGAGTAAGATAAACATTGGTTTCTTACTCAATAGAGGCATATTATATCCCCACTCAGAGGCCACTCCAAGTTCAACTGGAGTATCAGTCAAACGTTCAATCATGTTCTTTGCTGCAAAACCTGCATTGTATGATGTTCCTGCCGCCAAAATATAAATACGATCAGATTCTTGAACAGTTTTTACAATAGCAGGATCAACTTTAAGTTTTCCATTTTCATCAGAGTAAGTAGAAATCAATTTTCTCATAACAGTTGGTTGTTCATCGATTTCTTTTAACATGTAGTAAGGATATGTTCCACGACCAATGTCAGACAAATCTAACTCAGCAGTATAAGTATTACGTTCTTTTAGATTACCATCATAATCACTAACAGTTACAGAATCTTTAGTCAAAACAACCAATTCTTTATCATGAATTTCCATGAATTCACTTGTTTCACGAATCATGGCCATTGCATCCGAACAAACCATATTGTATCCGTTTCCGATACCAATTAACAACGGTGATTTATTTTTAGCAACATAAATTGTATCAGGATTTTCAGAGTCAACCAGTGCAAAGGCATATGAACCTTGAATTATGTGTAAAGCCTTTTTAAAGGCATCCAATACTGAGTTCCCTTCATCAACGAAGTGTCCAATCAAATGGACTGCAATCTCAGTATCTGTTTCACCTTTAAAAGTATCTCCTGATAGATACTCATCCTTAATTTGAAGATAATTCTCTATTACTCCATTATGTACCAAAATAAGACGACCATTTGCTGAAGTATGTGGGTGAGCATTTGCTTCTGTTGCCTGCCCGTGAGTAGCCCAACGTGTATGGCCAATCCCAGTCGAACCAACAACTTCACTATCAATTTTAGCTTGTAAATCTGCGATACGACCAACTGATTTTACTAGATGTCCTTTTTTCCCTTCATCAATAACAAAAATCCCAGCAGAATCATATCCTCGATATTCTAACTTTTCAAGTCCTTGAATTAAAATTTCTGTTGCATTTGTGTTACCGACAACCCCAACAATTCCACACATAGTATATTCCTTGTATTATTCTATGAGAAATAATACATCCTTTCATTAAAAATTGGTATAGTCTGATTTTTATTTACAAAACCAACAATGATAGTTTACAACAAGTAATAATAGTTGTCAAATAGAAAAATTGGTATAGTCTGATTATCTATTATTAAATGTTTTAAGGGGATATTATTTTGTATAATAAAAAGATCAGACTAGTCTGATCTTTTCTAATAATTACAAGCGAGCGTTAAGTTCTGCTCCAAGCTCTTCAAATCCTGGTTTACCAAGAAGAGCGAACATATTTTTCTTATATGCTTCTACACCTGGTTGGTCGAATGGGTTAATAGCATTCAAATATCCTGATAGAGCAATTGCAAGCTCGAAGAAATAGATAGTATAACCCAAAGTGAAAGCATCTTGTTCAGGAATTGTCACAAACATATTTGGTACTCCACCATCTGTGTGAGCTAGAAGAACTCCATCTGTTGCTTTTTTATTCACAAAGTCCACATCTTTACTTTGGAGATAACCGAGTCCATCAAGGTCTTCTTCTAATTCTGGAATTATAATATTCTTACGAGGCTTATCCACTCGAATAACTGTTTCAAAAACATTACGAGTTCCTTCTTGAATATATTGTCCAAGAGAGTGAAGATCTGTTGAGAAGTTAGCTGATGTAGGGTAGATACCTTTTTGATCTTTACCTTCTGATTCACCAGCTAATTGCTTCCACCATTCTCCAAAATATTGCAATGATGGTTCATAATTTGCCAAAATTTCTACTGGATACCCCTTACGATAAAGAATGTTACGAAGTACTGCATATTGGTAAGCCTCATTTTCAGAGATTTTAGATGAAGAGTAGTCTTTACGTGCAGCATTTGCACCTTCCATAAGGGCTTTGATATCAGCACCTGAAGCTGCGATTGGTAAAAGACCTACAGCTGTCAAAACTGAGAATCGTCCACCAACATTATCTGGAACTACAAAAGTATCCCAACCATTGGCATCTGCCTCTACCTTGACCGCACCTTTTTGACGATCAGTAGTTGCGTAGATACGTTTGTTTGCTTCTTCTTGACCATATTTCTTAACAAGGAGTTCTTTGAAGACACGGAAAGCGATAGCTGGCTCAGTTGTTGTTCCTGATTTAGAAATAACGTTGACTGAGAAATCTTTATCTGCAACAAAATCAACTAAATCAGCTAGATAACTAGATGAAATAGAATTACCTGCATAAAGAATTTGAGGGGCCTTACGTTCTTCTTTAGTTTGGAGATTAGCAAAATGATTATTCAAGAAATCAATAGCTGCTTTGGCTCCAAGGTATGAACCACCAATACCGATTACAACTAAGATATCGCTGTCTTTTTTGATTTTTTCTGCAGCTTTCAAGATACGATCAAATTCTTCACGATCGTAGTTCTCAGGAAGGTCACGCCATCCAAGGAAGTCTGCTCCTGCTCCTGTTCCTTTGCGAATCATTTCATCAGCAGCTGTTACTTGAGGTTGAAAATAGTCTACCTCATGTGGTGCTACAAATTTACCCAATACTTTAGAATAATCAAATGTAATATGTGACATTTTTTTCTCCTTATAAAAATTCAATTATAGCTTCTAGTTTACTCTTTTATTTGTCTTTTGACAATGTTTTTTACCCTTATTAGGTCATAATAGGATACAGTTTCTACTTAAATGTTAATTCTGCTTCAAGACCGTAGTGGTCGCTTACCAAAGGTTGATTGTTGCCATCAAAAATCACGCTAAGGCGCTCTACTGTCCAATCTTGGCTAGCAAAGACATAATCGATACGTAAAGGCTCTTCATTGCCCTTCCAGCCATCGATACCTGGTCCAACTGTATAGCTACCAGTTGTTTCTTTAGCTACTTCAAAACTATCTTGAAGATTGAGCGAGCTAGCCAAGATGGCTTGATGCCCTTCGCGACCTGCTGGGTTATTAAAGTCACCTGCTAGGATGAGCGGTTTCCCAATAGCTTTGAAACGTTCTTCAATACGTGCCCACTCTTCTTGGAAACCTTTGTCCCACCATGAAAGGTGAACACTAGCAACAGCAACTTCTCGGCCATCTACAGTAGTTTCAGCAACTGCAACACGGCGTGTATGGTAATCAGTTGGATCATCAACATCTGAAACCAAGATTTCGCTAGCTGTCAATGGTTGACGTGACAAGACGGCAACCCCCTCATTAAGGTGATCATAACCAATGTGATTGTAGGCCCAAGTCCAATGGTATTGAAGCCCTTCTTCAGCTAACTTTTCCACAAGAAGACGGACAAAGTGATCTTGGTGGATTGGTGTTGCTGATGGAAGTGCATGATAGTAAGCATCCGTGTCTACAACAGAAGTCTCTATTTCTTGGTTAACTTCCTGGAAGCAAATAATATCATACTGAGCCTTTAGGATCTGTTCCTTTAAGGTTTGGAACTTTCCTTCTGCATCTTCTTCCATCCAACTGTGAGTATTTAAAGTTAGAAATTTCATAAGTTTATCCCTCTTCTGACTTGCATCTAGAAATGACATAGGGTCATTTACAAACAAAACAGCCCAAGGGCTGTCTGCTTGTTTATCGTTTAGCAAATTAAAGTTCTACTTTTGCAACTGGAGCGTTAGCAGCCAATTTACCTGTATGTTCTACTTTAACTGATTTGATTGCATCTGCATTTGTAAAGACAACAACTGTAGATGTTTCACGACCTGCTTCACGGATAGCATCAAGGTTTGCTTCAACCAAGAGATCACCTGCAGCAACTGTTTGACCTTCAGTAACTTTAACGTCGAATGGTTTACCTTCAAGACTGACAGTGTCAAGTCCGATGTGAACCAAAACTTCAAGACCATTATCTGTTACCAAACCAAGAGCGTGTTTAGTTGGGAAGATGCTTGTCACTTTACCAGCTACTGGTGAAACGATTTTACCGTTTTCTGGTTCTACAGCGAAGCCGTCACCCATCATTTTTTGTGAGAATACTGGGTCTTTAACATCTTCGATGTTGATAACTTGACCATCAGCAACTGAATGCACTTCATCAGTCACACCTTTGAAGTTAGCTTCTGCTTTTTGAACAGCAGTCATTTGACTTGGAAGTGTTTCAGGAATAACTTCACCTGAATCAAGAACGTCTTGGATATCAGATTTCAATACGTCTGCTTTAGGACCATAGATAGCTTGAACCCCTTGTCCTTTCATGACAAGACCCATAGCTCCTTCAGCTTTCCATTGTTCTTCAGTTCCGACTTTTTCAGCGTCTTTAACAGTAACACGGAGACGAGTCATACATGCGTCAACATCGACGATGTTAGCACGTCCACCAAGAAGGTTGATAATGTTGATAACTTGTGAGCTTGCTGAGCTTGTTCCAGCACTTGCTGAGCCAGCAGATTCTGATGAAGCATCATCAGCTTGCTCATAGTTACCGTTACGTCCTGGTGTAGCGTAGTCAAATTTCTTAATCATGAAGTTTGCGATGAAGAACATGATAACACCAAAGAGTACAGTTACCCAAATGAAGTTAACGATATCCATCGCCAAACCAGCGTTAATAGCAAGTGGTGTACGTGTCAAGAACTCGATAGAACCGAATGAGTGAACACGAAGGTTAACGATATCAGCCATGGCAAAGGCACATCCTTGTACCAAAGCATAAACAATGTAAAGTGGAGTAGCCACGAACATGAACATGTACTCGATTGGCTCTGTTACCCCTGTCAAGAATGTTGCAAGTGCAGTTGCAGTCAACATCCCTTTGTATTGATGTTTTTTATCATCATCGACGTTACGGTAGATGGCTACTACGATACCCATCAAGATACCGAATGAACCGATCATTTGACCAACTTTAAAGCGGGCTGGTGTAACAGATTCAAGAAGGTGTTTGTATTGTTCTGGGTGTGCACCTTTAAGGTTTGCAAGGTCAGTAACCCAAGCAAGCCAGAGTGGGTCTTGACCCAATACTTCAGTACCTTTAGCAGCACCAGTCAATACGTGGTAAGTACCACCCAATTGAGTGTAGTTAATTGGGATAGTCAACATGTGGTGGAGACCAAATGGCAAGAGAAGACGTTCCAAAGTACCGAACAAGAACGGTGCCAAGATTGGAGCAGTTTCTTTTGAGTTGGCAATCCACATACCGAAGCCGTTGATTCCTGATTGGATAACTGGCCATACGATAGCAAGAACGATAGCTGCGATAGCTGAACGAAGAATAACTACGAATGGTACGAAACGTTTACCATTGAAGAATGATAAAGCTTCTGGCAATTTACGGAAGTTATAGTATTTGTTGAAGGCAGTAGCTCCGATGAAACCAGAGATGATACCTACGAACACACCCATGTTGAGGGCTGGAGCTTCCAAAACACTGATGAAGTAATCAGATACCTTGATTGATTGACCAAAAACGGTGTGGACTGTAGCAGCCTTATCAGCAAGAATATCTGAAGTAACACCAAAGATTGAACCAGTCAAACGGTTAATCAAGATAAAGGCAAGACCTGCCGCAAAGGCACCGCCTGCACGTTCCTTAGCCCAGCTACCACCAATGGCAAGGGCGAACAAGATGTGAAGGTTACCAATAACCCCCCAACCAATCTGCTCAAGAAATCCACCAGTAATAACAAGTGGTGTCATGTTTGGATTAATCATGGCAACTGTTTTACCGAGTGAGATCATGAGACCTGCTGCTGGCATAACTGCGATAACAACCATGAGGGCTTTACCGAATTTTTGCCAGAACTCAAAGCCAAATTTTTCTTTTAGCTTATTCATTTCATTTCCTCCTACGTTTCGATGCAAACGCTTGCATAACTTATGTATTTATTATAGCATCTTTTTACGATTTGTAAAGCGTTTTCGTAAACTTTTTTTGAATTTTTTTACAAATTTAAAAACCCCCAGAAAAACAGGGGTTACTTGATTATTTTCAAGCCATCAGAACCATCAAAATTGGGATGACAACCATGGTTGCAAGGGTAGTCTCAGTAACCATAACAGCTGCGTAATCACTATCAGCTCCATAGAGTTTAGCAACTACTGGAGCATTGGTCATGACAGGCATGGCAGACTGGATGATAAAAACTTGTTTCATCAAAGTTGGGAGAGGTGCCCAGTAAACAATAGCAGCCATCAAGAGAGGAGCAACTACAAAGCGTCCCAACAAAATTAATAACTGGTCCTTTTTAAGAACCAACTGCTTCACACCTGCATTGGATACCGACAAACCGATGAAAATCATAGATAAAGGAGTCGTCAAACTACCTAAATACTGCAAATCACTGGCTAAAAAAGTTGGTAATTTAATATGAAGGATAACAATAATAAGACCTAACATGAAGCCCATTAGAGGGGGTGAGAAGATCTTTTTCAGACTTGTTTTTAAATCAAATTCTGCCTCTCCCTCCCCATCTCGCTGAATAAGGTAAGTTCCCAAGGTCCAGAAAAAGGTCGTATTGCACATATAATAGATAAGAACATAGGGAATACTAGCATCGCCAAAGAGGGCTTGATTGATAGGGAGCCCCACAAAAATGGTGTTTGAATTAAAAAACATGGAAATAAAGAGACCACGACGCTCCTTTTTCACTGCAAAAATACTAGCCACCGCTGTCGCAATCCCAAGTAAAATCACCATGGACAGTGCAGGAAAACGCAATTCTGGCAACATTTTAAGTAGGTCTGTCGCTGTGAAACGCTGTGTGATCGTATAGAGCATGTAACAAGGCAGGGCAATTTGAGTGACTAGCTTCGCTATAAGACCACGTGACTTGTCGTCAAACCAGCCTTTTTCGCCCATAACGAATCCCACTAAAATCATACCTAAGATGACTAGGATTCCCGATATACTCGTTAAAAAGATTTCCATGTTTTCTCCTTTTTTGTTACTGTTACAAATAATAGTAGACACCAGAAAAAACTAATCATTTTTTCTGCCTAGAAATCCACCATTCTTATTTTAACTTCTCTCAAAAACCACTTTAGTATATCACAAAAAGAGCTTGATTTCTCAAGCCCTTTTCTTCTATTATTTACTCTGCTTTTAAGAGAGGTTCAAAGATGGATACCAGACCAAAGAAGGCGATGAAGATAAGGGTAATAGTAGCACTAGCAGGTGTTTCCCAATAATAGGAAATAAAAATACCAGAGAGCATACCAATCAAACCAATACCAATAGCCCAGAAAATGACAGACTTGAAGGTTTGACCTATTTTCATACCAATAGCTGCAGGAAGAATCATGATGGTAGAAACCAAAAGTGATCCTGCTGCTGGAATCATCAGGGCAATCGCTATCCCAGTCACAATATTGAAGAGGAGGGACATGAGACGAACTGGCAAGCCATCCACATGAGCGGTATCCTCGTCAAAGGTTAAAAGATACATAGGACGAATAAAGAGTAGGGTCAAGACCAGTACAATGGCCGCAATAACAAAGAGGGCACGCACCTGCTCAGCGCTAATCGTGATGATAGAACCAAAAAGATAGCTATCCAGACTCATACTACTGCTACCCGCCTTGTTACTAAGAATAAGAGCCACTGCCAATCCCATTGACATGAGGATAGCCGTTGAAATCTCCATATAATGCTTGTAACTAACCCTGAGATATTCTAAAACCAAAGCAGCAATAACCACAACCACAAGGGTCATCCAAGTGGTTGATAGTCCCAAGAAAATCCCAACAGCCACCCCAGCTAGGGACACGTGACTTAAGGTATCGCTCATCAGACTCTGACGACGAAGAATTAAGAAAAGCCCCAAAATTGGCGAAAAGATAATGATAGCAATCACGGCGAGAATAGCACGTTGCATAAAATCATAGGCTAATAATTCACTAATCATGTTTGTGCTCCTCTCCATCCTTTTCATGGACATTGAAACAACGCCAAGGCAATTTCTGGTTACGAACCAGATGAATATTACGGTCGGTGTACTCCTTGACTTCCTCTGGGTCGTGGGTAATCATCAAGACAGACTTGCCATGCTTGTGAGCCGAGTGGTGCATGAGTTCATAGAAAGTATTGGCTGTTCCTGCATCCATACCCGTCGTTGGCTCATCCAAGACAAAGATATCTGGATCTGAGGCAAAAATACGAGCAATAACGGCACGTTGCTTTTGCCCACCTGAGAGACGACCAATTTGCTTGTGACGATTTTCCCACATACCTACAGACTCAAGGGCACGTTGAACGTGCTCCAAGTCGTGCTTAGTCAAACGACGGAACCAGCCCTTACGAGGATAACGGCCAGACTTCACAAACTCGTAGACCGTGCTCGGAAAACCTGCATTAAAGCTGGCAATCTGCTGTGGAAGATAGGCCATGCGAAGCTTTTTACCATCTTTATTGGTTTCAGAGATGGTTACAGTTCCCTTCTTAGGCTTGAGAATTCCTAGGGTAGCCTTAATAAGCGTTGACTTGGCAGCTCCATTTTCCCCAGTTAGGGTCACAAACTCCCCAGAATCCAAATGATAGTGAATATTGTCCAAAACAGGCTCCGCATCATACTGGAAGCTCAGTCCTTCAACTGTAATATAGCGCATCTTATTCCTCGATTTTTTCTGCTAATTTTGTCAAGAAACGTCCAATCACCTGACGCTCTTGATTATCGAACTGATCCAATACAGACCGATAAACCCCCAAGGTCTCTTGGTGGTGCTCCTCATGCTCTTGGGCTATGGGTTGAGCTTCTTGTGTCAAGACAAAGTAGGTCACGCGCCCATCATCCTTATCTTTCTTAGCCTCCAACATGCCCTCTTTGACCAAGGTTTTAACTGCCTTGGTAACAGCAGCCTGGCTGACATTGAGGGTCTTAGCCAACTCAGAATTGGTCTTTCGTCCCTCAGACAAAAGCATGAGAATATGCTCCTGGGTATTGGTCAACTTAACCTGACTACGGCACTGACCAATGAGGAGCTCATGCTGATTTTCAGCCTTAAGCAAAATCTGATTAATCAATTGATTTACTTGTTCTTCTAGTTCTAGCATTGCTTTCTCCATTTACTTAACCAGTTAATTATATCGAAAACACAGAGGTTTTGCAAGGGTGGACCAAGAAAAAGATTGGTGATGGGCTATCATCACTATCAAGGAAGAATAAAGGTAAAATAAAAACCTAACCAAGCTGGTTAAGTTTTCATCATATAGAAGCTTATCTCAAAGTTGCAAAGATTTCTTCGACCTGAGCAATAGAATCGGCACGTGAGACTTCGCCACGAACCTTAGCCGCTCCTGCTGTTCCACGAAGATAGTGTGGTGCCAGACCACGGAATTCACGAACAGCAATCTTTTCACCTTTAAGGTCCACCAAACGTTTGAGGTGGTCTTCAGCGATGTCCAATTTCTTATCAAATGGAAGTTCTGGCAACTCCTCTCCTGTTTCGAAGAAGTGGTTGATTTGCGTGAAAATGTATGGATTGTTCATAGCTGCACGACCCACCATAACGGCATCGACACCAAGTTCTTCAATCATGAGCTTAGCATCTTGAACGCTACGAACATCGCCATTTCCAATAAATGGAATCTTAGTGATAGCCTTAGCAACACGAGCCAGAGTCTCATGATCACAGTGACCTGTGTACATTTGCTCACGAGTACGGCCGTGCATAGCAAGGGCAGAAACACCTGCAGACTCAGCTGCAAGGGCATTTTCTACAGCCAAGTCACTGTCTGACCAACCTGTACGCATCTTAACGGTCAGAGGAATATCAAGTACTGACGTTACTTCCTTGACGATGTGGTAAATCTTGTCTGGATCCTTGAGCCACTTGGCACCAGCTTCATTTTTGACTACCTTATTGACCGGACAACCCATGTTGATATCAACGATATCAGCCTTGGTATTGGTCTGGATAAAGTCAGCCGCACGCTTCAAGCCCTCAGCATCACCACCGAAAAGCTGAATAGACATTGGATGCTCATTCTCATCAATATGAAGCATGTGGAGGGTCTTCTCATTATTGTAGAGGAGCCCTTTTTCAGAGATCATCTCCATAACCACAAGACCAGCACCAAATTCCTTGGCAATGGTACGGAAGGCCGAGTTGGTCACACCTGCCATAGGAGCTAATACTGTACGATGAGGAATCTCTACGTTTCCAATCATGAAGGACGAATTAAGTTTAGTCATTGATGAGTTCCTCCAAGTCAGCTTCTGAAAATTCATACTTGGTTTGGCAGAATTGGCAGACGATTTCAGCACCATGGTCCTCGTCTTTCATAGCTTGAAGTTCATCCTTACCAAGTGTCAAGAGGGCATTTTCAAAGCGTTCACGTGAGCAATCACACTCAAAACTAAGCTCCTCTTCAGACAAACGTTTGAAAGGTTCATCCCCATAAATGGCATTCAAGAGAGCTTCGATATGGTCATCAGACTCCAAAAGCGTTGAAATGGCTGGCATCTCTTGGATACGCTTTTCGTAACGAGTGATTTCTTCCTCACTGGCACCAGGCAAGACCTGAAGCATGAAGCCACCAGCAACCTTGACCTTGTCCTCTTCGTCAAGAAGCACATTAAGACCTACAGCAGATGGCGTTTGCTCAGACTCTGTTAAATAATAGGCAAAATCTTCACCAATTTCACCAGAAATAAGTGGTGTTGACGACGTGTAAGGATTACCAGTTCCATAATCGATGATAGAAACAAACTGCCCTTGTCCCATGAAAGGACCCACCAAGACTTCACCAGTTGCTGTTTTCTTGATGTCCACACCTGGATTTTGGATGTAGCCCTTAACATGTCCTTTGGTATCAGCTACTGAGATGATATGCCCAAAAGAGCTGTTTCCGATAACCTTAACCGTAATTTTGCTTTCACCTTTTTGGTTAGCAGCCAAGATCTGGTTAGCAATAAGGGTACGCCCCAAAGCAACTGTCGATGATGATAGAGTATTGTGTTTTTCTTGTGCGGTTCTAACAGTTTCTGTGCTATCAAGAACATAAGCACGGAAAGAACCTGATTCTGAAATTGTTTTAATTAATTTATCCATAGTGATTCTATTATAACACAAAAAAGAGGGTGGAAAAATCGTAAACGCTCGGCGTTTCTCTTCCACACTCTCTACCAAATTACCATGAAAATTCGGACAGTTTTTCCCTCAAACTTGCTATTTTTCTATCATCAAAATGGTGTTTCTGTCTTATTACAGGTGGTAAATTCTCCAAATACTCAATATAGACGCTGACAAGGAGATTATAGTCATTAGTTGTCAAACGCTTGAGTTGACTATGAATGAAGGTAGTTGCCTGATCATACTGTTCATGGATTAACAAGTCGTCAATGTAGTCATTGCCATCAATCGTGTGACCTTGCTCGTCCTCCACCTGACCTAAATCAATATCTAAAGTCTCAAACTTAAAAGCCTTACTGACCACATTAGCTGTCCCTCGAATTTGATTGAGTAGCCAGTCACTGTTATACACTCCCATATTAGTCCCCTCCATTACTTGCTATTCAAATCTATTATATCTTTTTAAATACCGATTGTAAACGCTTTCTACACTTTGCAATTACTCTGTTACTAACAGTTATCTAGAGCTCATTGCTCGATTTTTCTAGCAAAACAAAAAGGACCATCTGGTCCCTTTAAATTATCAGAGTTTTTACCCAACTGATCCTTCCATTTCATAACTAATCAAGCGGTTAAGCTCAACAGCATATTCCATTGGAAGTTCTTTGGTAAATGGTTCCACAAATCCCATAACAATCATCTCTGTTGCTTCTTGTTCTGAAAGTCCACGACTCATGAGGTAGTAGAGTTGCTCTTCAGAAATCTTAGAAACTTTAGCTTCGTGTTCAAGGGCAACTTGTGAGTTATGGATTTCGTTAAATGGGATAGTGTCTGATTTAGACAAGTCATCCATCAAGATGGTATCACATTCGATGTGAGATACCGATTTCTTAGAATCCTTGTTGAAAGTGACTTGTCCACGGTAGTCAACCTTACCACCGTTACGAGCGATTGATTTAGAAACAATAGATGATGATGTATGCGGTGCATTGTGAATCATCTTAGCCCCTGTATCTTGGTGTTGACCTGCATTGGCGAAGGCAATTGAAAGCATGGTACCACGCGCACCTTCTCCATCAAGGTAAACAGATGGGTACTTCATAGTGACTTCGGCCCCAAGGTTACCATCAATCCACTCAACAGTCGCATTTTTCTTAGCGGTAGCACGTTTAGTTACCAAGTTGTAGACGCTATCTGACCAGTTTTGGATAGTTGAGTAGCGCATGTAGGCACCATCAAGTGCAAAGATTTCAACAATGGCTGCATGAAGGCTAGCCGTTGTGTATGTTGGCGCTGTACATCCTTCAACATAGTGAACGCTGGCACCTGCATCAACGATGATAAGGGTACGTTCAAACTGGGCAGTCGCTTCGTTATTGATACGGAAGTAGGTTTGAAGCGGAATATCCACCTTGACGCCTTTAGGTACATAAATAAAGGTACCACCTGACCAGAAGGCAGAATTAAGGGCCGCAAATTTATTGTCTGTTGGCGGAACCAGTTTTGAGAAGTACTTCTTGAAGAGCTCTGGATGCTCTTTAAGAGCTGAGTCCGTATCTGTAAAGATAATACCCAACTTGTCATACTCTTCTTTCATGTTGTGGTAAACCACTTCTGATTCATACTGAGCTGAGGCTCCAGCAAGATAGGCACGCTCTGCTTCTGGGATACCAATACGTTCAAAAGTTTCCTTGATTTTCTCAGGAACGTCTTCCCAGTCACGAGCAGGTTTGTCTGATGCTTTTTGGAAATATGTCAAGTCATCAAAGTTAATACCAGAAAGGTCTGGTCCCCACTCTTGCATGGCCATTTTGTTAAAGGTTTCCAATGATTTCAAGCGGAATTCAAGCATCCACTCAGGCTCCCCTTTTTCAGCAGACATGGCACGGACCACATCCTCGCTGATTCCTTTTCCTGTTGAAAAGACTGGTGTCACATCGTCATGGAAACCGTATTTATATTCCCCCAAATCAATGGGTTTTGGTTCTACTTTTTCATTTGTTTCAGTCATAGTATTTTCCTTTATTAAAGGTTTGATTCGTTTTCCTTTTTGCTTGGTCAAGGAGACTAACTGCTCCTTGACTTCCTAAAGCTCGCTTCTCTCTATGGCTTTTTTGAGGGCATTCCAAGAGAGTGTTGCACATTTGATACGTTGTGGAAATTTAGAAACCCCCGCCAAGAGCTTGGCTTCGCCTAGCTTATCTTCATCTTTATGATCTCCTTGAATCATAAGAGAGAAAATCTCCGCTAGCTCCAAAGCCTCGGCCTTGTTTTTTCCAATAACTGCATCCGTCATCATACTTGATGAAGCTGTAGAAATGGTACACCCATCACCAGCAAAGGCAATGTCTTCAATCACGTCACCATCAAATTTGACTGACAGATTGATAACATCTCCACAAGTCGGATTATTCAGTTGAAGTTGCTCCACATCAGGTAGGACACCATGATGGTGAGGGCTCTTAGAGTGATCGGCCACAACAGCCATATATAAACTATCTAGTCTAGAGAGTGCCATTGAAAAACTCCTTCGTCGCAAGAATTGCCTCTACAAGCTTGTCGCAATCCTCTTTGGTATTGTAAATATAGAAACTTGCTCGGGCAGCTGATGAGATTCCTAAATGATTAATTAAAGGCTGAGCACAGTGGTGACCCGCACGCACTGCCACTCCTTCATAATCAAGAGCTGTCGCCACATCATGAGGGTGAAGCCCATCAATATTAAAGGCAATAACACCTGCATGCTGACTAGGATCCTCTGGACCATAGACTGTCAGACCATCAATCGCCTGAAGCTTAGGCAAAACATAGTCTACCAATTCTTGCTCGTAAGCATGAATATTTTCCATGCCTAAAGCAGAGAGGTAGTCCACAGCAGTACCAAGAGCAATAGCCCCCGCAATGTTAGGTGTACCAGCCTCAAATTTCCAAGGCAATTCCTTCCAAGTGGCTTCCTGTTCGTAAACGAAATCAATCATCTCACCACCGAATTCAATAGGATTCATCTGGTTAAGAATCTCTTCCTTGCCATAAAGAACCCCAATCCCTGTTGGGCCTAACATCTTATGTCCAGAAAGGGTGAAGAAATCACAATCCAAATCCTGAACATCAATGGCCATGTGGGGCGCCGATTGGGCACCATCCACCACCATATAGGCACCAACTTGGTGAGCAAGCTTGGCAATCTCTTTGACAGGATTGATGCAGCCTAAAACGTTAGAGACCTGAGCTAGACTGACAAATTTTGTCTTTTCAGTAATCTTGTTAGCCAAATCTTCCATATCCAATTGGCCATCTTTCAAGTAGGCGTAAACAAGTTTAGCCCCTGTCTTCTTACAAGCTTCCTGCCAAGGAATGATATTTGAGTGGTGTTCCATAATTGAAATAACCACCTCATCTCCTGGCTCAAGAACCTGCTCTGCAAAACGACCAACCCAGTTAAGACCAGTTGTCGTTCCACGTGTAAAGAGGACCTCTTTGGTTGATTTAGCATTGATAAACTGACGAAGCTTTTCACGACTAGCTTCGTAAGCAGCTGTTGCACGCTCAGCCAAAGTATGCACACCACGGTGAACATTGGCATTGTCCTCATGATAGTAGGCCATGAGAGTGTCCAAAACTACTTGAGGCTTCTGAGTCGTTGCTGCATTATCCAAGTATACCAAAGGTTCATCATTAACTACCTGATCTAAAATGGCAAAATCTTGTCGAATCTTATAGGCATCTAAAGCTGACATCTTATCTCCCTATCTAGATATATCATAGGTTAGACTATCTGCGTCGATAGTTCCTAACGTTTGTTTAGTTTTGTATCAGTTACAGAAATCATTTCATCGCGCACTTCTTTAACTGGGATTTCAGTAATAACTGCTCCTAAGAAACCGCGAATAACCAAACGTTCTGCAGTGTCTTGATCAAGTCCACGACTCATGAGGTAATACATATCCTCTGGATCTACCTGACCGATTGAAGCAGCATGCCCTGCTGTAACTTCATTTTCGTCAATCAAGAGAATTGGGTTAGCGTCTGAACGTGCCTTGTCAGAAAGCATAAGCACACGGCTTTCTTGTTGTGCATCAGCACCCTTAGCACCTTTAACAATGTGACCAATACCATTGAAAGTCAAAGTACCACGTTCCAAGATAACACCATGTTGTAGGATATGACCCACAGAGTTGTTACCATAGTTCGTCACACGAGTATCAATCCCTTGAACCTGACGACCTGATGAAAGACCAATAACTTTAAGGTTGGCATGACTTCCATTGCCAATCAAGTCACTATCAAAGTCAGCAATAACATTGCCCTCGTTCATGATCCCGAGAGCCCAGTCAATGCTGGCATCACGACCGATACGACCTCGACGACTAATATAAGTTGTGACGTTTTCACCCAAACGGTCAATAGCCGCAAACTTGACTTGTGCACCGTCTTGAGCAATGACTTCAACTGAAATATTGGCACTAGCTTTTTCAGTCGCTTCACCTAGCGTTTCAAAGCGCTCAAGGTAAGTCAATTTACTGTTTTTACCAGCCACGATCAAAACGTGTTTGTTAAATGGAACATTTGAAGTTCCATCTTGGTAAAAATAGCTTTCAACTGGCAAGTCAACTTCAACATTATCTGGTACATAAAGGACTGCTGCACTATTGAAATAGGCATAGTTATAAGCTGCCAATTTGTCCTCATCATAGGCTACAGCCTTACCAAAGAAGGCTTCAACGACTTCTGGGATTTCCTCAAGAGCAGTTGTAAGGTCTGTGAAGACCACACCTTGACTAATCAAGTCAGCTGGCAATTGTTCAAGTACAGTATTTGTTCCTACTTGGACCAATTTAGGGTTGTTTCCAAGCGCTGTAAAATCAGGCACATTTGCTGATGGTTCATTTTCAGTAATCGTTCCATCACCGAGATTCCAACGGTGGAATTTAACACGCTCAATTTTTGGAAGAGCCAAACTTTCAATCTTATCAAAGGCTGCTTGACGAAGGTCTTGCAACCAAAGTGGCTCTGCCTTTGCTTGTGAAAAAGCGATAATAGATTCTTTTGACATAGGTTACTCCTTTTCTAGTTATTTCGAGTAACAGACTTACGCTTCTTCGTGGTACTCGTAACCGAGCTCTTCAGCGATTTTCGCATAACCTTCTTGCTCAAGACGAGCAGCCAATTCAGGACCGCCTGAAAGAACGACTTTACCTTCCATCATTACATGTACGACATCTGGAGTGATGTAGTTCAAGAGACGTTGGTAGTGAGTGATAATCATAGCACCGAAGCCTTCGCCACGCATAGCGTTAACCCCTTTTGAAACCACTTTAAGGGCATCGATATCAAGACCTGAGTCAATCTCATCGAGAAGAGCAAACTTAGGTTCCAACATGAGCAATTGAAGGATTTCGTTACGCTTTTTCTCACCACCTGAGAAACCTTCATTAAGGTAACGCTCAGCCATTTCTTCACGCATACCAAGCAATTCCATCTTTTCATCCAATTTAGTGATGAAATCAAGAACAGAAATCTTTTCGTCATCTTCTTTACCAGCGTTCATAGCCGCACGGATGAACTCAGCATTTGTGATTCCTGGGATTTCAGCTGGGTATTGCATAGCAAGGAAAAGACCTAGGCGTGCACGTTCGTCAACTTCCAAATCAAGGATGCTTTCGCCATCAAAAAGGATGTCCCCTTCTGTGATTTCATAGTTTGGGTTACCCATGATAGCAGCTGAAAGGGTAGATTTACCAGTTCCGTTAGGACCCATGATAGCAGCAATCTCACCAGTTTTAAGAGTCAAATTAAGACCCTTCAAGATTTCTTTATCTTCAACAGAAACATGAAGATTTTTGATTTCAAGTACAGACATTGTATACTCCTTTTTCATATATACAGCGAGCACTTGCTCGCTAATTTGCATTATTTTTTTGAAAATAGTCTTGCTATTTTCTGGAAAATAAAAAGAGAACTTCCATTTTCCTTAATTAGAATCATTATAACAAAAAAGCCATTACTTGGCTTTTCAAATGTTTAATTTTTTCGCCCTTGCTTCCATTTTAACATGGTTGCTTGGCGATAATCACTATTCCCGATAAATTTTAGGAAATTGAAGAGAGGTGTTCGACCAACGCCCCAAATCTCAAGCCCTTCAATCAGAATTTCCATTCCCAAAAGTAAACTCAAGAGCAAGAGAATACCACCGAGACGACTGGAAACATTTAACAAGAGGGCAATCAATGAAAAGAGAATAGCGATGGCATAAACCACCAGAACCGCTCCTCGATGAGTGAAGCCCATGGCTAGAAGGCGATGATGTAAGTGCATCTTGTCAGCCTCCATGGCTGGGCGCCCTGACAACTTACGGCGGACAATGGCTACCACTGTGTCAACAATAGGCACTCCAAGGATAATAACAGGTGACAAAATAGCCACTGCAGTTGCATTTTTCAATCCTTGCAATGACAAGACACCAATCATAAAGCCAATAAAAAGCGCCCCCGTATCACCTAGATAGATAATCGCTGGATGATAATTGTAAGGGAAGAAGCCCATAATGGCAGCCACCAAGACAAAGATGGTCATGGTCAAGAAAATATCAGTATCATAGAGGAAGAAATAAGAAATCACCCCCATAGTCATAAGGGAAATGATAGAAACTCCTCCAACCAAGCCATCCAAACCATCAATCAGATTAATGGCATTGGTGATGGCCGCAATCCATAACACCGTTAAAATCAAGGTCAGGACTGGCCCAAAATGAATCATGGGACCACCAAATGGAATCTTAAAGCTATCAAATCGGAAGTCTGTAAAAGCCCAAACGATAACAGCTCCAATAACAATACCAAGCATCTTAGGTAGAGGCTTTAATTCCAAGATATCATCAATGAAGCCCGTCAGAGCTACGACAGATCCCCCCACAACAACCGGCAAGATGTACCTAATGTAAGAAACATGCCAGATATCCTTATGGATAATCATAGGCATAAAGACCAAGGTCGCTAGTACAAAGGCCAACAAAATAGCTAGACCGCCAGCACTAGGCATGGGCTTTTTATTGATACGTCTTGCATTGGGATTGTCAACAGCTCCGACACGTAAGGCCAAAGAGCGTACCAATGGGGTCGTCACAATGGCAATCAAAAAGGTCCCAATCAAAACGAATATATAGTTAATGGTCCAAGGCATGTCTTAGCTCCATTTCGTTGCTTGTAGTACCGGTAAGGCGTCCTCTTCCATCAAGATTGTTGCATGCTCTTGTAGGTAGGCACGTGTTCGGTCTGCTACATTCGCATATTCAAGAAAACGCGCATACATATTGTTCGCGTAATAATCAGGCTCATCAGCCAAGTAAAGAAGGATCGTCATGTAGTAGACATCCCCAAGTTTATAAAGCTCAGAACCTTCAACAGGTATATCCTTCAAACCTTGCGTAAAAGTCACCACTTGATCAAAGTCAGAGAAGGCCAAGACATAGTGGGTATAGTCTTCACGAATATTTTCTTCAGCCACTTCCTTGGTAGGCTCTGTCATAGCCTTATCAACCTCTTCCAAGGTCTTTTCAAGCTCTTCGAGCTTATGGTGTGCTTCGATGTCACCCTTGTCCATAAAGTTACCCTCAAGGGCCTTTAGAAACTCTTCTGGAGAAAGCCCTGAATAGTCATCCATATCTGACAAATCGTTGAAATCAAGGTCTTCCTTAAGATCTGATTTAGTCACAAAGACATCCACACGATCCTTGCGTGGCGTGACACGGAAGCTCAGCATTCCACTATTTTTAAAGTTATCAGGCAAGTCCAACTCATCCATGACAGTATAGAAAAATTCCTCTGTTTTTTCCTGGGGAATCAAGAAATCCTTCAATTCCATACCATGTTCTTCAAGATCTTCCATGGTAATCATGATTTTTAGAGTTGTCTCGCTTATTTGTTTCATTTCCATATGTAAAAAACCTCGCACGAGTAGTTATTTCATTATACTAGAAAAGCCAAGAGATAGCAATTTCTGAGCAAGTTTGAGTCTTATTTTGGAAAGGATTTCTACAAACTTCTTAATACTAACAAAACCTTGTATTTCCCCATTTATACCTGTCATCTATCCTAGATTGGAGTATAATAAAAGTGAAGATATACATGGAGGTGATGACCATGACTGCCTATAAAAAAGGGTGGCTACGAGCTAGCATTGCTGGAGGAATAACGAGTTTATTGACGCTCTTTCTCTACTTATCGGGGCAACCTTATCAAGTAAACAAATCTACTTTTCTTACAGGGCTAATCGTCGCCATCATACTAGCAACTGCACCCATTTACGACGATAACCGTTTATCGCTCAAACAGCAATCACTTCTGCACTTCTCTATCATGTGTGTTACCATCCTTCCAATTCTCTGTTTGTCCGGATGGTATCCCTTGCATAATATCGTGGACTTCTTGAAAATCCTAGCTAGTTTCTTAACTTGTGGACTGGTCCTATGGTTGCTAGCTTACCTTATCTTTGGAAAACTTCTCCACAATTAATCTCTAAACCAGATAAAAAGGACTTCAATCGAAGTCCTTTTCAGTTTACTTAAAAGTAATTATCCGAAAATAAGTTTGACAGCTCCATAAAGAAGCACAATAATACCAAGTACGATACGGTATTTTCCGAAAACTGTGAAATCATGTTTCTTAATGTAATTCATCAAGAAGCGAATCACGAACAAGCTGACAACAAAGGCTGTCACACTAGCTACCAAGAGAATAGCCACTTGTCCACCTGTCAAGGTATTCCCGTCAATGAAATACTTAACCGCCTTAAGGCCACTATAACCAAACATGGTTGGAATACCAAGGAAGAAGGTAAAGTCAGCAGCTACGCTACGACTAGTACCAACGATGATACCCCCAAGAATAGTAGCACCTGAACGGCTTGTCCCTGGAATGATACTCAAGACTTGGAAAAGACCAATATAGAAAGCTGTCTTGTAAGACATACGTGCCAAATCCGTTACCTTAGGTTCTACACGTCGATTGCGGTCCTCAATCCAAATAAAGGCAATCCCGTAGACCACCAACATGATAGCTACTACAAAGAAATTACTGAGATGGGCCTCCATCCAGTCATCTAAAAGTAGACCAAAGAAGGCTGAAGGAATACAGGCAATGACCACCTTGAGCCAAAGTTGCCAAGTCAATTGCACTTCACGTGCTGTCTTACCAGGTTGGAAGGGATTCAAACGTTTAAAGTAAATGACCATAACCGCCAGAATAGCACCAAGTTGGATAACGATATTAAACATATCGATGAAATCTTTACTTTGTCTCAAGTTCAAGAATTCATTCACCAAAATCAAGTGACCTGTAGATGAAATCGGTAGCCACTCAGTGATACCTTCGACAATCCCAAGAAAGACTGCTTTTAGTAATTCAATAATAAATTGTGCCGTTTGCATAATTATCTCCGTTTTAAAATGCTAGCCTCATCACACCAAAAATGATCAAGGCTCCAAATCGTCCTTCCCATTATATCAAATTACAACTTGTATTTGAAGACAATCTTGGTATAGAGATTGTTTTTCTAATCCCAACTTATTGTCATTAATCCTAATTTCCTGTAAAATAGTAAGGTATGACATTTTTATAGGAGACATTGTTTCAATGAAAAGAATTATTGTAGCCTGCTTTGCAGCGCTCCTCCTCGTTTTTGGCGGAGTATCAAGCGCTCAAGCAGACGAGTATCTCCGTGTCGGTATGGAGGCTGCCTATGCACCTTTCAACTGGACGCAGGACGATGACTCAAACGGAGCCGTTCCAATCGAAGGTACTAAACAGTATGCCAACGGTTATGACGTGCAAATCGCTAAAAAAATCGCTGAAGCTCAAGGGAAGAAACCCTTGGTGGTCAAAACCGCTTGGACAGGTTTGATTCCTGCCCTCACTTCCGGCAAGATCGATATGATCATCGCAGGTATGAGTCCAACAGCTGAACGTCGTCAAGAAATCGACTTTTCAGACAGCTACTACCGAAGCGAACCTGTCATGGTTGTCAGCTCAGACGGTGATTATGCCAACGCTAAGAGCCTCAAAGACTTCAAGGATGCTAAAATCACAGCTCAACAAGGGGTTTATCTCTATAATTTGATTGACCAAATCCCAGGTGTCAGCAAACAAACCGCTATGGGAGACTTCGGTGCTATGCGCCAAGCCCTTGCGTCTGGTATCATCGATGGCTATGTTTCAGAGCGTCCTGAAGCCAAAACTGCCGAAGAAGCTAGCTCAAAATATAAGATGATTACGCTTAAAGATGGTGGTTTCCAGGTTTCAGACGATGACGTGTCCTTGGCCGTCGGTCTTCGTAAAGGAGACAGCCAGCAAATGGAACAAGTCAATAAGGTCCTTGCTGGAATCAGCCAAGAGGAACGTGTCAAACTGATGGATCACATCATTGCCATCCAACCTGCAGATAAGACTGATGAGGCTAAAAAAGGAAACTTCTTTAGTCAGATGAGCGCTATCATCGCTAAGAACTGGCCACAATTCTTACGTGGTACAGGAATTACCCTTCTTATCTCAATTATTGGTACAGTTGTGGGTACTTTTATCGGTCTTATGATTGGTGTTTACCGTACAGCTCCTAAAGCTGCTAATAAATTTGTAGCTTTGCTCCAAAAACTCTTTGGTTGGGTTCTTAATGTCTATATCGAAGTTTTCCGCGGTACGCCAATGATTGTACAATCTATGGTTATCTACTACGGTACTGCCCAGGCCTTTGGTATCAACATTGACCGTACCCTAGCAGCTGTCTTCATCGTTTCTATCAACACCGGAGCCTACATGAGTGAAATCGTTCGTGGTGGTATCTTCGCTGTTGATAAAGGACAATTCGAAGCTGCAACTGCTCTTGGATTTACCCATGGTCAAACCATGCGTAAGATTGTTCTTCCACAGGTTATCCGTAATATCTTGCCAGCTACTGGTAATGAGTTCGTTATCAATATCAAGGATACCTCTGTTTTGAACGTTATCTCTGTTGTGGAACTTTACTTCGCAGGTAACACTGTCGCAAGCCAAACTTATCAATACTTCCAAACATTCTTTGTTATCGCAGCAATCTACTTTGTCCTTACCTTCACAGTGACACGCATCTTGCGTTATGTAGAACGCCGTTTGGATCAAGATACTTACACACAAGGAGGGGTTCACTAATGACTGAGACGATTTTAGAAATTAAAAACCTCAAAAAATCATACGGAAAAAATGAAGTCCTCAAAGATATCTCCCTCAGCGTCAAAAAGGGTGAGGTTATCTCAATTATTGGTTCTTCAGGTTCAGGGAAATCAACCTTCCTTCGCTCTATTAACCTACTCGAATCACCTTCAGGTGGTGAAATCCTCTATCATGGGGACAACGTCCTTGAAAAAGGTTACGACCTCACTACCTATCGTGAAAAACTCGGTATGGTTTTCCAATCATTCAACCTCTTTGAAAACCTTAATGTCTTGGAAAATGCTATCGTAGCTCAAACAACCGTTCTAAAACGTGACCGTAAAGAAGCTGAAAGCATCGCCAAAGCTAACTTGGAGAAAGTTGGTATGGGGGAACAATACTGGAAAGCTAAACCAAAACAACTTTCAGGGGGACAAAAACAACGTGTAGCAATTGCTCGTGCCCTCTCTGTTGATCCAGAAGCCATCCTCTTTGACGAACCAACTTCAGCCCTTGACCCAGAAATGGTAGGGGAAGTACTCAAGACTATGCAGGAGCTATCTGGAACTGGTTTGACCATGATTATCGTTACCCATGAAATGGAGTTCGCACGTGACGTTTCAGACCGTGTCATCTTCATGGATAAAGGGGTAATCGCTGAACAAGGTAGCCCAGAACAAATCTTTGAAAATCCTAAAGAAGAACGTACCAAGGAATTCCTCAAACGTTTCTTGGGTTAAAAACAAAAAAGTTAAGGTTTCGGCCTTAACTTTTTTAGATTCTCAGACATATAAAAAAAACGGCAGTTGCCGTTTTTTTGTCTATAATGATTAGTTACGACGTGTACGTCTGTCAACGAAACCAAGGAAGGCCAATAGTGTCATGAAGAGACCTACAAGACTGAATCCTGCTGCAGTTGACTCACCTGTTTCTGGCAAGCTGTCTGCTTCTTGTACAGGAGCTTGTTTCTCAGCTTTTGTTTGACCATAATTTACAGGAACTTGCGCTACAGTTTGAGCTGCCTGTTCTTGTGTTGTGAAAGCAATAACTTTCCCATCTACATCGTAAACAGGTACTGGTGTAAGACCTTTAGATGTAATGTTAGCGAACTCTTTAGCCAATTGTGTTTGAAGCTCTTTGTCTGCCTTAGCTTTCATGTAGTTATCGAAGGCTGTTTGAACAGTCGTGTATTCGCTCGTTAATTTATCACGCTTAGCTGACAATTCAACAAGTTTCGCACGTTCAGTTGAAAGAGCTGCTTTCGCCGCAGTAAGTTTGGCAAAGGCTGTTGCACGTTCTGCTTTAGCCTTAGCTAGGTTAGCTGAAGCATTTGTAAGGGCTGCTACACGGTTCTTAGCAGCAGTCAAGGCTTGGTTAGCTTGTGTCAATGCTACTTGTTTCTTAGCAGTATCTTGCTTAGCAGCGTTGTAGGCATTTGTCAAACGTTGCAAGGTTGCAGAACTTGTCGCAAGTTTATCTTTAGCTGTTTTAAGCTCTGCTTGTTTTTCATCAAGAGTTGCTTGAGCTTTGCTAAGGGCTGCTGCTTTTTCTTGTGCGTTAGCATTAAGGTTTTCAACTGCAGCGTTAGCTTTTTCCAATTCTGATTTAGCAGTTGCAAGGGCTGCTTGTTTTTCAGAAAGGTTATTCTGAGCAGTTGCCAACTTGCTTGCAGTCGCTTTAAGAGCTGCAAGTTCTGACTGAGTATTCTTAAGCTTAAGAGTTGCTGACTCAGAAGCCGCTTTCTTGCTAGCCAAGTCACTTTGAGCTTGATCGTTAGCTTGCTTAGCAGCTTCATAAGCTGCTTTTGCAGCAGCAAGATTTGCATTTGAAGATGATTGAGATTGGTTACCTTCATATGGGTTAGCAATCTTAGTTGTGTCAAAGCTACTATCAGAAGCGATAGAATTTTTATTGACATTGTTTACGTGAACGTTAAAGGCACCGGCAACAACACTGATGTCTGTTCCAATGTAAGACTCACCACCATCTGCTGTAAGTCCAGAGATAGAACGAGCATGGTTCCACTCATTACCGTTAAACATGAAGTCAAGCATAGCTTCATAGACATATTTCTTAATGTCGTTAAGGGTAAATGGTCCTGTCAAACCTTGCCATGTATTAAGGTTTTCACCAATACTTACACTATTAAATGACTTACCAGCACGGTCAAGGGCGGCACTATCATGTCGTTGATGGGTAATAGCTTCCCAACCCCAGTTATCTGCTACATAACCATCTGAAACACGGTCAGCCGCAAGAACACTACCTTTTGAAACAGATGTTTGAGTTGTACCAAAGGCTGTACGAATTTGGTTAATCAAACTTGAAGCATACAATGACAAATCTGTAATTTGAGCTTCACTAAGATTATTCAAATCACTAATTTTAACATTTTTATCCGCTTCATTATCTTGATAACTATTGTTACCACGATCACGTTTATTAACGTTCTTCAAGACTTGTTCAGCTTGAGCTTTTTCTGCTGCGGTCGCTGTTTTAGACTCATGAATCTTAAGAGCATTGACATACTCTTGTGACACTGAGAATTTTTGACGAACATTAGCTGTTGAAGTTGTTGAAGATTCTGCTTTTTTCTTAGCTGCTTCAGCGGCTGCAAGTGCGGCTGCCTTTTCATTAGCTACTGTTTGAGCAGTCTCATAAGCTGCTTTAGCTTGGTTTGCTGCATTTTGGTCTGCAGTCAATTGCCCTTCTTTAGCTGAAATAGCAGTAGCTTTTTCTTTATCAGCTGCCTGAGCGGCTGCCAATTCTTCTTGAGCTTTTTTCTCAGCTGCTGTTGCAGCATCAAAAGCTGATTGCGCTTTAGCTTGGTTAGAAGCTGCCTCAGAAGCACTAGAACCATTAAGAGCTGCTTTAGCGGCATCTACTGATTTTTGAGCATTAGCCACTTCAGTAGCTTTAGCATTGACATTAGCTTGATCTGTATTAACGACAGCTTGCTGTTTGTCTGCTGCATCTTTAGCAGTTTTTTCTGCTGATTGAGCTGTTTCGACTGCTGACTTAGCTTCCTTAGCTGCATTTTCAGCAGTAGTTACTTGACCTTGAGCGGCAGCAATAGTTTCTGGACTTGCTTCATCGGCTGCTGTTTGTGCCTTTTGCAAGTTAGAATCTGCTGTCGCTAGGTTTGCTTGAGCCTGGTTTGCAGCTACTTCATGATTAGCAACAACTGACTCTTGTTGCGATACTGCTTGATTTGCAGCGCTGGCTTCTTCTCTAGCCGCTTCGACTTGGGCTTGAGTTGGGACAGCTTGTGTAGCTGTCGATGATACTGATGCTGTTGTTGAGGCTTGATCGTTTGTCGTTACCTCATCAGCTTTAGCAACTGTAGCAGAAACTGCAAGTGCTGCAATTCCAGCTGTCGCCAAAACCTTTTTATTCATAAGACGAACTCCTTTTTATGTTAAAAATTCACTACTATATAATAACATTTTAATAATCTCGAAACAAGGTGCTGACTCCTAATTTTTAAAATTTAATTATTTTATAAGCTTTCATAGCCTGTTTACAAAAATCATTAAATTGTTAGTCAAAAGTAGAGTTGCTGTTTCAAAGTCCTTTTTTAGTCTTTGATTCTGCCTTATCCTTTTATTCTATCAAAACTTCGTTACAGTTTCTTAACTTTCTTTAAACGTTTTTTTGATATAATGTGTACTCATCATATGCAAATGGAGGAGCAAAGTGGCAAAAACATTAAAAACATTGAGTAACATCTTACTAGGAATCCTCTCACTGGCCTTGTCTTATTGGTTTTATAGGGGGCATCTCGAACAGTACGTTCATTACATCGCCCATTATGGCTCCTACTTTCAAGTCTTACTCAACCTAGTCATTATTGTCCTACTGAGTTACTTTGTCTACGCTTTTTTGAAACTACTTCTTACTAGAAAGCTGAAAAAACAGACACTACTCCTACTCTACTTCATTTACTTTCTTGCTCTCTTCTACCTACTTTTCTTGAAAAACATTGGTACCCAAGGTCTCTCACTTAACCCCCTTTCCTTTGCTCGGGAATTATACTGGGGTAGCCACTTCGTTCCCATCATGAACCTGTTAATGTTCATTCCTCTGGGACTCCTCTTTTCTTCACGATTGAGTAATCTCCTACTTTGTCTCCTTACCCTTTTCTCCGTCGAATCCATTCAGTACTTCGGACATTTGGGAGTCTTTGATTTGGGAGATATCACCTTAAATATGTTAGGTATCCTTGTCGGAACTGCTATCCATCAACTCCCTCAATTTCAAACAGTTATCAAAAAGATTTTAAGTTAAAAAACTTCCAGAATTAATTTTGGAGTTTTTTTTGTTCTATAGATTAATCATCGTAAGAAATTTTTAGAGGAATGCAGAAAAACAGCCCTCTACATCTAGAGAGCTGTTTTGAACTCAGGCTAAAATCCTAGCGAATAAAAAAACTGCCCCATCATAGAGCAGTTCCATTTTCGTGTATTCAATTGAACAAGGCCTAGACACTTGTATCTTGAATTAACGACGAAGTCCGAGTGAGCTGATCAACTCACGGTAACGGTTAACGTCTGTGCGGCGAAGGTATGCCAACAAGTTACGACGGTGACCGATTTTTTTCATCAAACCACGGTAAGTAGCGTGGTCTTTTTTGTGTTGTTTAATGTGTTCGTTAAGGTGGTTGATTTCCCAAGTAAGGACAGCAACTTGAACCTCTACTGAACCAGTGTCACCTTCGTGACGTGCGTATTGAGCAATGATTTCATTTTTTTTCTCTTTTGAAATTGCCATGTTTTTTCTCCTTTTTTTGCTCCATCCGAGTCTTAGGATTGGCTCTCCTAAAACCAAGAAAGAGTTGGTTTGTCTTTACGACCTCTCTATTTTAGCTCATCTACTAATCTTTGTCAATCGCAAGATTTCACTGATTAAGTTTTTGAAGCTTAGACTTTTTTGGCCATTTTTGCATTCAGAAAGAATCCAAGGAAAAGTAGGAAACTTACGATAGCATAAGCTAGAAAAATCCAACTAAAACTTGGAGATATGAGTGCTAACAATTTCAAAACATAAGGGGAAATGGCTGACCCTAGGTTACAGCCTAAGAGGACATAGGCTGTCGCCTTGTTCAACAGACTTCTAGCAATAGACTCAGAAAGTCGGTTAAAGATAATTGTCAAAATAATACTATAAAAGAAACCAACACCAACTGAAGATAAAATCAAAATCGGTAAGTTACTAGCCACTGACATCCCAAAGAGACAAACCGCTAACAAGAACATCACTATAAGCAAAAGACGATTTTTAAAATGTCCTATAAGCGAGGCGAAACTCAGTCCAGCTACAATTCCAATTCCCTGCTCTAAACTCAGTACTAAGGCTGATTGACCACTCTCAATAGTCTTACCAGCAACTTGAAACAGAGGCACGCGCAAACTAATCGAAGAATTGATACAGATGACAAAACCTGCTAAAAGAGCCATGCCAAGAATCATACCAAGGTCTTTTTTGTTCAGAACTTGTTTTCTTTTTGTAATCTGCTTCTTCTCCACCTGCTCCATCGATGGCACAAAAAGGAGGTACATAATCAAAATCACAAAACCAAAACCATAGATAAGAAAGGCAAAGGTCCAATGAATTTTCAGTAATTGTCCAACTAAAAGAGAACAAGAAGCTCCACCAATCAACTCCATGGAGCCACGAATACCTAACATCTGAACTCGCTCTTTACCTTGATAACGTTGACTGATGATGGCAATCGCCTTAGCATTGATAAGACCAATCCCCATTCCAAAAGCAATACGTGACAGTAAGACAAGAGGATAGGCTTGTACAAAAAAAGGAAAAATCCCAGCACTACTAAGTAAGAGCAGCCCAGTCACAATTAGCTGTCTATCACTTAGCCATTTGTCAATAAATGAATTAAGTAAGAGCATCGCGACTACGGAAAATGAAGGGACAGATACTAAAAGCTCCACTTGCGCGGCAGAAAAGGTTGGGCTATAGTAGTCCAACATAGGTGGTAACGCTGTTGAAATCGAAAAGGCCGAAATCAAGAGCAAGGATAGCCCAAGCAGGCTCATTTTTTCTAAAATTCGTGTCATAATATAGGGATAAGAACATCCTTTCCTTACTTGTCTAATAGTTATTTTTTCATTATAATCTAAGGAGACTTTAAAAAATAGGACCTAGGTCCTAAAAAAGGAGATGTATGCGTAATCATACCATAAGACCTCAACTTGACCAGGTCTTTCCACCCCCCTACCTCAACCAATTACAGAAAGTCACCTTTCAAAAGAACGATTATATTTGTACCCAAGGGCAAGCTATCACTGAGCTGACCTACATTTTATCAGGAAAGGTAAAAATTGTTCGTTCTCTCTTCAATGGTAAAGAACATATCCTAGAAACGCTCAATCAGCCTCAGATATTGGGAGATGTAGAACTCATGACCAACCAACCAGCAGGATCATCAGTCATTGCTTTAGAAGAGGTTCAAGCAGTTCAGCTCCCATTAAATAATAAAGAAGAACTCCTCAAAGACCCTGTTTTTCTCTACCAAATTGGACGTAACCTGGCTATGGCACTGCATAAGCAAGGTATCACTGCTTCAACGAATGCGAGCTACTCTGTCAAAGAGCGTCTGGCCACCCATATTTTGAATAGTGAAGAAGAGAATATCTTTCAATTATCGCCATCTATTTTAGCTTCCCGTTTTGGAACTAGCTATCGTCATGTACAGCGAGTCATCAAACAATTTATCGACCAGGGAATTATCGAAAAAGAGGCCTTTAAAACCTATCGTATTTTAGAGAGACAAACCTTGGAAAAACTGGCTTTTATCGATTAGAAAAAGCCTCACTTTAATCCTTGATGGTTTAATTTTCAACCCTTTTGTGCTATAGTTATAAACAAGTAAATCAAAGAAAATAGAGGTAAACAAATGGACGCTCAAACCAAAATTATCCGCGCCAGCCATATGATTGATATGAATGATATCATTCGCGAAGGAAATCCAACCTTGCGTGCTGTCGCTGAAGATGTAACCTTCCCACTATCAGACGAAGACATTATCCTAGGTGAAAAAATGATGCAGTTTCTTCGTAACTCACAAGATCCTGTTATTGCCGAAAAAATGGGGCTTCGTGGGGGAGTCGGTCTTGCAGCCCCTCAATTAGATATTTCAAAACGCATTATCGCTATTCTCGTTCCAAACCCTGAAGACGCTGAAGGTAATCCACCAAAAGAAGCATATAGCCTTCAAGAAATCATGTACAACCCTAAAGTAGTTGCCCATTCTGTTCAGGATGCTGCTTTGGGCGATGGCGAAGGATGCCTCTCAGTTGACCGCGACGTTCCTGGTTACGTGGTTCGTCATGCTCGTGTAACTGTTGAATACTTCAACAAAGAGGGCGAAAAGCAACGTGTTAAACTCCGTGGTTACAACTCAATCGTTGTTCAACATGAAATCGACCATACTAACGGTATCATGTTCTACGACCGCATCAATAAAGACAATCCATTCGCTATTAAAGATGGACTCTTAATTATCGAATAAAGAAAACCTCAGTAGAAATACTGGGGTTTTAGTTTGAAGATAAGGCATTAGTACCACTTTATAGCTAAGTCAAAGTAGAAAAGAACCGACTTCGTCGATTCTTTTTTCATTGTCTGAACCTGTCCTCAGACAAGCATATTGTATAGTGTTTCGTTACCGTGAAGGTTGATATAACTTGGGTCAAAGGCCGAAAGACGCTCGAGAAGTCCATCATAGTCGTTCTTATCACTAAGAGCTATACCAATGAGAACCGGACCTTTTCCTTTATTAGCACGTTTGATGTACTCAAAACGAGTGATATCATCATTTGGTCCCAAGATATCATTTACAAATTCACGAAGGGCACCAGGACGTTGTGGGAAGTTAACCACAAAGTAATGCTTGATACCATCGTAGATAAGCGCACGTTCTTCCATCTCTGGCATACGGTTGATGTCATTGTTACCACCTGAAATGATGCAGACGATGGTTTTTCCTTTAATCTCATCTTTGATCACTTCCAAAGCTGCCACTGATGCCGCACCTGCGGGTTCTGCAATGGTACCAACCTTAGAGTACATATCAATTAGGGTTTCTGAAATCAATCCTTCATCAACTCCCAAGAGGCGGTCAACATATTTACGTGCGACTTCATAGGTCTTGACACCTACCTTTTGAACAGCAATCCCGTCCGCAAACTTATCAATTTCTTCGAGTTTTACAGGATAACCACGGTCAAAGGCAGCACGCATACTACGAGCACCACTAGCCTCAACACCAATAACCTCCATAGACGGTGCTACATCCTTGATATAGGTAGCTACACCAGAGATAAGGCCGCCACCACCTACTGGAACCAAGATACTATCGAAGGAAACACCTTCCTCTTGAGCCTGCTCATAAATTTCATAAGCAACAGTTCCTTGCCCCGCTTGGACATTATAATCGTCGAATGGATCAATGAAAGTCATCCCTTCAGACTTGGTATATTCCTGCGCTGCTTGGGCAGAAGCATCAAAGGTATCTCCCACCAATTTGATTGTTACAAACTTGCCACCAAAGAAACGGACTTGACCAATTTTTTGGAGAGGTGTTGTTACTGGCATAAAGATGGTTGCCGGAATCTTCATCTCGTTACAAGTGTAGGCAACCCCCTGAGCATGGTTTCCGGCTGATGCACAAACCACACCACGCGCCTTATCCTCATCACTCAATTGATGGATAGCATAGTAGGCTCCACGCAATTTGAAAGAGCGTACCTTTTGCATATTTTCTTTTTTAATATAAATGGTCGCCCCGTATTTTTCAGATAGGTAGCGATCAAAATCTAGTGGTGTGCGTTCCACCACGTTTTTTAAGACTTCATTAGCCTTTACGATATCATTTGCAGTAATCATTGGCTCTCCTTTGACACAATATTCAAACTATTTCTATTGTATCACAATTTTCAGAAAAAATAGCAGCCAGTATAAAGAAAACTCCTTGTTTACACAAAGAGTTCTACTTATTATTTATCAACTTTTTTTGACATCAAGAAGTTACGAAGAGCTGCAAGGGTTGCCGCACCTGCAAGGACAATAGCTGTAAGGATAGCTACAGCATGTTCTCCCCACTTGTGAGATTTTGCTGTTTTAGCAATTGTAGCCTTAAGATCTTCAGTTGTTCCTTTTTCACCTGCTTGCGTCGTTGTCTTACTTGCAAGGTTAAGATCTTGACTACCATTGTAAGTATTATCTGACGAAGCTGTATTGACAAGGTCTTGACGGCTACTGCGAGTATAGCTGACATTTGTTGTAATGCTATCAATCATCTCAACAATATTTCTGATTGTTGTAGCATCGTACAAGCCACCCTCAGTATCTTTCAAGATAGATACTGCTAATTTTTCAATAGAAACTTCTGAAGAAGCTGCTACCATAGAGTGAGATTCTGAGCTTGCTGTTTCTGAATATCTTGCATAGTTGCTAAAGAGTGATGCTGCTTCTGTAATCGTTTCAGAAGTACTTGGTAAGGTTTCTGAGACGCGAGGAGCTACAGAGAGTCTATTCCAACTATTGATGTTTTCTGATAGTCCATCAAGGATGACTTCCTCTGATGTGCTTACTGTTTCTGAAATCGCCGAAGTCACTTCTGAAGTGCTCACTTGACTTTCTGATTCTGTCAATGAAACAGCTGGTTCTTCAACTACTTCTGATTCTGAAACGACTGTGCTGATTGAATTCTCTGATTCAGATGCTGAAGTCTCTGAAGTTGATGCTGCTGAGATAATATCAGTTTCTGAGACCTTCGATGATACTGTTGTGCTTTCTGATACTTCTGACGGAGCAACTGAGACAATTGTGCTAGTAGTTTCTGAAACAAGGCTAGTGCTTGCCCGACTCTCTGATTCTGTCAAAGAAGCCACTGGTTCAACTACTGTATGTGATTCTGAAATTGCTGTCGTCGTTGAAATTGCTGACTCTGAAGTTGATGCTACTGAACTATTTTCAGTTTCTGATGCTTCCGATGATACTGTTACACTTTCTGATACTTCTGATGAGACTGTTGAGGCAGCTGTGCTTGCAGCCTCTGAAGCTGGTGTAGTGATTGAATCTGATGCTACTGTACCTTGATCCGTATTAGATACTGAGTTGTCATCTTTCTTATCATGTGCGGTCTCTGACACAGCTATCGCCACTGGAACAGCTGCTGAGTTTACTAACTCGTCAACTGATGGTGCTGGTTTAGTTGTTTCATCTAGTTTAGGAGCTTCAACAGATGGTTTCGTATCAGTTGGAGCCTCTGAACCTTTATTTACTGTTGTATTTTCTGATTTAGCTGTTTCTGAGCTTGCTTCAGATGTTACTGTATTATCTACTTTCTTACCAGCTTGGTTAGTAACTGGTTTCAAGATAACTGGTTCTACCGGTGTTGCTGTTGTGTCTTCCTTGATATAGAGCATGTTCCAAAGAGTTAGTTTAGGAACTGAAATGACAAGCACTGGTTGACCATTTTCATCTGTTTCAAGGCTTGCTTGTGCCTTCTTCATGCTTGAAGTTGCCCAATCATCTGGTGATGTCACATAGACTTGATCAGCAATTTTAGCTGCTTCTTGAGCTGTTTTACCTGCTAGACTAAGACGAACTGTGAGATTTTCTTGTGCGTCCGGTGTTTTATTGTCCGCATAACCCTCTTCATTATGCCAGCCCGCATTGATGCCCATCATGTTAATCATTTGAACAGTTGAGAAACCTTTTCCTGATTTAGCAAATGTCCAAACTTGATTTCCTGTCACACCAAGAGCATCTTTAGAAAGGATTTCACCAGAAGCATTCTTGGTAGATACAGACTGAGTGCTGTTAGTCACACCCTCACCACGGAGAAGATTTTCATAAGCAGTGATGAACTGTTGGTAATTGTAAAGCTTACGAATAGTGTCCTTAGCCACACTGAGGTATTGAGTTGGGTAATAGGCACTTTGAAGAACGTTAAGGGCTGCATTAGCATTGGCAAGGGCTGCAATGGACATGTGATAACCACCGGCTGCAGCTACTGTCGCATCTACGAGAAGAGTCGCATCAGCTTGCAATGGCTTACCAGCAAGGGCATCTTTACCTGCACCGTTAGTTGCTTTTCCACCAGGAACAGTATAGTCAATACCTGGTTCTTCCATGTAGGCACCAACGATAAGTGATTTACCAGTTTTATTGCGTACCATATCGATACGTGCTTTCAAATCACCATAGGCAACCTGCATACGTCCTGGAATAACTGAACCACCATTTGTCCAAAGCTCATTATAAACAACATCTTGACGTGCCTTGGCTAGTTTATCATCATTACCACCATTAACATCATTGATTGTGATGTAGTACTTTTCACCGATGAGGTCCTTCATGGCATTAATAAATGATGCATATGAATCAGACATCATGTGTGAGTCAGCCTCGTCTGTGCTGTTACGGTGCTCATAATCAGTCACACGGTTGTCACCAATTGTATCACCTTGCCAACCATCGAATCCCATACGATCCATAGCTGATTTCATGACACCTGCGATGTATTTTTGCCAATCTGGATTCGCTGGATCATAGTAAACTTGAGTTGGGTTATCACCGATAGTGTAAGTCATCGGTTCACCCTTCTTACCAAAGCTATCGTAGAAGTTATAAGCCAAAGCAACAAGTGGAAGTGCTGGATTCTTTGGATTTGAATCTGCTGAAATCATGTTATAAAGCATGGCAACAGCACCTGACTTATGAACTTGGTCAACCAATTCTTTAACAGCCTTAGTATCAACCTGAGTGTGACTCCAGGTATTCCATTTTTGAACAAAGCTATCGATACCTTCTGGGAAAGGATCTGTAGCTTCATTATAAGCATCATAGAAGAAATATGAATTGATATTCATAGATTTCATGAGCTCAAGCTCTTTACGGTAGGCTTCAAGATTTTTAACAAGAATACTGTTTTGATCAGTTGGCGAACCTGCTACAATACCGTAACGTGGGAAAACTGTCCAATCATCTTCAACAGACAAGCCAGCACGCTTGCTTGACAAAGTACTACCTGATTTATCGTTGACACTGATTGTCACCAAGTAACCTGTATTGTTTGTCAACCACTCTGACGCTACTGTCAAGTTTGAAACCTTAGCTGAAGCTCCTGCCGCTAGCGTGAGGTCAACGTTATCTTGACCAATGATTTCTGAAGCATGTTGAAGTGTCAAGTTGACAGTCATCGTCTTAGTTTCTGCTGTTGGATTAGATACAACAACGGAATAATTAATATCACCATCTGTCTTGCTATAGGCTGCTTTTGTTGTTTCTGGATCTGTCAAGTAGGCATCACCATTCAAGTTTTGCTCTGTCACTTCTGTAACTGGTGTTACTTGAGCAGTTGAATGGCGTCCTGCTTCAGTAGCATTATCAAATGATGACGTGATGGTTTCCACAGCAGCTGACTCAGGAGCTAGTGCTTCACTGGCTACAAGCGTTTCTGAGCTAGCACTCTCTGCTGGCACAGCTTGTGAAAAGATTGTAGAAGCTGTCGCTGTTGTTGCAGTATCTGTCGCAACAGCAGCAGATGATGGACCTACTTCTGTTGTCGCTACTGGAGCAACGGCCTCAGTTGGTACCACCACCAAGTTATCTGCTTCAGTTGTAATAACTGGTTTTGTTGCTTCTGAACTGACCACGTTATCTGCCTTGGCAACCTGATTCATCCCTAGGACACCACCGGCTACAAACAAACCTGATAATAATTTAGTTGACGCTACTTTCTTTGACATATCTCTCTATCCCTCTAAAAAAGTTTAAATCACCTCGGCGTTTCAAATTATCACTATTTGTATTTGCATGCTGTAAACTCGAGTTATTTTTAGTTTCATAAAAATCGCTTGGTGTTTCTTATGAAACTAATGTTAACTTAATCTTTTTTGTAAGACAAGGGAATTTCCGGTAATCCTCGTAAACGGTAATTTTTTCATCATGAATGGTCAGGTTTTTTCAGAAATTTGAGAACAACATTTTCTAATTTCATTAAATATTCACTTGATTCAGTCTACTTTAAATGACAAAAATAAATCCCAAATAATGAAAATCCATCACCTAAATAGTTCATGTGAGAGAATAAAAAAACCACCTCTCACACAAGGCGAGAAATGGTTTGTTTATCGATTTTTGGTATCTAAAATAATGGTCACAGGTCCGTCATTAACCAGGCTAACCTGCATATCTGCGCCAAAGCGTCCTCTTTCTACAGGAACATGAGTTGACAAGGAATGGTTGAAATCGTCATATAACTGGCTAGCCATGTCGGGCTTTGCAGCACCTGTAAATGCTGGTCGATTCCCCTTTTTCGTATCTGCAAAAAGCGTAAACTGAGAAATCGACAAAATCTGGCCGCCAATATCCTTAACAGAAAGATTCATCTTGCCATCTTCATCTGAAAAAATGCGCATATTGACAATCTTACGAACTGCATACTCTAGGTCCTCTTTGGTGTCCTCGGGACCAACTCCAACCAAGAGTAAGAGTCCCTGCTTAATAGCGCCAACTGTACAATCCTCAATAACCACAGAGGCACTTTGCACACGCTGAATTACAATCTTCATCGCAGTAACTCCTTAACCATTCGTACGTTTAACACTGTAAACATCAGGGATAATTTTAATCTTATCCACAAGACCAGTCAATTCAATAAGGTTTGCAATTTCAAAGCTAACGTGAATATTGGCAAACTTCATGTCCTTAGTCGGTTGCGCATTGACCGTAGCAATACTCTTGGTCGTATTTGACAAGATTTGAAGAACATCATTCAACAGACCAGAACGGTTAAGGCCATAGATGTCAATCTCTGCCAAATAAGATTTATTGGCATTACGTTCATCCCACTCCACTTCAATTAGACGTTGCTCATAACCTTCTTGACTCTTGATATTATTACAATCGGAACGGTGAATAGCAATTCCACGGCCCTTGGTGATATAACCTTCAATCTCATCTCCAGGTACTGGGTTACAGCACTTAGCGATACGCATGAGGAGACCTGAAGCACCTTGAATGATGACGCCATTTTCACTCTTAACCTTGAGAACTTCTTTCTTCTCAGTCTTAACTTCGCCACCGTTCATTAGCTCTTCAGCTTCAGCTTTTGCCTTCGCACGCTCTTCCTCACGGCGTTCTTTTTCTGTCAAACGATTGAAAACAGCAGCAGCACTAATTTCACCAAAACCAACAGCGGCATAGAGAGCTTCTTCACTACGCACACTCATACGAGGGAGAATTTCCTCAATATGTTTCTTGTCTAGGTACTTATTGGCAATATAGCCATGCTCTTGGAAGTAGGCAATCAAAAGCTCACGACCCTTGGTGATGGAAGCTTCCTTGTCCTGATTTTTAAAGAATTGACGAATTTTATTTCTGGCCTTAGTGGTCTTAACCATCTTAATCCAGTCACGGCTAGGACCAAAGGAATTGGCATTGGTGACAATCTCAACCACATCACCTGTCTTGAGTTTAGCAGTCAAGGGCACCATACGACCATTAACCTTAGCACCTGTGGCCTTCTCACCAACTTGGGTATGGATGGCATAGGCAAAGTCAATAGGTCCTGAATCTTTAGGCAATTCCTGAACAGCACCATTTGGCGTAAAGACATAAATACGCTCTGAGAAGATATCCTCTTTAACAGAGTCCACAAACCCCATAGCATCACCATTTGAGGCGTCTTGAAGTTCAACAAGATCTTTAATCCAGTTCATTCCCAAAGCAGACTCTTTCGAATCTACCTTGCCCTTGATACCTTTCTTGTAAGCCCAGTGAGCTGCAACCCCGTATTCGGCAACTTGGTGCATTTCCTTGGTACGGATTTGAATTTCAATAGGCCCTTTTGGCCCATAAACCGTTGTATGGATAGACTGGTAACCATTGGATTTAGGATTGGCAATATAGTCTTTAAAACGGCCAGGCATCGGACGCCAGAGTTCATGGATGTATCCCAACATGGCGTAAACATCACTATGCGTCTCCATAACACAACGGATGGCAATCAAATCATAGATTTGATCAAAGCGCTTTTTCTTGTCGCGCATCTTACGATAAATAGAGTAGATATGCTTTGGACGACCATAAACATCACCAACAAGTCCTTGTTCAGCTGTGTAAGTCTTAATTTTATCGACAATCTCGTCCACGAGTTCCTCACGCTCACGACGTTTTTCCTTCATCATGTGAGAAATCTTGTAAAATTCCACCTCATTAAGGTAACGGAAGGACATATCTTCCAATTCCCATTTGATACGACTAATACCTAAACGGTGGGCCAAAGGAGCATAGATTTCCATAGTTTCGCGAGAAATGCGCTCTTGCTTATCCTTACGAAGATGCTTAAGGGTACGCATATTGTGCAAACGGTCGGCCAATTTAACCAAGATGACACGGATATCCTTAGACATGGCCATAAGCATCTTACGGTGGTTTTCAGCCAACTGCTCCTCATGGGACTTGTACTCAACCTTACCAAGCTTAGTAACACCATCCACGATATTTCGTACATCTGTACCAAAATCCGCTTCCAAATCATCGAGTGTTTTTTCGGTGTCTTCAACGACATCGTGTAAGAAACCACAGGCTACTGTCACTGCATCAAGATGGAGATCTGCCAGGATACCTGCCACTTGAATAGGGTGAATAATATAAGGTTCTCCTGACTGTCGAGATTGCCCACTATGAGCATCTGTCGCATAATGCCAGGCTTTTTCAACTAATTTCAAATCATTTGCTGACATGTAGGCCGAACAAATGTCTAAAATTTCTTCTCCTGTTACATTTTTATCTTTAGCCATGATTTCTTCCTTCGCTTCTTTTAATAACCTTTATTTTATCACTTTTACAAGTAAAGAAAAAGAGCTAGATAGGCAATTCTTAAGTACAAGGAGCTAACTTGAAAAGCACAATATCTTGTGTTAGAATGATTGAACAAACACAAGATATAGATAGAAAGAGGACGCTTATGTCTCAACTTACCCTCGTTTATATTAGTCTAAGTGGCAATACCCAAAGCTTTGTCAAACGTATGTCTGACTATCTGTCCCTCAACCACGGGATTGAATGTCGCCAAATCAATATTAAAGAGCTTAATCATGAAACCTTCCAAGTAGATGAACCCTTTGTCGCACTCTTACCAACCTACCTTGAAGGAGGAAATGGCGTTGACAATGGAGATGTTGAGATCCTAACCAATCCACTGGGTGACTTTATCGCGGCCCATGGCAATCACGAACGTTGTTTTGGTATCATCGGTTCTGGTAACCGTAACTTCAATAACCAGTACTGCCTAACCGCCAAACAGTACAGTCAACGTTTTGGCTTCCCAATGTTGGGAGACTTCGAGCTACGCGGCACACAGTCTGATATCGAACGTCTGGCACCTATTATCCTAGAAGCCCAAAAGAACTTTAACCAACGCTAAAACTAGAGCAAAAAAGCCCTGATAGGGGCTTTTTCCTTTGCTTAATTTTTTTCGTGTTTTTTGATTCCAAAGAATCCAACCAAGGTCATAAGAATCAGACCAGCTAAAGTTGCCGACACAGATTCGTCTGAACCAGTGTTTGGCAAGGCCTTAACTGAACTTGAACCTTGAGCTTCTTGTGCTTGAGCTTGAGGCAAGATAACGACTTGAGCATTTGACAATTGGATAGCTGGGGCAGGTTTAGCCACGCTGGCACCTACAGTAGCTTTTGGTGTCTCACGCTTAGTTTGATCCGCTGTCTCAGAACCTTTTGGTGACTTCTCAGATTCTTTCTTAGTCGTATCCTCAACTTGATTTGCCTTTTCCTTAACAATCAAGCGGTACTCTGCAAATCCTGCTTGTGTTGATGGTCCTACATAACTAATGGCATCCTGACCTGCAAGGTGGGCACGCGCATTGTCAGATGAAGCAAAACGGATATCTGCATTCGTGATATTAGGAACGAAACTCCAATTTCCATCGGCAGTTGGGTTAATTGTCTTCTCGCTAACGATATAATCAATGATGGCCTGACGATTCTCAAGATTGAGGAGGCGTTTTTCGGCAGCATCTTTAACACCAGGGAAGTTACCAGTCGCACGATAGTTGTTAGTCACGACAAGGAAAGTCTGATTCAAATCAATAGGTTTACCTTGATAAGCCAAGTCACGAACACGGCTAGCGTCTGGGTTAACCAACTTACCTTCGCGATCGTATTTGTTAGGTTGTGTCAAATCAAACTTATAAGTCAACCCATCAATCACATCATAATTGTATGAGCGATAGCTACTGTTAATGAGTTGCTGTGGTTCTTTGCTGTTAGGATCAATTTGATTGAACTGTCCTGCAGACATTTCCAACCATTCTTTAATTTGTGCCCCAGTCACTTTGAGTAGGGCAGTAACATTGTCGTAGAGGTAGAGGTCTGCGACGTTCTTAATGGCCAATGGGCCAGCTGGGATATCGGTATAGTAGGTCGCATCCCCACGAGTCCCTGCCTTGAAAGGTGCTGCAGCTGAGAGGAGTGGAAGATTCTCATCTGCTGTTCCCGCTACTTGTTTTTTAGCATACCATAGTTGTGCATTATTAACGATTTGAATAGATGGATCATCCTGAACCTGAGCAAAGTAGCTAGTAATTGGTGCAGTAGTCTCACCAACTTCCTTACGAACATAGTTGATTGTTCCATTATGGTCATGAGCTGCCATGTCAATTAAGTCCTTGTCCGCAACATCTGACTTAGTATCAATCTTTTCAAGCTTGGCCTTACTATTGACAACTTTCCATTTGCCGTCCGTGTAAGTCAATTTAACATCCATGATACCTAGATGATCCCCGAATTTACCAGCCATAACCACAGGTTTCCCATTGATGAGACCATTGACATCATCTACACCAGGGTATTTCGCATAAAAACTCGTACCGTCTCCATTTGGGAAATCCGCGTGAGAATGCCCTGTCGCAACAGCATCAACGCCTTCGATACCAGCAATTTGGTAACCTTCATTTTCTTCGTTCTTAGTGTATTCATTATCACCAATACCAGAGTGAGCAGCAACAAGAATATAGTCAGCTCCTGCAGCCTTCATCTTAGGAACGATAGCCTTAACAGCCTCCATTGGATCATCAACGGTTACCTTACCTTCAAGGTTGGCCTTATCCCAAACCAAAATCTGTGTTGGAAGGACACCAGTAATACCGATTTTTAGTGTTACCTGTTTGCCGTCCGTATCAGTAAAGGTCTTGTTAACAATCTTATATGGATTGTAATAGTAATCACCAGTCTGAGCATTACGCACATTGGCATTGATAATGTTGATCTTAGCAGCCTTAACCATACGATCCAAAAATTCTAGGCCATAGTTAAACTCGTGGTTGCCAAGCGTTTCGGCATCGTAACCAAGCATCTCAAAAGCCTTATACATAGGGTGAGTCTCACCTTGGGCAACAGGATCAATCAAAGCCTTATAAGTCCCAAAAGGAGTTCCCTGAATCGTATCCCCACTGTCCACTAAAACCGTATTGGGATTGGTTTCACGGGCTTTTTTGATAAGGACAGCAGTTTTAGACAAACCAACTGTTTGAGACGGCTTATCTTGATAATAATCATAGTTAACTAAGTTGGTATGAAGGTCTGTTGTTGACAAAATCTGCATATCAACGGTCTGCCCCTCATGAGCAGGCTCTGTAACAGTTTCAGCCTGTACTGGCACTGCTGGTGTCACCTGATTGGCATTCGTCAAAACAGCACTGGCTTCTTGACTTGCTTGGGTCGTTGAGGTATTAGCTGATGTCTCTGTAGACGCATTTGTCGCTACTGTTGTTGGTGTAGCAGAGACAGTCTCTGTTCCTCCTTGAACAGCTGTCCCAGAAGTTCCTTGTCCTGATACTACTGATGCACCACTATCTGCCACAGTTTCCGTAGAAGTAGTTGATACAGGTGCCGTTGCTTCATCAGCTTGCCCTACGACTTGTGGCACGGTCAAGAGAGCAAAAAGGCCCAAAACCACAGCGGATTGAGTCACATAACGATTCGTTTTCATTAAAAATCTTCCCCTTTTATAAAGATAATACAATTATATTAAAACTAAATAAGATTATCAACTTTTTTAGAATTACTCGATTTGTCATACAAAACCAATGGCAAGATGCAATCTTAGCTTAAAAGTGTCAAATACAAAAAAAGTTGGAACAAGGCCAACTTTCTCTTATTTATTCAATTCTAGGGCATAACTGACACTACTCAAAGCGTAGAGAGGAGCCGTTTCCGTCCGCATAATACGCGGTCCAAGCCCAATTTTAAGGCCACCAGCTTCCTCAAAAGCATCAATCTCAGACGGAGAAATACCACCTTCTGGTCCAAAGATAAAGAGAATTTTCTGACCACTCTCTACCTGAGCCAACTCACGAGCTAGAGTAGCCAACTCGCCCGCTTTGGCGGTTTCCTCATAGGCGATAAAAATCTTATCAAAATTATCTAATTCTGATAGAAATTCTCCCTTCTTCTCGAACAATCTAACTTCTGGAACACGATTACGCTTGGATTGTTCTGCAGCTCCTAGAGCAATCTTGGCAAGTTTATCTTCCTTCTTGGCAAGCTTCTTACCATCCCACTTGACCACAGACCAGTCGGCAGGGAAGGACCAAATAGCCTGAGCTCCAAGCTCTGTTGCCTTTTGTGTCACCAACTCTAGCTTATCTCCCTTGGGAAAGCCAGAGGCAATGGTTACAGATACAGGCATCTCAACATTATCATTTAAGTCTTCAATCACTTCAAAGACATGGTTCTCACGGTCAGTCACACGCGCAAGACGCTTGATACCGTCTTCAAAAACCAAGACAACCTGATCATCCTCTGTTAAACGCATAACGTTAAACATATGCTTCACAGTATCCTTATCTTTGATGATTACTGGATTTTCAACTTGCCCCTTTATAAAATACTGTTGCATTTAGCCTCCGATCACACCTGAAATATCATCTGTCTTCTTGAAGACACAAGCATTCCACTCTCCCTGAACCATGTGAGTTTCTAGGAAGAAACCAGCTTTCTCAGCCGATTCACGCACCATATCCCATTTTTCAGAGATAATCCCTGACATAATCAAATAACCTTCATCTTTAACCAAACGGTAGGCATCTTCCGTCAGATGGATGAGAATATCCGCCAAAATATTAGCCACGATAACATCAGCTTCTTGAGTTACTCCCTTCAAAAGATCACCTGCAGCAACGTGGATATTTTCCATGCCAGGATTCATATCAATGTTTTCCTGTGCCACTCGAACCGCCACATCGTCAAGGTCATAGGCATAGATTTCCTTAGCTCCAAGAAGAGAGCTAGCAATCGAGAGGACACCCGAACCAGTTCCCACATCAATCACCGTCTCGCCACCACGAAGCACCTGTTCGAGTGCAAAAAGACTCATCTTAGTTGTCGGGTGTGTTCCTGTCCCAAAGGCCATGCCAGGATCTAGCTTGATAATCTTCTCACCTACTGATGCCTCATAATCCGTCCATGACGGTACGATAGTCAAATCGTGGGTAATGCGAGCTGGTTCATAGTACTTCTTCCAATTCTCAGCCCAGTCTTCTTCAACCAATTCTTGAGTAGCCAAGTGAATATCTCCAGTTTCAAGACCAAAATCCGTCAACTCAGCCAAACGCTCATTAACCTGCTTAGTAATAGCTTCGATATCTGCTGACTCCGGATAATAAGCCGTAATTTTAACCGTCTCAACCTGTTCAACCTCAGGATAAAGCTCACCAAAACGGTCCGCATTTTCCAAATAATCTGCACTATCATCAATAGCCACACCTTGACTACCAGATTCAATTAAAATATTAGAAGCCGCCTCTTCGACCTCACGATTAACCTCAATCGTTAATTCTTGCCATTTGTCCATATATTATTTTCGTCCTTTTCTGATAAATAGTCTTTAAAGCGTTCCTGCAACTGGGGAATGACACCTTCTGCTTTTATAAAATCCTCTACAGGCATTAGTTTAAATTCCTGCCCCTCGTCACCAAAACGAATCTCACGATACTGCTCTTGGCTAATTCGGCCAACCACAAAGACAGCTGACCTATCTTTATCCAACATACTAGGATAGATTTTCGACCAAATAATCGATTCCTCTGTCAAAGTCAAGCCCAGCTCCTCCCAGACCTCACGTTGAAGACATTCAAGAGGCGTTTCTTGACCTTCTCTTCCACCACCTGGCAACTCCCATGTATTTGGCCAAGGAATATCTGGTTTATTATCTCTGAGAATGACCAAAATACTTTGCTCTACGAGTAAGGCAGCCTTAACACCTGTAAAATCAAACTGATTTTTTAAATAAGCATCCATCCCTTTTCGCTCCCTTTAATACCTTGGATAAGCAAAAAATTCCTTCTCTTCAAGTTGAGCTTTCCCTTTTTCGAAAGCATCTTTGTCCCAAACCAAACCGAATTCCTCAGGTCCATCATCAGATAGAAAATCCATCAAGTCACTCAATCCTTCTGTCGCCACCTCATTCAAGGTCTCCGCAAAATAGGCCAAAAACTCACGAGATAGACCTTTCTTAGGTTCATATGGGATTGTCACTAGGTAGTCCTCTTCATCAAAACGTGATTTTGCTGGATTGTAAAAGAGCACGTAGTCTTCAAAAATGACATCTTCATCAGACACTTCACCCTTATCATCAATAGTCTCCACATTGCTACTGTTTTGCGCTTCCAAGATAAACGTTACTTCCACAGCATGATTCTTTTTATCCCAGTCCATCGCAAAATCATAGTCCAGGTGCTTATCCAGTTCTTCTTCTAATACTGACAAAAAGCCGAATTTAGCCATTTGTTTTCCTCGTTCTTTCTTATTATTCCCTTTATTTTAGCATAAAAGGAGCCAATAAAAAACAGAGTAGGCTATCCCACTCTGTCTTAGATAATTATTTAGCATTTTCAACCGCTGCTGTCACAAAGGCACTGTAAAGTTCTTCAGCATGGTTTGGACGGCTATGATATTCTGGGTGGTATTGCGCTGCCACAAAGAATTTCTTGTCTGGGAGTTCTACAACTTCCATCAAACGATTATCCGGTGACACACCTGAGAATACAAAACCTTCAGCCTCAAACTGTTCACGGAATTTAGTATTGAATTCATAACGGTGACGGTGACGACGTTGAACAACTTCTTGGTTGCCATAAGCTGCAGCTGCCTTAGAACCTGGTTTCAACTTACATGGGTAAAGACCAAGACGAAGAGTACCACCCATGTCTTCAATGTCAATTTGATCACGCATAATATCTATAATTGGATATTTTGTGTTTGGATCAAGCTCAGCTGAATTAGCGCCATCCAAGTGAAGAACGTGGCGAGCAAACTCAATACATGTTAATTGCATACCGAGACAGACACCTAACATTGGCACATCATTTTCACGTGCATAACGAATAGCTTGAATCTTACCTTCAGTACCACGTTGACCGAAACCACCAGGAACAATAATACCATCAGCATCAGCCAAACGAGAAGCAACATTTTCAGCAGTCAAATCATTAGCATTGACCCAGTCAATATCAATGGCAGTATCATTTGCCAAACCTGAGTGTTTAAGTGCCTCAACTACTGACAAGTAAGCATCGTGAAGCTCCACATACTTACCAACAAGAGCAATTTTAGTTGTTTTCTTAAGGTTAAGCACCTTATCAACCATAGCAGACCACTCTGTCATATCTGCAGCTGGAGCATCCAGTTTCAAATGATCACAAACGATTTGATCCATACCTTGAGCCTGCATATTAAGTGGCACTTGATAGATATGTTCCACGTCGAGTGATTCGATAACAGCCTCAGGTGCAACATCACAGAATTGAGCTAATTTATTCTTGATTCCCTGACCAGCAGGTTGTTCTGTACGAATAACCAACATATTTGGTTGGATACCCAAACCACGCAATTCCTTAACAGAGTGTTGCGTTGGTTTTGTCTTCATTTCACCAGCAGCCTTCAAATAAGGAAGAAGCGTTGTGTGGATATACATAACGTTGTCAGAGCCCACATCAGCCTTCATTTGACGAAGAGCTTCAAGGAATGGAAGACTTTCAATATCACCAACCGTACCACCAACTTCAGTGATAATGACATCTGAATCAGTTGTTGTCGCTGCGCGCTTAATCTTGTCTTTCAAAGCATCTGTGATATGCGGAATCACCTGAACAGTCGCACCAAGATACTCTCCTTTACGTTCCTTACGCAAAACTTCGCTATAAATCTTACCAGTAGTCACGTTAGAGTATTTATTAAGATTGATATCAATAAAACGTTCGTAGTGACCAAGGTCAAGGTCAGTTTCAGTACCATCATCAGTGACATAAACTTCACCGTGTTGGTAAGGACTCATTGTTCCTGGGTCAATATTGATGTAAGGATCAAATTTTTGAATCGTAACCTTAAGACCACGGTTCTTAAGCAAACGCCCAAGACTTGCAGCTACAATCCCTTTACCAATTGAAGATACCACACCACCAGTGACGAAAATATATTTTGTCATGTTAACTCCTTATAATATAATTCAAAACAACTACAGATAGCAGATTGGTTACCCACTCAGATAATCATGATAGTCCTTTCCTAGTACCTGATGGGTGCCGTACAAAGTACCTCACCTTAGACAAGTCCAGTAAATGACTAAAAACAAAAATGACCCCCAAGAGTTTTACTCTGGGAGCCTTAATCATGACCTCTTCAAAAGAGGTGCCCGATAAATAGTCTAAACTATCCAAGACCATTTGTCAATGAAAACTTAGTCGTTTGACTCGTCCTCATAGTCATCGTCATCATCTTCTTCTGACAACTCAACATCATCCAAATCATCATCTGGAATAATTTCATTCAACTCAGAGTCATAAGATTCCACTTCGGCTTTCTCATCATCTTCGCTATCGTCGTCATATTCAAGACTATCAGAATCAGGTGTAAAGTTCTCGTCTTCTGGATCATCGTCATTATAATCGATGGCATCTTCATCACCATCCATGAAGGCATTAACTTTCTTGTTCTTACGTTTTGGTGCATTTTCATCAGTATCTTCCAATGTGATGACCTCTTCATCGATTTCATCAATTGCATACCATGAACGCAAGCCCCATTTGTTATCACCTAGTGGAATGAAACTTCCATCCGTATTCAAATCTGAATAAAAGAATGGCAAAGCATTGCGGATATCAGCATCCGATTTTTCTAAGTAATTTTGAATTTCATTGACCAAATCATTGAAATACATTTCATTATCACGACCACGTGTTTCTAAGATAGCACGGGCCACTTCAATCATTGATAATTCACTTTTTTCTTGTCCAGCAAATACGTCTAGTTCCAAAGTGGTTCTCCTTCATTCTTACTCAAGCTAGTTTCTATCAGAAATAGCTCAGCAATCAATTTTTCGCTACCTTTTATTTTACGCTAAAAAGAGTCAATAGTCAAAGCATTTATAGAAGAAAAAATCAAGTCTCAACAGAAACTTGATTTTAGTCATATTATTTAACTTTTGCTGTGCTTGTGATAACTTCAACAGCTTTCTTCATAGTGATATCGTGTTTAAGCATTTCAGGTGAAAGAAGTGCAGAAACTTGTGATACTTCCATGTTGTACTCAGCTGCAAGATCGTTAATTTCTTTTTGGATTTCTTCTTCTGTAGCGTCGAATCCTTCAGCAGCAGCAACAGCTTCGATAACAAGGTTAGTTTTCACACGTTTGTCAGCGTCAGCTTCATATTGTTTGTGAAGATCTTCTTGAGTTGTACCAGTGATTTGGAAGTACATTTCAGGAGAGATACCTTGACGTTGCATGTTGCCCATGAATTCGTTCATAGCACGGTGAACTTCGTCTTCAACCATTTCTGCTGGCAATTCAACGATTTCAGCGTTTTCAACAGCCAAATCAAGTGCAGCACCTTCAACAGCGTCATCAAATGCAATTTCTTTAGCTGCTTCAAGTTCTTTACGGTATTTAGCTTTCAACTCGTCAAGAGTTTCGACTTCATCGTCAAGATCTTTAGCCAACTCATCATCAAGAGCTGGAACTTCTTTAGCTTTAACTTCGTTAACTTTAGTAACAAATACAGCAGCTTTACCTGCAAGGTCAGCAGCTTGATAGTCTTCTGGGAAAGTTACTTTAACTTCTACTTCATCACCAGCTTTTGCTCCAACCAATTGGTCCTCGAAACCTGGGATAAATTGACCTGAACCAAGTTCAAGAGAGTGGTTTTCACCTTTACCACCATCAAATTCAACACCGTCTACTGAACCAACAAAGTCGATAACAACAGTGTCGCCATTTTCGGCTGCACCTTCTTTAACAACCAATTCAGCCAAGTTTTTGCGTTCGTTTTCAAGCTTAGCATCAACTTCTTCATCAGTAACTTCTTTAGAAGCTTCAACTGAAACTTCAAGATCTTTATATGCACCAAGTTTTACTTCAGGTTTTGTAACAACTTCTGCAGTAAGTGTCCAATCTTGACCTTTTTCAATTGATTTTACATCAATTTTTGGTTGTGCAACAACATCAAGACCAAGTTCAGCAATCGCTGCTTCATAAGCTGCTGGAAGAATTGCATTCAAAGCATCGTCGTAAAGAGCTTCTTCACCAAATTTTTGGTTAAATACGGCACGAGGCATGTGTCCTTTACGGAAGCCTGGAGCGTTCAAATTCTTTTTAACCTTGTTAAATGCTTGATCCAAAGCTGGTTGAATTTTATCTTGACCGATAGTGAATGTCACCACACCACGGTTAGTGGCTGTGTTTTCAAATGATACAGACATGTAGTCATTCTCCTTAAAATTTTTTATAGATACAGTTTAGTTTACCATATTTCAAAGCCTTTTAAAAGTTTTTTTATCCAATTTAATCACAAGAAAATCGTTAGAAACTGCTACTTTTTCAAAATTTTGATAAACTAGAGCTATGAATATTTTACAAAGATACATCCAACAATTTAATTTTGAAGAGACCCTAATGGTACTCATTACGAAAGGGATTAAACTCCTTATTCTCCTCATCATCTTTCTTCTTAGTAAGAAGATTATCAACTTCCTTTTTAAACATACAGTGGGACGCTCTCTAGCTTGGACAATTCAAACACCTGCTCGACAAAAAACCATTGAACGATTACTACACAATTGCATGAACTACGTGCTATACTTCTTCCTTGTTTACTGTCTTCTTAGTATCCTTGGGGTCCCAGTATCTAGCCTCCTTGCTGGGGCAGGACTTGCTGGGGTTGCTCTTGGTCTAGGAGCTCAGGGCTTCCTATCTGATGTCGTTAATGGTTTTTTCATATTGTTAGAAAACCAATTTGAAGTCGGTGACGCAGTTGAAGTAGGAGCCGTTACAGGCCTTGTTTCAACCGTAGGTATTCGAACTACTCAAATTCGAGGATTTGATGGAACCCTCCATTTTATACCTAACAGAAATATCACAATTGTATCCAACAAATCTCGAGGGGACATGAGAGCTCAAATTGATATCCCAGTCTATCCGTCAACCGATATCAATAAGGTGACAAGCATCATACAAGAAGTAAATCGAGAAAACATTGAAAACTATCCTCAAATCTGTGGAGCTCCAAATATCATTGGATTAAGCACAACTCCTTCTGGACAACTAGTATTTCGTATTGATATTTTTACACAAAATGGACAACAAATTCATATCTATGCTGATTTCTTAAAACTTTACCAAGAAGCCCTAACCAAAGAAAATATTGAACTTCCAAGATTCATTGGGAACCCTATATCAGTAAAATAAATTCATTACATTAAAAACACTTCAAAAGATAGATAAGATAAATCTACTTTCGAAGTGTTTTTTATTCATATTAATCAATAATGCTAGTCAAGGTTCTATATTAAGAATTAATCATCTTCATTGTAAGGATCAAAATCAACCATCCAAAATTTTAACTCTCGAATCATCTTTTTTCGACCTCTAAAACACTCCCCAGCTAGCAAACGGTCTAACTTAGTAGAATCTTCCGAAGACAACTGATTACGGAAAGCATTAAGCTGCTCGTCATAAACAAGCCTATCAACAGCATCTAACTCTTTATTTGGGAGACAAAAAGCAATATCTGAAATTTCGATATAACATTGTCGATTAGCTTGTCGTTTTACAGACTCCTGCCTTCTAACCTCATCATTAAGTCTATTCCTAAATTTCGTTTTAAAATATCGCCGTAACTTATCATCATCAGACTTTAATTCAGGAAACTTTTCTAAAAGCTGATAAAGCGTCATCATAGCTTCTTGCTCCATATCAGCTTGGTCCCAAAGTTGGATGAAATATTGTCTACTAGCCTTAAGTACAATCGGCCTTACAACTTCATATGCATGAACAAAAACTTCTTGTTCCATTAAACCTCCTATAAATAGATAAAATATTTGCAATTAAAATAATTACGAAACCTATTATAAGAGATACATAAGAAATAAAATAGAGACATATATGTCACTATAAAAATGATAGGCTCTATAATTTCTGAAGCGGATAAAAACCACTGTAGTTCTTATAGAGCTTTTTGAGTATACACAAAAAGTCCCATAAGAACTATAATGAAAAGCGACCAAACCATCATTAGGAAGAACTTATAAGACCTATTAAGAATACCACCGAATTAATCGGAAATAAAGAGTAAAATATCAAGATTTCACTTGTTTTTGAAACTAACACTCATATCGAGATTCAAGCAAAACTTGATTACCCTATACCACTATGTCCTCTCTAGATATTAGCTTTTCGTCACTCACTACGGTTGACAAACAGATCAGTCAAAACAACCCATGAGAACGGGTGGCTTGCTCTTCGGCTGAAAGCCTCTGCTACCGGCCGAGGCCTAAAGGCCTACCGAATGGTTTCCCTT
>NZ_JACLQV010000029.1:0-14262 GCF_016648915.1 Streptococcus sp. 3.1 | reverse complement strand
AGATTTGTATATGAGACAGCTAAAAATAGCATAAAAATCTAGTTATCCGCATAAAAACTGGACTTATCACACTTTATCAAGGTCAAAACCACTCAATTTACTACTAATTTACTACTTATGAATGAGCTTTGATACGACGATTTATCCTTGAAAAGTGAAGATATAAAGATACTTCCAATAAAATTTGAATATTTAATAGGTAGACACTTCAAAAAATGAGGTGTCTATTTTTTTACCCGATTTTGAAAGGAAGTGAACTTATGAAAACAAAAAATCAAGAATCAAAAGGTCGTTCCCCACTCTTTAAGACCATCAAACATTCATTCAGCCAATAAAAAAGAAAGGATAGGTAAAAATATGGAACTTAAATTTGTGATTCCCAACATGGAAAAAACATTCGGCAATTTAGAATTTGCTGGCGAGGATAAAGTCGTTCAGCGAAGAATCAACGGACGGCTAACTGTCTTATCAAGAAGCTATAATCTCTATTCTGATGTTCAAAGAGCAGATGATATTGTGGTGGTGCTTCCTGCTGAAGCTGGCGAAAAACATTTCGACTTTGAGGAACGTGTGAAGTTAGTCAATCCACGTATTACCGCAGAGGGCTACAAAATCGGCACTCGTGGTTTTACAAATTACCTTTTACATGCTGACGACATGATAAAAGAATAAAGAAAGAGAGGAAAAATGATGAGATTAGCAAATGGCATTGTATTAGATAAAGACACGACTTTTGGAGAATTGAAATTCTCTGCTCTACGTCGTGAAGTGAGAATCCAAAATGAAGACGGGTCGGTTTCAGATGAAATCAAGGAACGTACCTATGACTTAAAATCCAAAGGACAAGGACGCATGATTCAAGTAAGTATTCCTGCCAGCGTGCCTTTGAAAGAGTTTGATTATAACGCACGGGTGGAACTTATCAATCCCATTGCGGACACCGTTGCTACTGCCACCTATCAAGGAGCAGATGTTGACTGGTATATCAAGGCAGACGATATTGTGCTGACAAAGGATTCTAGTTCATTCAAAGCTCAACCACAAGCAAAGAAAGAACCGACACAAGACAAATAGTCGCTAGGTAGAAAGGAGACTTTTTCGCATGAAACAGCGTGGTAAAAGGATTCGCCCATCTGGTAAAGATTTAGTCTTTCATTTTACGATAGCGTCACTCCTGCCTGTTTTCCTGCTGGTTGTCGGACTGTTTCATGTGAAGACAATCCAGCAGATCAACTGGCAGGATTTTAACCTATCACAAGCAGATAAGATTGACATTCCCTATTTAATTATCAGTTTCAGTGTCGCAATTCTTATCTGCTTGCTGGTAGCGTTTGTATTCAAACGGGTTCGCTATGATACGGTTAAACAACTTTACCACCGTCAAAAACTGGCAAAGATGATACTTGAAAACAAGTGGTATGAATCTGAACAGGTCAAAACAGAGGGTTTCTTTAAAGATAGTGCTGGTCGTACAAAGGAAAAGATAACCTACTTCCCTAAAATGTATTATCGACTTAAAAATGGCTTGATACAGATACGGGTGGAAATCACGCTGGGAAAATATCAAGACCAACTCTTACACTTGGAAAAGAAATTAGAGAGTGGCTTGTACTGTGAGCTGACGGATAAAGAGTTAAAGGATTCCTATGTGGAATATACTTTGCTCTATGACACCATAGCCAGTCGTATTTCTATTGATGAAGTAGAAGCTAAAGATGGTAAACTTCGCTTAATGAAAAACGTATGGTGGGAATATGATAAGCTCCCTCATATGTTGATTGCTGGTGGTACAGGTGGCGGTAAAACTTACTTTATACTGACACTGATTGAAGCCTTGCTTCATACAGATTCAAAACTGTATATTCTTGACCCGAAAAATGCTGATCTTGCGGACTTAGGTTCTGTGATGGCAAATGTCTACTATAGAAAAGAAGACTTGCTTTCTTGCATTGAAACATTCTATGAAGAAATGATGAAACGTAGTGAGGAAATGAAGCAGATGAAGAACTATAAGACTGGCAAAAATTATGCTTACTTAGGTCTCCCGGCACACTTCTTAATCTTTGATGAATACGTCGCTTTCATGGAAATGCTGGGAACAAAAGAAAACACCGCAGTTATGAATAAGCTGAAACAGATTGTCATGTTAGGTCGTCAAGCTGGCTTCTTTCTAATACTGGCTTGTCAACGTCCAGACGCAAAATATTTAGGCGACGGAATCCGTGATCAGTTTAATTTCAGAGTGGCTTTAGGTCGTATGTCTGAAATGGGCTATGGCATGATGTTTGGCAGTGACGTACAAAAGGATTTCTTCTTAAAGCGAATCAAAGGTCGTGGCTATGTTGATGTAGGAACAAGTGTCATATCAGAGTTTTATACTCCCCTTGTACCAAAAGGATATGATTTCTTGGAGGAAATTAAAAAGTTATCCAACAGCAGACAGTCCACGCAGGCGACGTGCGAAGCGGAAGTCGCAGGTGTGGACTGATCTTGCTGGCTGGTGTGGCAATAGCCACGCCAGCACTTAACCCCCCGTATCTAACAGGGGGGTACAAATCGACAGGAAACAGTCAAAAAAACATTAGAAAATCCTTTGGTTACAAGGGATTTACAAAATTTCAGCGTATGTCAAATGGGCTTTAAAAGTTGACATACGCCTTTTTGATTGGAGGGATTTTTACTGAATGAACAAACTTGGTTACAGCATTTAAAAGAAAAACGCTTGGCTTATGGACTATCTCAAAACCGTTTAGCTGTTGCGACTGGTATTACAAGGCAGTATCTAAGCGATATTGAAACAGGAAAAGTCAAGCCATCAGAGGATTTACAGCAGTCCCTTTGGGAAGCTCTGGAACGCTTCAATCCCGACGCTCCCCTTGAAATGCTGTTTGATTATGTAAGAATTCGCTTTCCGACAACAGACGTACAGCAGGTGGTCGAAAACATCTTACAACTGAAACTGTCCTATTTTCTTCATGAGGACTATGGTTTCTATTCTTATTCAGAGCATTATGCTTTAGGCGACATATTCGTCCTTTGCTCCCATGAACTGGACAAAGGAGTTCTGGTGGAATTGAAAGGTCGTGGGTGCAGACAATTTGAAAGCTATCTTCTGGCACAACAAAGAAGCTGGTATGAGTTCTTTATGGACGTTTTGGTGGCTGGCGGTGTGATGAAACGCCTTGACCTTGCCATTAACGATAAGACAGGGATTTTAAATATCCCTGTACTCACTGAAAAATGCCAACAGGAAGAATGTATCTCCGTCTTCCGCAGTTTTAAAAGCTATCGCAGTGGCGAACTGGTACGCAAAGAGGAAAAGGAATGTATGGGAAACACCCTCTATATCGGTTCATTACAAAGTGAAGTTTATTTCTGTATCTATGAAAAGGACTACGAGCAGTACAAGAAAAATGATATTCCCATTGAAGACGCAGAAGTAAAAAACCGTTTTGAGATTCGATTGAAAAATGAGCGTGCCTATTATGCAGTCCGTGATTTACTCGTCTATGACAATCCAGAGCATACCGCCTTTAAAATTATCAATCGGTATATCCGTTTTGTAGATAAAGACGATTCCAAACCTCGTTCTGATTGGAAACTGAATGAAGAATGGGCTTGGTTTATTGGGAACAATCGTGAACGATTAAAACTAACCACAAAACCAGAGCCTTACTCCTTCCAAAGGACGCTGAACTGGCTATCTCATCAAGTTGCCCCGACCTTAAAGGTTGCGATTAAACTTGATGAAATCAACCAGACGCAGGTTGTAAAAGACATTCTCGACCATGCGAAACTGACAGACCGACACAAGCAGATTTTGAAGCAACAGTCAGTAAAAGAACAGGACGTGATAACAACAAAAAAATAACTCAAATACAAATTCATTGAATATAGAGAGGAGAACATTTTTATGAATTTTGGACAAAACCTTTATAACTGGTTTCTATCAAACGCTCAATCACTGGTGCTTTTAGCAATCGTTGTGATTGGCTTGTATCTTGGCTTCAAGCGTGAGTTTAGCAAACTGATTGGCTTTTTAATTATTGCGATTATTGCGGTTGGCTTAGTCTTCAACGCTGCTGGAGTAAAAGACATTTTACTAGAGCTATTCAATCGCATTATTGGTGCTTAAATAAAACCGTTCTTTTGTGGAATATAAGTGGTTTTCTTATGTTCCGCAAAGGAATGGTACACCAAACGAAGTGCGGTAGGGATTTTTGAATCTCTACAAAGAAAGGACGTGAATATATGGACGATATGCAAGTCTATATTGCGAATTTAGGCAAATACAATGAGGGCGAATTGGTCGGTGCGTGGTTTACCTTTCCCATTGACTTTGAGGAAGTCAAAGAGAAAATCGGCTTGAATGATGAATATGAGGAATACGCCATTCATGACTACGAGTTACCCTTTACGGTTGACGAATACACTTCCATTGGCGAACTCAATCGACTATGGGAAATGGTATCGGAATTACCCGAAGAATTACAATCGGAGCTATCTGCTCTGCTCACTCATTTTTCAAGCATTGAAGAACTAAGCGAACATCAAGAGGATATTATCATTCATTCCGATTGTGATGATATGTATGACGTGGCACGCTACTACATTGAAGAAACGGGTGCTTTAGGCGAAGTACCAGCTAGTCTTCAAAACTATATTGATTATCAAGCCTATGGTCGGGATTTAGACCTTTCAGGAACGTTTATCTCAACCAATCATGGGATTTTTGAAATCGTCTATTAAATCTGTCGGTACATTACTACTGGCAGATTTTCTATTTTACGGGGTGGCTCAATCAGCTACCCCTATTTTTTATGAAAGGATTGATTACATGAAGAAAATACGAAGCTATACCAGTATCTGGTCTGTGGAAAAGGTACTGTATTCTATCAATGATTTTAGACTTCCGTTTCCCATAACCTTTACGCAAATGACATGGTTTGTCGTGTCACTCTTTGCAGTGATGATACTTGGCAACTTGCCCCCTCTTTCCATGATAGAGGGAGCATTTCTCAAATACTTTGGGATTCCTGTGGCTTTCACATGGTTTATGTCTACAAAAACTTTTGATGGTAAAAAGCCTTATGGATTTTTGAAGTCTGTCATTGCTTATGCACTGCGACCAAAGCTGACCTATGCAGGAAAAAAAGTAACGCTTGGCAGAAACCAGCCACAAGAAGCCATTACAGCAGTTAGGAGTGAATTTTATGGCATATCCAATTAAATACATTGAAAACAATCTCGTCTGGAATAAAGACGGGGAATGTTATGCTTACTATGAGCTTGTTCCTTACAATTACTCATTTCTAAGTCCAGAACAGAAAATACAAGTGCATGATTCTTTCAGACAGCTTATCGCACAAAATCGTGATGGCAAAATTCATGCTTTACAAATCAGTACAGAATCCAGCATACGTTCTGCACAAGAGCGTTCCAAAAATGAAGTCACTGGCAAGCTCAAAGCGGTTGCCTATGACAAAATCGACCAACAGACAGACGCTTTAATATCCATGATTGGCGAAAATCAAGTGAACTACCGTTTCTTTATCGGCTTTAAGTTGCTTCTCAACGATCAGGAGTTTTCTATGAAAAGTCTTACCGTTGAAGCAAAAAATGCTTTGTCTGATTTTGTCTATGATGTGAACCATAAGCTGATGGGCGATTTTGTTAGTATGAGTAATGATGAAATCCTGCGTTTTCAGAAGATGGAAAAGCTCTTAGAAAATAAAATCTCTCGTCGTTTCAAAATCCGCAGGTTAGATAAGGACGACTTCGGCTATCTGATTGAACACCTTTACGGACAGACAGGCACTGCCTATGAAGAGTATGAGTACCATCTATCAAAGAAAAAGCTGGATAATGAAACGCTGATTAAATACTATGACTTGATTAAGCCTACTCGCTGTTTGGTGGAAGAAAAACAGCGATATTTGAAAATCCAGCAGGAAGATGAAACCGTCTATGTAGCTTACTTTACCATTAACAGCATTGTCGGAGAACTGGACTTCCCGTCCTCTGAAATCTTCTACTACCAGCAACAGCAATTTACATTCCCGATTGATACGTCAATGAATGTGGAAATTGTAGCGAATCGTAAAGCCCTATCTACTGTCCGCAATAAAAAGAAAGAACTGAAAGACTTGGATAACCACGCTTGGCAAAGTGATAATGAAACCAGCTCCAATGTGGCGGAAGCTCTGGAAAGTGTGAATGAGCTGGAAACCAATTTAGACCAAAGCAAGGAATCTATGTACAAGCTGTCTTATGTGGTAAGGGTATCAGCAAATGATCTTGACGAACTCAAACGTCGTTGTAATGAAGTGAAAGATTTTTATGACGATTTAAGCGTAAAACTGGTACGACCATTTGGGGATATGCTCGGCTTACATGAAGAATTTTTACCTGCCAGCAAGCGTTATATGAATGATTATATTCAATACGTGACCTCTGATTTCCTCGCTGGTTTAGGTTTTGGTGCTACTCAAATGCTGGGGGAAAATGAGGGGATTTATGTTGGCTACAGCTTAGATACTGGACGCAATGTCTATCTGAAACCTGCTCTTGCCAGTCAAGGGGTTAAGGGTTCAGTAACCAATGCGTTAGCGTCGGCTTTTGTTGGTTCGCTGGGTGGTGGTAAATCCTTTGCGAATAACCTTATCGTCTATTATGCGGTGCTTTATGGGGCACAAGCAGTGATTGTAGACCCAAAAGCAGAACGTGGCAGATGGAAAGAAACCTTGCCAGAGATTTCCCATGAAATCAATATCGTCACTCTGACTTCTGATGAGAAAAACAAAGGCTTACTTGACCCTTATGTGATTATGAAAAATCCCAAAGATTCTGAATCACTGGCTATTGATATTCTGACATTCCTTACGGGGATTTCCTCTCGTGATGGGGAACGCTTCCCAATCCTTAGAAAAGCCATTCGTGCAGTAACCAATAGTGAAGTACGAGGGTTGATGAAAGTGATTGAGGAATTACGGGTTGAGAATACGCCACTAAGTACCAGTATAGCCGACCATATCGAAAGTTTTACAGACTATGACTTTGCACATTTATTATTCAGTAATGGTTATGTGGAGCAGTCTATCAGCTTAGAAAAACAACTGAACATTATACAGGTTGCGGACTTGGTACTTCCCGACAAGGAAACTTCCTTTGAGGAATATACCACTATGGAGCTTTTATCCGTTGCTATGCTGATTGTCATTAGTACCTTTGCTTTAGACTTTATCCATACAGACCGAAGCATTTTCAAGATTGTAGATTTAGACGAAGCATGGAGCTTTTTACAGGTAGCACAAGGAAAAACACTATCTATGAAGCTGGTTCGGGCTGGTCGTGCTATGAACGCTGGGGTATATTTCGTGACCCAAAATACAGACGACCTCTTAGATGAAAAACTGAAAAATAACCTCGGCTTAAAATTTGCATTTCGTTCCACTGACCTTAACGAGATTAAAAAGACCTTAGCCTTTTTTGGTGTAGACCCAGAGGACGAAAACAATCAGAAGCGATTGCGTGATTTGGAAAACGGGCAATGCCTTATCAGTGATTTATATGGTCGTGTCGGTGTGATACAGTTCCACCCTGTATTTGAAGAACTGCTCCATGCCTTTGATACCAGACCACCTGTGCGAAAAGAGGTGTAAATGTGAAACCATCAATAGTAAACAGAATAAAATCAAACTGGACGCTGAAACGTCTAGGTAAAGTGGCAATGACAGTGGCTTTCACACTTGTGATTGCCATTTTTCTTTTAGCCATGCTGGGAACGGTGGTTCAAGCTGCGGGCTTGGTAGATGATACGGTCAATGTGGCAAATGAATACAGCCGATACCCACTTGAAAACTATCAACTGGATTTTTATGTGGATAATAGCTGGGGCTGGCTTCCGTGGAACTGGTCGGACGGGATTGGAAAACAGGTCATGTATGGACTATATGCCATTACCAATTTTATTTGGACAATCAGTTTGTATGTTTCCAATGCGACAGGTTACTTAGTACAGGAAGCCTATTCCTTAGACTTCATTTCCGCTACAGCAGATTCCATTGGTAAGAATATGCAGACCTTAGCTGGTGTGAGTGCAAACGGATTTTCAACAGAGGGTTTCTATGTTGGATTCCTCTTACTCTTGATTTTGGTTCTTGGGGTTTATGTTGCCTATACGGGACTGATAAAGAGAGAAACCACAAAGGCAATTCATGCCATTATGAATTTTGTGCTGGTGTTTATCCTATCGGCTTCCTTTATTGCCTACGCTCCCGACTACATTAAAAAAATCAATGACTTTTCATCAGACATCAGTAATGCCAGTTTATCACTTGGCACGAAGATTGTCATGCCCCATTCCGATAGTCAAGGCAAGGACAGCGTGGACTTAATCAGAGATAGCCTGTTTTCCATACAGGTTCAGCAACCGTGGCTACTGCTTCAATACAACAGTTCAGACATTGAAAGTATCGGTATTGACCGTGTGGAAAGCCTGCTCTCCACCAGCCCAGATTCCAACAATGGCGAAGACAGAGAAAAAATTGTTGCGGAAGAAATTGAAGACAGAAGCAATACCAATCTAACCATTACAAAGACCATTAACCGTTTAGGTACAGTCTTCTTCCTATTTGTCTTCAATATTGGGATTTCCATATTTGTATTCCTATTAACAGGAATCATGATTTTCTCGCAGGTACTTTTTATCATCTATGCTATGTTTCTGCCTGTGAGCTTTATTTTAAGCATGATTCCATCATTTGATGGTATGTCAAAACGAGCCATAACAAAGCTCTTTAATACCATTTTGACACGAGCTGGAATCACATTGATTATTACGACAGCATTTAGTATTTCAACCATGCTCTATACCTTATCGGCTGGTTATCCGTTCTTTTTGATTGCTTTTCTACAGATTGTGACCTTTGCAGGAATCTACTTCAAGCTGGGCGATTTAATGAGTATGTTTTCTCTACAGAGTAACGATTCTCAAAGTGTGGGAAGTCGTGTGATGAGAAAACCTCGTATGCTTATGCACGCTCACATGCACCGTCTACAGCGGAAACTTGGACGTTCCATGACTACTCTAGGGGCTGGGTCTGCCATTGTTACAGGTAAAAAAGGACAGTCGGGTTCGGGGAGTTCTGCAAGGACACAAGCAGATCACTCCCGACCAGACGGAAAGGAAAAATCAACACTTGGAAAACGTATCGGTCAAACCATCGGTACAGTAGCTGATACCAAAGACAGAATGGTAGACACTGCTAGTGGTTTGAAAGAACAGGTTAAAGATTTGCCGACCAATGCAAGATATGCAGTATATCAAGGAAAATCCAAAGTAAAAGAGAATGTCCGTGATTTAACCAGTAGTATTTCTCAAACCAAAGCGGACAGAGCCAGTGGACGCAAGGAACAGCAGGAACAAAGGCGAAAAACCATTGCGAAGCGTCGCTCTGAAATGGAACAGGTCAAACAGAAAAAACAGCCTGCTTCTTCTGTTCATGAAAGACCGACTACAAGACAAGAACAATATCATGATGAACAGACCTCAAAACAGTCTAATATTCAGACTTCATATAAGGAATCTCAACAAGCCAAACAAGAGCGTCCAGCAGTTAAGTCCGATTTTTCAAGTCCAAAAGTGGAACGCCAAGGCAATACCGTTCAAGAAAAAACCGTTCAAAAGCCAGCAACTTCAACCACTACAGCAGATAGAACTTCACAACGTCCAATCACAAAAGAACGTCCGTCTACTGTTCAAAGAGTACCACTACAAAATACAAGAAGTAGACCACCAATCAAAACCGCCACCATTAAGAAAGTCGGTAAGAAACCATGAAGTTGAAAACTTTAGTGATTGGTGGTTCTGGATTATTCTTGATGGTCTTCTCACTGCTTCTGTTTGTTGCCATTTTATTTTCAGATGAACAGGACAGCGGAATTTCCAATATTCATTATGGAGGTGTGAATGTTTCCGCAGAAGTGCTGGCTCATAAGCCTATGGTAGAAAAATATGCCAAAGAATATGGCGTTGAAGAATATGTCAACATACTTCTTGCGATTATACAGGTGGAATCGGGCGGTACTGCGGAAGATGTTATGCAGTCCTCGGAATCCCTCGGTCTTCCACCTAATTCATTGAGTACAGAAGAATCCATTAAGCAAGGTGTGAAGTATTTCAGTGAATTATTAGCCAGTAGCGAAAGGCTCAGTGTAGATTTAGAATCGGTTATCCAGTCCTACAATTATGGTGGTGGTTTCTTAGGGTATGTGGCTAATCGTGGAAATAAATATACCTTTGAACTGGCTCAAAGTTTCTCAAAAGAGTATTCAGGTGGCGAAAAAGTGTCTTACCCCAATCCCATAGCCATACCTATCAATGGGGGCTGGCGATACAACTATGGCAATATGTTTTATGTGCAACTGGTAACGCAGTATCTTGTCACAACAGAGTTTGATGATGATACGGTACAAGCCATCATGGACGAAGCACTGAAATATGAGGGCTGGCGATACGTTTACGGTGGAGCTTCCCCGACTACTTCTTTTGATTGTAGCGGACTGACACAATGGACGTATGGAAAAGCTGGAATTAACTTACCACGAACCGCACAACAGCAATATGATGTGACCCAGCATATCCCACTATCGGAAGCACAAGCTGGCGATTTGGTTTTCTTTCATTCTACCTATAACGCTGGCTCTTATATTACTCATGTTGGGATATACCTTGGCAATAACCGTATGTTTCATGCAGGCGACCCAATCGGTTATGCCGACTTAACAAGCCCCTACTGGCAACAGCATTTAGTGGGAGCAGGACGAATCAAACAATGAGAAAGGAAGATTTAATGATGAAATTTAGAAAAAATCAGAATAAAGAAAAACAGATACCAAAGGAAAAGAAACCTCGTGTCTATAAGGTCAATCCTCATAAAAAGGTTGTGATTGCCTTGTGGGTACTTTTAGGGCTTAGTTTCAGCTTTGCGATATTCAAGCACTTTACAGCTATAGATACTCATACTATTCACGAAACAACTATCATAGAAAAGGAATACGTTGATACTCATCATGTAGAAAATTTTGTAGAGAACTTTGCGAAAGTCTACTATTCATGGGAGCAATCCGATAAGTCCATTGATAATCGAATGGAAAGTCTAAAAGGCTATCTGACAGATGAACTTCAAGCTCTCAATGTTGATACAGTACGCAAAGATATTCCTGTATCGTCTTCTGTAAGAGGATTTCAGATATGGACGGTAGAGCCAACTGGCGACAATGAGTTTAATGTAACCTACAGTGTAGACCAGCTCATTACAGAGGGAGAAAATACAAAGACCGTCCACTCTGCTTATATAGTGAGTGTCTATGTAGATGGTTCTGGAAATATGGTACTGGTTAAGAATCCGACCATTACCAACATACCTAAGAAATCAAGTTATAAACCAAAAGCCATTGAAAGTGAGGGGACGGTTGATTCCATTACAACCAATGAAATCAATGAGTTTTTAACGACGTTCTTCAAGCTCTATCCTACAGCGACAGCCAGTGAACTTTCCTACTATGTGAATGACGGGATATTAAAACCAATCGGAAAAGAGTACATCTTTCAAGAACTGGTAAATCCTATTCACAATCGTAAGGATAATCAAGTCACGGTATCGCTGACAGTGGAGTATATCGACCAGCAGACCAAAGCAACGCAGGTATCTCAATTTGATTTGGTACTTGAAAAGAACGGGAGTAATTGGAAGATTGTAAAATAACAAATATTGGTACATGATTACAGATACTTTGTAATCATGTACTCTTTTTGATAAAAAATTGGAGATTCCTTTACAAATATGCTCTTACGTGCTATTATTTAAGTGACTATTTAAAAGGAGTTAATAAATATGCGGCAAGGTATTCTTAAATAAACTGTCAATTTGATAGCGGGAACAAATAATTAGATGTCCTTTTTTAGGAGGGCTTAGTTTTTTGTACCCAGTTTAAGAATACCTTTATCATGTGATTCTAAAGTATCCAGAGAATATCTGTATGCTTTGTATACCTATGGTTATGCATAAAAATCCCAGTGATAAAAGTATTTATCACTGGGATTTTTATGCCCTTTTGGGTTTTTGAATGGAGGAAAATCACATGAAAATTATTAATATTGGAGTTTTAGCTCATGTTGATGCAGGAAAAACTACCTTAACAGAAAGCTTATTATATAACAGTGGAGCGATTACAGAATTAGGAAGCGTGGACAAAGGTACAACGAGGACGGATAATACGCTTTTAGAACGTCAGAGAGGAATTACAATTCAGACAGGAATAACCTCTTTTCAGTGGGAAAATACGAAGGTGAACATCATAGACACGCCAGGACATATGGATTTCTTAGCAGAAGTATATCGTTCATTATCAGTTTTAGATGGGGCAATTCTACTGATTTCTGCAAAAGATGGCGTACAAGCACAAACTCGTATATTATTTCATGCACTTAGGAAAATGGGGATTCCCACAATCTTTTTTATCAATAAGATTGACCAAAATGGAATTGATTTATCAACGGTTTATCAGGATATTAAAGAGAAACTTTCTGCCGAAATTGTAATCAAACAGAAGGTAGAACTGTATCCTAATATGTGTGTGACGAACTTTACCGAATCTGAACAATGGGATACGGTAATAGAGGGAAACGATGACCTTTTAGAGAAATATATGTCCGGTAAATCATTAGAAGCATTGGAACTCGAACAAGAGGAAAGCATAAGATTTCATAATTGTTCCCTGTTCCCTGTTTATCACGGAAGTGCAAAAAACAATATAGGGATTGATAACCTTATAGAAGTGATTACGAATAAATTTTATTCATCAACACATCGAGGTCCGTCTGAACTTTGCGGAAATGTTTTCAAAATTGAATATACAAAAAAAAGACAACGTCTTGCATATATACGCCTTTATAGTGGAGTACTACATTTACGAGATTCGGTTAGAGTATCAGAAAAAGAAAAAATAAAAGTTACAGAAATGTATACTTCAATAAATGGTGAATTATGTAAGATTGATAGAGCTTATTCTGGAGAAATTGTTATTTTGCAAAATGAGTTTTTGAAGTTAAATAGTGTTCTTGGAGATACAAAACTATTGCCACAGAGAAAAAAGATTGAAAATCCGCACCCTCTACTACAAACAACTGTTGAACCGAGTAAACCTGAACAGAGAGAAATGTTGCTTGATGCCCTTTTGGAAATCTCAGATAGTGATCCGCTTCTACGATATTACGTGGATTCTACGACACATGAAATTATACTTTCTTTCTTAGGGAAAGTACAAATGGAAGTGATTAGTGCACTGTTGCAAGAAAAGTATCATGTGGAGATAGAACTAAAAGAGCCTACAGTCATTTATATGGAGAGACCGTTAAAAAATGCAGAATATACCATTCACATCGAAGTGCCGCCAAATCCTTTCTGGGCTTCCATTGGTTTATCTGTATCACCGCTTCCGTTGGGAAGTGGAATGCAGTATGAGAGCTCGGTTTCTCTTGGATACTTAAATCAATCATTTCAAAATGCAGTTATGGAAGGGATACGCTATGGTTGCGAACAAGGATTATATGGTTGGAATGTGACGGATTGTAAAATCTGTTTTAAGTACGGTTTATACTATAGCCCTGTTAGTACCCCAGCAGATTTTCGGATGCTTGCTCCTATTGTATTGGAACAAGTCTTAAAAAAAGCTGGAACAGAATTGTTAGAGCCATATCTTAGTTTTAAAATTTATGCGCCACAGGAATATCTTTCACGAGCATACAACGATGCTCCTAAATATTGTGCGAACATCGTAGACACTCAATTGAAAAATAATGAGGTCATTCTTAGTGGAGAAATCCCTGCTCGGTGTATTCAAGAATATCGTAGTGATTTAACTTTCTTTACAAATGGACGTAGTGTTTGTTTAACAGAGTTAAAAGGGTACCATGTTACTACCGGTGAACCTGTTTGCCAGCCCCGTCGTCCAAATAGTCGGATAGATAAAGTACGATATATGTTCAATAAAATAACTTAGTGTATTTTATGTTGTTATATAAATATGGTTTCTTGTTAAATAAGATGAAATATTTTTTAATAAAGATTTGAATTAAAGTGTAAAGGAGGAGATAGTTATTATAAACTACAAGTGGATATTGTGTGCTGAGAGCTTTCTTCTATACTAATAGACGAAAGGGTGTGAAAATGATTTTTAAATGATACTGTGGAACGGAAC
>NZ_JACLQV010000028.1:0-14462 GCF_016648915.1 Streptococcus sp. 3.1 | reverse complement strand
TTTAGGGGGACTTTTTTTGATACATCGCTAAAAGCTTTTCGGAACCACTAGCACAGCTAGTGGTTTTCGTAAGACAAGAAAAAGACGCCTTCAGCGTCCTTCCTTTATAAATCTTCTAAGGCATCCTTTACTTTATTGAAGAAACCTTTTTTCTGTGGTGCGATTTTTTCATCACCACTTGCTTTGGCAAATGCAAGGAGAGCTTCTTTTTGAGCATCGTTTAGCTTCGTAGGAGTTACAATTTTAACTGTAACGTGTTGATCCCCTTGTGAACCTCCACGCAGACGTGGAGCACCCTTTCCTTTTAGACGGAAAGTTTTGCCTGTTTGAGTTCCTGCTGGAATGGTCATCTCAACGTTTCCGTGAACTGTTGGTACTTCGACAGTGTCACCAAGAGCTGCTTGGACAAAGGAAATGTTAAGTGTATAGTAAATTGTTGATCCATCACGAGTAAACTTATCGCTTGGATTAACATTGATGATTACGAAGAGGTCTCCATAAGGACCACCATTGAAACCAGCTTCACCTTGACCCGCAAGACGGATTTGTTGACCTGTTTCAACACCTGCTGGAATCTTGACAGATACTTTGTGGCTTTGTTTTTCATGTCCTGTTCCGTGACAAGTTTGACATGGCTCTTTAATTTCTTGACCTGTTCCATGACAGACATCACAGGTTACTTGACGACGCATCATACCAAGTGGTGTTTGCGTATCAACATTGATAACCCCTTGACCATGACAGCGACCACAAGTTACAGGGCTTGTTCCAGGTTTTGCACCAGATCCTGAACATGTCTTACATGTCGCTTCACGATTGTAGTGAACTTCTTTTTCGGCACCAAAAATCGCCTCTTCGAAGCTTAGGTTGACACGGTACTGAAGATCATCACCTTGACGTGGAGCATTTGGGTTACGAGTAGCACCACCACCAAAAAAGCTAGAGAAGATATCCTCAAAGCCACCAAAGCCTGCACCACCATCGAAGCCACCAAAGCCTCCTTGACCACCAAAACCATTCGCACCATCTGGTCCGTATTGGTCATAGGCTGCACGTTTTTGGTCATCACTTAAAGTTTCGTAGGCCTCTTGGACCTCTTTATATTTTTCTTCCGCACCTGGTTCTTTATTAATGTCTGGGTGGTATTTCTTAGACATCTTACGATAGGCACGTTTAATTTCATCTTGAGAGGCATCCTTAGATACCCCAAGACGATCGTAATATTCGGTATTGTTCATACAAGATACTAAGAGCGAACAGAAAGCGACTGAAATTTAGGAAACCGACAAGAAATCATGATTTCTTAGGAGGTTTATCTAATTTCCTAGCTTTCCGCTCGTGTTCAATTTCTCGAACACTCTTTGTTCCTTTCTATAATTTTCATGTAAATCTTTAGAGGGTCTTTTCTATACTTCGCTTCACTTCATCAAACTCTTCGTCTGATAGAGTAAATATCAAATCCTCTTCAGCGTACTCGTTCTGTTCTTTAAAATAGTTGTCCGTATAATCTGACAACCCTAGACTAAGAATCACTTTTCTTGCAAACTCTTGATGTGCAAAGCCTATGGCTGTAATGATTTTTTTATCTTGTACAACCACTTTAGGTTGGAAATTTTCACGTGGAAGAAATTCAAAATAGTCAAAGAAGTTTTGCCAAATTCCACCTGTAAATTTCGTGCCGTTCAACAAGCCTGCTTTTGCCAATAAAAGAGGTGCTGACGAAATGGCCGCAATTAAGATATTTTGCTCACCAAGACCCCTCAAAAACGAAATCAATTTCTCATCCTGTAGAGCAGGGCCTATATTTACCATACCTGGCAAAATGACACAAGAATAATCTTCTATACGTACTTGATCCAATGTTTTCGTCGGTTGACAGGGCAAGCCGTCCTCAGATACCACAATCGAATAATCTGAGGCTACATAATCAATCGTTATATCGAAAGACAGAGCTAAAGTACTCGTTAAAGAGGCTATCTCATAGAGAGAAAAATTAGGATAAATGATACAAAGTACTTTTTTCATAAGCGACATCCTCTATTTTAGCGAAAAACAGAGGCTGGTTTGCAACCTCTGGATTTCTTTTTATCATTTACTAGCTAAGCTCAACACCTTACCGAACTGAGCACGCCCTAACCTCTTGGTGAAAAAGAGAAATCTTCCTATTTTCACTGTGAGGTTTTAACGGACTTTGCATCTTATTTTTCAGTAAACTCTCCGTCTACGACATCGTCGCCTGAGTTATCTGCTGTTTGTGCACCTTCTGCTCCTGCTTGAGCTTGTTGTGCTGCTGCAGCTTGTTCGTAAAGTTTAACTGCAAGAGCTTGAGCTTTTTCGTTAAGAGCTTCCAATTTAGCCTTCATGTCATCAAGATTACCTGATTCTTGAGCTTTCTTAAGGTCATCAAGAGCTGATTGAGCAGCATCACGTTCTGTGTCGAAGCCTTTACCTTCTGTTTCTTTGATTGTTTTTTCAGTCGCAAAGATAGCTTGGTCAACTTCGTTACGAAGATCTACTTCTTCTTTACGTTTTGCATCTGCTTCAGCATTTGCTTCAGCATCTTTCATCATCTTTTCAATTTCTTCGTCTGTCAAACCAGAGTTAGATTGGATGACAATTGTTTGTTCTTTTTGAGTTCCAAGGTCTTTAGCTTTAACAGATACGATACCGTTCTTATCAATATCGAAAGTAACTTCGATTTGTGGGATACCACGAGGTGCAGCTGGGATATCAGTCAATTGGAAGCGTCCAAGAGTCTTGTTATCCGCTGCCATTGGGCGTTCACCTTGAAGAACGTGGATGTCAACGGCTGGTTGGTTATCTGCTGCAGTTGAGAAGACTTGTGATTTAGATGTTGGAATAGTAGTGTTGCGGTCAATAAGTTTTGTGAACACTCCACCCATTGTTTCGATACCAAGTGACAATGGCGTTACATCAAGAAGGACAACGTCTTTGACATCACCAGTAATAACACCACCTTGGATAGCAGCACCCATGGCAACTACTTCATCAGGGTTAACTGATTTGTTTGGTTCTTTACCAGTTTCAGCTTTAACAGCTTCTACAACGGCAGGGATACGAGTTGAACCACCGACAAGGATAACTTCGTCAATATCTGACAAGCTCAAACCTGCATCTGAAAGGGCTTGACGAACTGGAGTTTTCGTACGTTCTACAAGGTCACGAGTCAAATCATCGAATTTCGCACGAGTCAATGTCATTTCCAAGTGAAGAGGTCCAGCCTCACCAGCAGTGATGAATGGCAAGCTGATTTGTGTTGAAGTAACACCAGAAAGGTCTTTCTTAGCTTTTTCAGCTGCATCTTTCAAGCGTTGAAGAGCCATCTTGTCTGTTGACAAGTCGATTCCATTTTCTTTCTTGAATTCTTCAACCATGTGGTCGATGATTTTTTGGTCAAAGTCATCACCACCGAGTTTGTTATCCCCTGCAGTTGCCAACACGTCAAAGACACCGTCACCAAGTTCAAGAATAGATACGTCGAATGTACCACCACCAAGGTCGAATACCAAGATTTTTTCTTCTTTATCAGTCTTATCCAAACCGTAAGCAAGAGCTGCTGCTGTTGGTTCGTTGACGATACGTTCTACTTCAAGACCAGCGATTTTACCAGCGTCTTTTGTTGCTTGACGTTGTGCATCGTTGAAGTAAGCAGGAACTGTGATAACTGCTTTAGTTACTTTTTCACCAAGGTAATCTTCAGCATAACCTTTCAAGTATTGAAGAATCATAGCTGAAATCTCTTGTGGTGTGTATTCTTTACCGTTTGCAGAAACTTTTTCAGAAGTACCCATCTTAGATTTGATAGAGATGATTGTATCTGGGTTTGTTACTGCTTGACGTTTTGCAGCGTCACCAACGATGATTTCACCGTTTTTGAATGACACAACAGATGGAGTTGTGCGGTTACCTTCTGGGTTTGCGATAATTTTTGATTCAGTTCCTTCAAGAACTGCTACTGCTGAGTTTGTTGTACCTAAGTCAATACCAATGATTTTAGACATATGTTTTTCCCCTTTTTACTTAATTTCTATTTTGCTTTTTTATCTTTCATTCATAGTTTTCTGTCATTTCGGACAAGTTTTCAATTAATTATATACAACTACCATAGCTGGGCGTAAGACGCGTTCGTGGAGTTTATACCCTTTTTGGAAAACTTGTGCAATCGTATCTGCTGGATGTTCATCATCTGCAGGCATTGTTTGAATAGCCATGTGGAAGTTATGATCGAAATCACCATCTGCTGGAATTTCTTCAATCCCTTCCTCTTTAAGAGCATGCACTAAACTTTCTTGCACCATTTCCAAACCTTTTTTGACATCATCAGTCAAGCCCTCAACGGCAAGAGCACGTTCAAGGTTATCAAGTGATGGCAAAATTGCTTTTGCCAAATCTTGGCTACGATACTTTTGCAATTGTTGACGTTCTTCATTAGAACGGCGCTGAATGTTTTGCATTTCTGCATGGGCACGAAGGTATTTGTTTTCAAATTCTTCGGCACGCGCTTGGGCTTCTTCAAGTTCAGAAGGTTCGCTTACTTCCTCTACAACTTCTTCAGTTGTCCCCGTAGCTTCCTCTTCTTTCACTTCTTCTTTTTTAATATCTTCAGTCAAGGCATACACCTCTTTCTATACTTTTTAAATGTTATATCTTAGCTAACTTCATAATGGTTACTATTGAGGTAACGGTAATAATCCGTCAACTTCATAACCAAAACTCTACTAATAACATTGACCAAACTAACCATGCGACGATAATCCATTTCAACTGGGCCAATCACATGCATGAGCGCCATCCCACGATAAGGAATCAGGAATTTATGACTCATAACTGTGACATTTGCAAGCGCTTCTTCAGTTGATTCTGCAACCGAAATCTTGGTCACTTCATCATCGGAGATAGCTGATCGAAGCTCAAGTGCCACATGTTGTGGATTGTCCAAAAATTGATAGGTTTTTAAGTCGGCATAGGTCAGTGATGCAACCTTACCTTCGATGAAAATCAATTCCTTAAAAAGTTGTGAAAAGATATAATCAAACAAATCTAGAACATTATCTGTTATCTTGAAATACTTTTGCACAATCTGAGGAATCTCAGTTCTCAATCGGTAATGGATATCTAAGACAGTGTTTCCCAAAAAACGTTCTTGAACAAGCTTATGAAGAATTTCCAAATCACTAGACAAGAAATTCTTTGGAATAGCAAACTGAACTGTCACAGGCTTAGATTCATCTAGAGTAAGAACCGCTAAAGCGTCGTGATTGGATAGATGAACAATGTCAAATCCAGTCAGACGTTGTCGTGTCGGTTCCACATCTTGAATCACTGCTGTGCATCCTGTCATTTCTGCCAGCAGCTTTGCCGCTGCATCCAAGATATCTTCAAGTTTAAAAGCTTCAAAGTCAAAAGCTTTAACCACTTGATAAACATCTTGTTCATCAATCGTATCAAGATTCAAAGAATTAGCGACAAAATACTGGAAACCTGCTCGGCTTGGCATACGCCCACTAGAAGTATGAGCTTTTTCAAGATAGCCCATTTTTTCTAGCTTGGCCATGTCATTACGAATGGTCGCTGAACTCGAATCAATTGATTCTTGTAACGCTTTAGAACCAACCGGTTCATGTGTACGAGTGAACATCTCAACTATCAAATTCAAAATAGTGTTTTGCCTTTGCGTAATCACGATGTCACCTCATTTCTATTTATTAGCACTCTAACACGTCGACTGCTAACTTATGATTCTATTATACACCTAAACTTGAACATGTCAACCCAAAAAACCAAAAAATTAGCACTCTTTTTGAGAGAGTGCTAAAAATACATCTCAAGACCTAGAGAAGCAAAAAAGAGCACCTCCGAGGTACTCTAATCTTATCGATCATATTTTGACAAATGATAGGTCTCAATAATAGATATGAGGTGTTTGGCGTAATCTGGATCACTGCTAAAACCCGCAGCTTGTAGTTTTTCTGCCGCAACTTTATAACTAGTTGTTCCTGCCACCTCTTTATAGGTCGACTCGCCCCACGTTCCTTGGCGAAGTTCTTCTAAATAAGTCATCATAGAACTTGACCAATCCTTAAAAACTGCAAAATCCACCTTTTGGTATTGCCATTTCCCTTTACTGTAGATACTATCCTTTAAACGAATACGTTCTTGACCCGGCTGAGCTAGCAGACTGTAGATGTTATGGTATTTAACAGATAAAAGACTGCTACCATAATTCGACTCATATGCAGCTTGGCTAAGGAGAATTGACGCTGGCACACCATAGTTTTTGGACATCTTTTGAGCTGTTGGAGCTAAGGTCTCAATAAACTCTTGCTGCGTGTAAGCAACCTTTACCGAACGAGCATTATCATCTGTAGAGGCATGAAGAATCAAAGGTAAGACAATACCTAAAGCGAAAACAGCAACTAAGGTTATGAAGGCTTTTAGTTTAAAACGTCGTCTCACTTAGCTTTCTCCTTTAATAATGCCAAATATTCCTCCAAAGTAAGATTATGTTCAGTCATATACTCTGCTGACTCTTTACCAACATAGCGGAAATGCCAATCCTCGTAACCTACACCAGTTGATGATGTTTTACCATCTGGAAAACGAAGAACAAAGCCATATTTCGGCGCTAACTCTTTAACTTTAGCTACTGTATCTGGATCTGCTTCATTTAAGCTATCTACAGTACTCATATCAATCGCAAGACCCGTCTGGTGTTCACTCGCTCCTGGTGGTTGTGAATAGGTTTGAACCTTTTTCTCCGCCTGAGACTCCGTCAAACTTGGGTCAGCAGCCATTTCCTGCTGAACATAACTGTTATAAAGTTCTGTCTGATAAGCAACACTACGATAACCTGATATCAAGTGGTAACTTGGATCAATTTCTTGAGCAGCTGCTAAAAACTCCTTAACATTCTTAGCAATTCTCGCATCTACAGAAACACCATCGACATCAACAATCTCAGGATTAAGTTCTTTAGACTTATTATCTCGATTTACCAAAAGCAATTCCCAGTCTTTAGGCGATACATCAGGTAGTCCCTTTGTATCCTTGCTTCGAGTCGCATCGGTAGCTTGCTTACTACTTTTTATTACCGACGATCCATTGGTTTGTTGAACAGTACGACTGACACCAAATACTGAATAAAGTCCTGCTGCAACTAAAAGGACTGCAATCAAGACACTACTGATAACCAAAAACCAGTTGGTTTGCTTTTTCGCCTGACGGCGACTTGGATAGTTATTTTTTACCATTTTCTTTTTCTATTATCTCTCGCCCAACCTGACGATAAGTCATATCGCCAAGTGCTTCTAATGTAAATTTACCATTTTCATAAGCAACAACAGTAACCGAACCGTTGTCCAATGAAGGATGCTCGACAGAAGGATCAATTAACCAAGCAAAGGTTGCAATGGTCATACCGTGACTAACAACGATAGCATTACCACCACCAGACCTATCAAGATCCTCAGCAATAGCTGTAAACCCTTCTATAATACGTTTTCTGAGCACTTCCCAAGACTCTGCCCAACCAGCCGTATCCACATCAAGGATGCCTTGTGCAAGTTCAGGATAAGTTACCTCATGCAAATCCTTACCTTGAAAAGCATCTGTTCTCGGTAGCACACCGTAGAAAAGTTCACCATCATAGCCACCATCTAAACTACCAAAACACCACTCACGAATACGTTTGTCACGTTTATAAGGAATAGTTTCCAAACCCGTCTCACGTAAAATGATATCCATAGTTTGAATCGTTCGACCTGAATCACTAGAATATGCAGCTTTAAAAGGAATACCTGCTGCTTTCAGACCTACCCCCAATTCACGAATACCTTCTTCACCGAATGGGGTCAAAGGGCTATCAGACCAACCTTGTGCACGACCAATGGTGTTAAACATCGTTTTGCCATGTCTCGCAATATATAACCTAACCTTACTCATAGCGCCCCTTCTTTCCGTCATTTTTGAATTCATTATAGCACAAATCCCCTCGACTATCTAGCCAGCGAGACCATCAGAAAATGCCTTACCAATTGGCAAAGCATTTATCATCCGTTTAGTTTTTAAAGCTGTGAACAGGAGCTGGGATTTGACCACCACGCGCAATGAAGTCAGCCGATGAAGCTTTGTTTACCTTCATTACCGGTGCATACCCAAGAAGACCTCCAAGTTCCAGCATGTCACCTTCCTTACCATAAGGAATAATACGAACAGCTGTTGTTTTCTGGTTAATAACACCGATAGCCGCTTCATCAGCAATCATGGCCGCGATTGTAGTATCTGGCGTATCAGCAGGAATAGCAATCATGTCTAGACCAACAGAACAGATAGCTGTCATAGCTTCCAATTTTTCAAGGTTGATATGACCAGATTTAACAGCCGCAATCATCCCCTCATCTTCAGAAACCGGAATAAAGGCACCTGACAAACCACCAACTTGGTTACATGCCATGATACCACCTTTTTTAACTTGGTCATTAAGAAGGGCTAGAGCTGCAGTAGTACCATGTGTACCAACAACTTCAAGACCCATCGCTTCAAGGACACGGGCTACTGAATCACCAACTGCTGGTGTTGGCGCAAGAGACAAATCTACAATACCGAACTCGACACCAAGACGTTCACTGGCCATTTGACCAACCAACTGACCAACACGTGTGATTTTGAAGGCAGTCTTCTTAACTGTTTCAGCTAAAACATCGAAACTTTCGCCTGGAACTTTCTCAACTGCACGTTGCACAACACCAGGACCTGAAACCCCAACATTGATTACAACATCAGCCTCACCAACACCGTGGAAGGCACCTGCCATAAATGGATTATCTTCAACCGCATTGGCAAAGACAACCAACTTACCTGGACCCATTGGATCTTCCTGAGAAGCCTCTTTGATGATACGCCCCATGTCACGTACTGCTGTCATGTTAATACCAGTCTTTGTTGAACCAATGTTGACAGACGAACAGACAAAATCAGTCTCAGCAAGCGCACGTGGAATAGAATTGATAAGAATCTCATCACCTTTTTGGTAACCCTTTTGAACGAGCGCAGAGAAACCACCAATAAAGTTAACGCCGATTTCCTTAGCTGCTCGGTCAAGCGCCTTCGCAAAAGGTACATAGTCTGTAGCATCTGTTGCCGCACCGATGATTGAAATCGGAGTAACAGATACACGTTTATTAACAATCGGAATACCAAGTTCAGCCGCAATCTCGTCGCCAACAGTTACCAAATCCTTAGCCTTAGATACAATCTTGTTATATACTTTTTCCGCTGCCTTATCGATATCTGAATCGATACAGTCTAGGAGTGAGATTCCCATGGTAATGGTACGAACATCAAAATTCTGTTCCTCAATCATGGCAATGGTTTCTGTGACCTGTTTAATATCCATTTTAAGCTACTCCTATCTTACAAGTTGTGCATAGCATCAAAAATTGCTGAACTTTGGATGTTGATTTTAACGTTCAATGACTCACCAAAGGCTTCCAATTCAGCACGTAGGTGTGTAAAATCTTGTTTGTCTTCTGATGATACAACCGCCATCATGGTAAAGAATTCATCAAGAACTGTTTGAGAAATATCATCAATATTCAAGCCAAGTTCTGCCACCTTAGTCGCAACACCCGCAACAATACCTGATTTGTCCTTACCTACAACTGTAATAATCGCTTTCATGAGAAGCCTCCATCATTTTATTTTGTATAATTTTAGCATATTTTGATTAAAAATGCTATTTTTTATGAAATTTGCATATTTTTTCTTGAAAAAGACGAATGTTTCAGAGAAATTTAACTAATATCGTTTATAAAAACACCCTCTCTTTGACTCAACTACTTGTGGATAAACTTGTTCACAACCTAAATAATATCTCTCTTATAAAACCTTGAAAAATCAAGATTCAACACTATCAACAGACTTTTCCACACCTGTGGATAAGTCTGTGGGTAACTTGTCGATAAACAAAAAATATCGCCATTTTCAGGCGATATCTTAGCTTTATTTCCATTTTAAATTAACATGGGCATTCATTTCTTTATAGGCAGTATCTATACGCTCTTTGGTTTCTTCATCCAGTTTATTTCTATATTTACCACCCTTAATGAAATCCTCTAAAATATAAGTTTGGTAAGTATACAAAGGGTATCCCTCTGGTGAAGTTGTTCCTTTAGGCGTACGGTTAACCCAAGTCGGATGCGCTTGAGCAGTCTTAATCGTGGTTTGACCATTCTTTTTCTCAAGGGTGACATCCATTAAGACACCCCTCTCTGTCCACTCTGCACTATCCACACCATCCATGGTCTCTATGCGCTGGTTTGAGATGAAATTCCCCATTGAGTAAATAATAAGTTTTTGCTGTCCATCCTTTTTAACCACCTCAGAAGGTTCTACCACATGAGGATGACCTCCAAAGATAATATCAGCACCCCAATCAATCATCTTATGATAGAGTTTAACCTGTTCATCTGTCGGTTCCAAACGATATTCAACACCCATCTGAGGCATGATAACCGTGATATCTGCTTCTTTTTCGGCACGCTGAATCTCGGCTTTCATACGTTTTTCATCCAAATTCGATAAGTGGTCTGCAACCTCTTTATCCGTCAAGTTCGACTCTAGGCCATTGTAACCATAAGCATAGGAAAGTATTGCAACCTTAATCCCATTAACATTCTTGATGAGGAGTGGCGCCTTGTCTCGTACCGGTTTTTCGTAAACACCAACAGGATCAATTCCCACTTTTTTAAAAGCATCAGCCGTTGTAAAAGCTCCCTCTAAACCAGAATCCAAGATATGGTTATGAGCCAAATCCATAACATCATAACCTGCATCCTTAATAGCTGCTGTCACTGATTGAGGAGCATTAAACAGAGGATAGCCTGACAAAGGATAATCAGGATTAATCGTTCCCTCGAAATCACCCAAAACCAAATCAGCCTGCTTTAACCACGGCTTCACATAAGTAAAATTCTCCGTGAAATCATAGCTGCCATCTGCCTGCAGGGCACTCATATAGAGACCGTCATGATAGAGCAAGTCCCCATTAGCCATGATACGTGCTGTCTGTACCTGGTTTGAGGCATTCTTTTGCTGTTCATTCTTACTATGAACAATTAAAATCTCAAGAAAAAGCAAACCTAAGACGAGAGCAATCAACCCCATCAAAATCTTATTAGTCATCGCATTGTCACGCTTTTTAGCCTGGCTCTGTTTCATAATACTCTCCTTTTTCATACTTCTAGTGTACCAAAAAAACTTATCCATTGATGATAAAAAAGATTAATAAACGGTTACATCTCAATTCCATGACGATTGAAAGCATCAGTTTTCTTAGACAAGATAAAAACTCTACTTCATACGAAGTAGAGTTCTGTTAATAATTAGCGTGTTGGTGTGTATTCCAAATCTTTACCATGTTTAGCTACAAAATCAGACATTTCAGAGTCTGGAATTTGACGCAAGTAGAGATTAGCACGAATCGTTTCATCTTCCTCACGACAAGTCGAAAGAACGAGGTATTTATCTGAAGCACTAACCTTCAAATCCTTGTTTTTTACACTTGCTTGATCATAGATGATATCCAACTGTTGTTTAAAGTCTTTATCGCTTTCAAATGATGTACGATAGAAAGCTGTGTCTTCAGGCACAATTACCATAGCAAGCGCTTCATAATAATACTTACGTTGAGGCGTCTCAATAACAACATATTTGTGTTTATCAAAGAACGACTGATCACTATAGTAGTTAACATCGTTGAACATACGACTATCAGCAACCTTACTGCCTCGAGCATGACCGAAGAGCCATGTCAAACGATCGCTGAAATCTTTCTTATTGTCTGTATCCATGAAGACCGTTCCCAAATATGGAACGTTTCCTCCATCAAATGTTTTATCTAAATAGGTTGAATTGTCGGTTGTTTGAACAACTGGCTCATCCAATTTAGTCCCTGGTGCATAGACATAAGCGATAGTATCAGGGTTTGTCGCCTCAAGACCATCAAATTTATTTTTGAGGTAGGCTTTCTCCTCATCTGAAACTTTATAAGTGTTTGCTTTTTTAGTCGTTAAAACACTCTTAACACCATTAGAGGACGATGCTGTCGGAGACATAAACTGGAAGCCAAGGAAGACAGCCAAAGCAGCAATGACTAAGGCTGAAATCCCAGCAATCAGTTTTTTGCGAGATCCAGTAGATTTACGATTATGATTACTCATGAAATGTCAAATCCTTTTCTTTATCCATAGAAAAATATCACCGAAGCCCTAGCCCCAGTGATATTCTTTTTAGCAATAGCAGTTAATTATTTAACAGCTGCTGTGTTTGGAAGAGCTTTAGCGTCAGCTTTTGCTGCTGCTGGAGCTTTTTGTTCTGCAGCTTTAACAGCTTTAGCTTCTTCTTTAGCGTCTTTGTTAGCGTTAGCTTTATCAGTAACTACAAATTCGTCTTTGATGATGTTTCCGTTAGCATCACGTTTTGGTTCGATGTGTTCACCAGCATCTTCAAATTTTTGTTTAGTTGAATCTGCATCAACGTTGTTAAGACCATCTTTAGCAGCTTGAGTAAGACCACCTTCGTTGTTTGTGAAGAAGTCACCACCAGTTGCTTCAGTTTTGTTATCAAGGTTTCCAGTGTGAACGTTACCGTCGTTAGCGAAAACTGCTGCTGATGAAGCGAATACTGCAAGAACTGCAGCTGATGTAAGCAATACTTTTTTCATAATTGTTTCTCCTCTAATGGATTATTATATATTTAGTATCAGGACCTCCCTGACATCTATAGATTATAACACTATTTAGAGATATGTCAACAATTTTTAAAAACTTTTTTAAATTTTTAATATATCCTACAATTCCTACAAACAAAGGGTTTTCGAGGTGTGTTACCAAATAGTAATAATTAATCATTTTTAATTTTAATGTTATTTTAGGTAATTTGTTATATCCTCTGCTAAGTTTAAATACAAATTTAAATCATATATATAAGCATAATTCGTAAAATATACACTCATTATTATGTGCAGTTTTTTTGCCAAAAATCAAGAGATATTTAATAGACGTATAAAACCCTTTACTGATAATATGTTTGAAGTATCTAACAATATTATCTTTCAAATAAATGTATTCATTCACTTTTATCGTTTTTGTATGACAACTACATAATATACAGGACCTCAAACCTGAATAAATTAGAGAAACATTAGCGTTTTTGAGAGCATTTCCGCCTAAAAAGTTCTATTATTGGGTTAAAATGCTTGAAAAATAAACTATTATCTTATTTTTGAAAGCGTTTTAATTAAGATGTAGTCAAAAATAACTCCTTTGAAAATACTCTTTCTTATCAATACCTCGTCTCAGAATAACAAGTTTCCAAAAACTGATACACAAATCAATTGGATTGTTTTACTTCTCTTATTTCAGACGAAATAGTTCTTCCACTTGTTTATTTAAGACTTGTGCTATTTTTAAAGCCATTTCCAACGAAGGGTTGTAGCGGTTATTTTCCAAGTGAACAATCGTTTCTCTCCGTATTCCTACTTGATCTGCTAAATCTTGTTGAGTCATACCATAAGCTTCCCTTACTTCTTTCAAGTTAGTCTTTATTTTACTTTCTTTCGCCATATCTCATCCCCTTTTTTCAGTGATAAAGTAAGTAATGGCAAATAATAAGAGTAAAAAAGCCACCAAAATATAAAGGAATCCAGCATTCAAAACGAAAACTTTACAGACAGCTATCAAGGTTGCCATTCCCAATAATATAAAGATTGCTATTGTAAACAAAATGGAAGAGGACTTTGCAATATTTCTATAAAATCGTTCATCGGGTTCTTCATTAATTCTCTTGAATAAGAAGTAAAACATTAATAACAATTGAATACTTAATCCAATTCCTAACATTATATTCTTAATCAAAGAACCAGGAGTTAGCAGCCAAACTCCAATAGTATAGATCGAGGACGAGAGAAGTACAAGCACTGTATATAATTTTGCAGTAATCCCAAACATGTTTTTTTCTTTCTTTTGATAGGTTGATTTTGAGAGGACCGATACCATCGTACAAACCAAATACGAAGGAAGCCAAGCCGTCGTCATAATAGCACCTTTCGCTAGAATCGGTAGGTGATTCCCCAGCAATAAAACTAAACATACGACAATAAGCACGCTAGCGATATAAAGGATTATCTTTAAGTTCTTCGACATTTTCATTTTCGTCACCTTCTTTCATCATGTTATAAATACATCACACCTTATCTGTTATAAATATATCACATTGTTGTCAGAATTTCAAGATGAAGACAAAACTCTAGTAAGATTTTGAACAATTTTTCAGAAATCTATACAAAAAAGCACCCATAGGGCTGATTGATATGATACCTCTTAAGTAGACAAGGTAAATACCTAAAATCTACTTAAGAGGTATTTTTATGTCTAGAAGAGAAA
>NZ_JACLQV010000027.1:0-15313 GCF_016648915.1 Streptococcus sp. 3.1 | reverse complement strand
GGACTTTTTGTGTACACTTAAAAAGCTCTATAATCTCTACAGTGGTTTTACCCACTACAGAAATTATAGAGCCAAAAAAGCTAGGAACTTTTGATAAGTTTCTAGCTTTTTTTGCGAATTAATTGGTGATGGTTCATATTATGACGTTATGATACTGATAGTTTCATCGTTTTAAAATGAATTAGCAGAAATTGTAAGTAGAGAAGGAAATTAAGATGCAATTAGGATTTCATTTTGGATTTAAGAAAAGTAAAGCTTATGGACTGTGCGGTGTCATGCTGACAATCTTATTTTTAGGAATGTCTGGTCATTCGGCGAAAGCAGATGAAATGTTGTCTCCAACTGATACTTCTTCATCTTTGAAAGAAAGTACGGATAATCATGCGGCAAGCTATTCTGAAGTAGGAGTACACGATGATTCAACGAGTCAAATGAATCTACAAAGAGAAGAAGTATTAGAGGAGAAGCAAACAAGTCTGGAAGATTCTTCAAAAATAACTGTCTTAACAAATAGTTCTGTGACCACAAGCTCTTATCAAGAGGCAGATGATCTTAGCGAAATTGACCAGAATCAACGTCATTTTCTTAGTGCCATTAAGCAAGGAGCCATGGATGGAGCCAAGGAAGGAATCCTTCCATCTATCACGGGAGCGCAAGCTATTCTAGAAAGTGGTTGGGGAAGCTCTGAACTTGCTAAGGCTCCCAACAATAATCTTTTTGGCATTAAAGATTCAGAGGATTGGCATGGAGAAATAGTAACTGTACCTACACAGGAATATCTTAATGGTGACTATATCACAGTCAATGCTGCTTTTCGAAAATATGCCACATGGAATGATAGCGTAGTAGACCATGCAAAATTTTTCACGAGTACCGAGTGGCGAAAAGATAATTATCGAAAAGTTGTGAATGAAACAGATTATCGCATTGCGGCTCAGGAACTGAAGAATGCAGGATATGCGACAGATCCAAATTATCCCGGAAAACTTATCCGTTTGATCGAAGCCTATAAACTTTATGAATGGGATGCAATGTGTAATAATTCCATTTCTACCGTAGAAAATGAAGGAGTAGAGAGTCAAAATCCCAGAGTCGACCTTGCCATCACTGCTCTCAACAATGCTACGGGTAGCTATGATTTTGTCATTTCAAATTTGGTTGCGCCACGTGGCTTCAAAGAAGTCTTGGTTCCAACCTGGTCAGAAAAGAACGGTCAAGATGATATCATCTGGTACAAGGCAGCTAAGCAAGCAAATGGAGACTATAAGGTAACCGTTCGTTCAAGCAATCATAAGGGAGATAGTGGTCTTTATAATTCACATGTCTATTTGGTTGACAATGATGGTAAATTCATTGGCCTAGGTGGCAAACAAGTGACACTTGATATCACTAAAACTCAAGGAACATTGACTATTACCAATAATGATAAAAATCGTGGAACTTTTGATGTTCTTATCACCAATCTGACGAATCCAAGCGGTATTTCAGGTGTGGTAATACCTGTTTGGTCTGAGCAAAATGGTCAGGATGATCTTGTTTGGCATAATGCCACAAAGCAGGAGGATGGTTCCTACAAGGTGACTATTTCAGCTAGTCAGCACAAGTGGAATTCAGGTAAATACATCGTTCATGGCTATATTGTTGATTCTTCAGGTAAGAATATTGGTTTTGGGGCAACTTCAGCTGATGTGGTAGCCCCTAAGAAAATCGGTTCGGCATCAAGAGGAAACTACGATGTTTTAAATAAGGTTATCTATCTCGATGCTGGTCATGGTGGCTATGATCCAGGAGCTTCGTACTTTGGTATTTCTGAAAAGAGCTTGACCTTGGCTATCCAAAGCCGAGTTAAGGCCAAATTAGAAGCAGAAGGCTATCAAGTTATGACCACACGTACCAGCGATACCTATGTTGATTTGACGGATCGCTCTCGTGCAGCTAATGCCTCTGAATCAGATATCTTTGTAAGTATCCACATCAATGCTTCAGGAAGTTCTGCAGCACAAGGAATCGAGACTTATTATTACCAACCTTATGCAGAATACCCATCACGTATTAATGCGACTTACCATGCTAATCCGACGCGATTGAGCATGAGTGATACTTTGGCCAATGCCATCCAGTCCAGCCTGATTAATGCGACTGGCGCTCAGAATCAGGGCGTGAAACGTCAAACCTTTGCAGTCTTGCGTGAAACGACAGCGCCAGCAGTTCTCCTTGAACTTGGCTTCTTGTCAAATCCTCAAGAAGCAGCCCGTTTGAATACCTCTGCTTATCAAGAGACTTTAGCTAACGCAATTGTGGCAGGGATTAAGCGTTACTACGAAAAAGAATCTAAAGTTTAAGTTATACGGTTAACCCATCAATATGATGGGTTTTTATGCTATAATTGAGGTAAATACTAAATACAACTAAAGGAGTGCTTATGGGCTACGATTTACTCTTAGAGCGTTTTTTACGTTACGTTAAAATCAATACACGTAGTGACGAAAATGCGACAAGAACACCAACAACACAAAGCCAGGTAGATTTTGCCTTGAAGGTTCTAAAACCAGAATTAGAAGAACTAGGTTTAAGTAACATCCATTATTTGGAAAGTAATGGTTACCTAGTGGCAACCCTTCCGGCTAACGATGACCAATTAACACGTAAGATTGGTTTCATCTCACATATGGATACTGCTGATTTTAATGCGGAAGGTGTGTCACCTCAAGTCATTGACTCTTATGATGGAGGTATCATACCCCTTGGAAGTTCAGGTTATAACCTAGATCCAGCAGATTTTCCAAATCTCAAGAATTATGTCGGTCAGACACTTATTACGACAAATGGCACCACTCTTCTTGGAGCTGATGATAAGTCTGGCATTGCAGAAATCATGACAGCCTTGGCTTATTTGAAGGCTCATCCTGAAATCAGACATTGTGAGATTCGTGTAGGCTTTGGTCCTGATGAAGAAATTGGAATTGGCGCAGATAAATTTGATGTCGATGATTTTGATGTTGATTTTGCCTACACAGTTGATGGTGGCCCATTGGGTGAATTACAGTATGAAACCTTCTCTGCTGCGGGAGCAGAACTTACCTTCCATGGACGTAATGTTCACCCTGGAACAGCAAAAGACCAAATGGTTAATGCCTTGCAGTTGGCAATTGATTTTCATAATCAGTTACCAGCGGAAGAACGCCCTGAGTTGACAGATGGCTATCAAGGTTTCAACCATCTTCAAACCATGACAGGTACTGTTGAAGAAGCAAAAGCATCTTATATCATCCGTGATTTTGAAACAGAGTCTTTTGAAAATCGTAAAGCAGCCTTCCAAAAGATTTCCGATGAAATGAATAAAACTTATGGTCAGACACGAGTTGATTTGGTACTCAAAGATCAATACTATAATATGCGTCAGGTTATTGAAAAAGATATGACGCCTGTTGAGTTGGCTAAAGGAGTTATGGAGGAATTGGATATTACGCCAGTTATTGAACCCATTCGTGGTGGAACAGATGGTTCAAAGATTTCATTTATGGGTATTCCAACTCCAAACCTTTTTGCTGGGGGCGAAAATATGCATGGTCGATATGAGTTTGTTTCCTTGCAGACAATGGAAAAAGCCGTAGATGTTATTCTTGGAATTGTCAGTAAACCTTAATAGAGCTTGCTAAATACTGATTTTATGGTAAAATTAGAAGTAATGGAGGTGCTGAGATGATTAAAATTTTCGGCAAGTATCGTTACCATTGGCAACCCGAATTATCTTGGCTAATCATCTACTGGTCTTTAGCCATCACGCCAATCTTTATTGCGGCGGCCCTTCTGTTCGAGTTGTACTCGGTGCCCTCACATATTTTGATGCTCTTCACTATTTTCGTTGCCTTGTTTGGTTTAGGATTCCATCGTTACTTTATTATTGAAGATCATGGGATTCTGCGTATTGTTTCTTTCAATATTTTTAAACCACGCAAAGTGAAAATTAGTGATATTGAAAAAGTCGAAGTTATTAAAACTGGCTTGAGCCTTATTTTTAAAAATGGTAAAAAACGTCAGTTTTATATGAGAAAGTGGCCAAAGAAATATTTCTTAGATGCTTTAGCGCTTCACCCTGATTTCAAAGGTGAGGTAGAGCTATTGGATCATATGACTAACTTTGATTACTTTGCCTTTTATGAGGAATCAAAAAAAGCCCTCAAGCTTAAACTTCGCAAATAAGGGCTTTAGTGGGACAAGACTTGACAGCAGTCAAAGTCTCAGGGGTGTTTTCAATAATTTGATTGAGTTGGTCGCTATCTCTGAACCTAACAATACCTTCGTCATCATAATCGAAGACGGGAGAGTAGGTTTGGCACAAACCACAAGCGATACATTTTTCTGGAATTAATGATACTTTCATAGTATTATTTTAAAATAGATTTATTGTTTTTACAAGGAGAATATCATGAGTAAAAAACCATGGGAAGATAAGGTTTCTGACGAAGAGTTGGAAGAAGTAGTTGACGCTGATTTTCTAGATGATGAAGATGAGTTTGAGGATTATGAAGAAGAAGAGGATGTAACTCCTTCTGATGAAAAACGCGAAAAAGGTGGCGGCTTCATTAATTCATCATTCTTGACAGTCTTGCTTGGATTATTCTTTGTTATTGTTGTATGTATTTTGTTCTTTGTTTTCTATACTTCAAATGTCGGTGGAAACAAAACTGCGGAATCTAAGGAATCATCTGGATTCTACTCATCATCAACTAGCAAAGTTGTTAAATCTTCATCTAGCAAGAAAGACTCAAACAAAGATGAGGAAAGTGAGAAATCTAATACAGAAAAATCTTCAAAAGAGAAATCATCTTCAACTAAAGCATCAAGCTCTTCTAAACATGTAGTAAAAGAAGATGCAACTGAGTCAGCTGAGACAACACCATCAAGCGCTACGGCAGCAGCAGATGGTTCATCAATTGTTGTTCAATCTGGTGAAGGTGCTGGTTCAATCGCCGCACGTGCAGGTATTTCTGTAGATGAATTGGAACGTCTTAACCCTGATCACATGACAAATGGTTACTGGTATGCTAACCCAGGTGACGTCGTTAACGTTCAATAATTTTTAAAGCAAAGGAACATCATGAAAGATATTAGAATTGCTATTGATGGTCCTGCGTCAAGTGGAAAAAGTACAGTAGCCAAGATTATTGCAAAAAATCTTGGCTATACTTATCTTGACACAGGTGCCATGTACCGATCTGCAACTTATTTGGCCTTGCAGAATGGTTTAACTGAGGAAAATGTACCAGAAATTTTGGAGCAACTATCTCAATATCCGATTTCATTCGGAAAAGCAGCAGATGGTAGTCAGCAAGTTTATGTAGGTGATGTCGATATTACACACCCAATTCGTGATAACCAAGTTACAAATAATGTTTCTTGGGTCGCAGCTATTCCTGAAGTGCGTCAAGAACTCGTTGAGCAACAACAACGTATCGCTCAAGATGGGGCTATTATCATGGATGGTCGTGATATCGGGACCGTGGTTTTGCCTGATGCAGAACTCAAGATTTTCTTGATTGCTTCAGTTGATGAACGTGCGGAACGTCGTTATAAGGAAAATATCGAAAAAGGTATCCCTGCTGACCTTGAGACTCTAAAAAAAGAAATTGCTGAACGTGACTATAAAGATAGTCATCGTAAGGTGTCACCTCTTAAACCAGCGGAAGATGCCATCACTTTTGATACTACAGGTGTGTCTATTGATGGTGTTGTGGAATTTATTCAAGAAAAAGCAAAAAAAATTATTGACAAAGGATGACTCACTTGTTATACTATTAACAATGAGAAAAGCAGAAGTGAGAACTTCTCGCCTTGCGACTTAGGTTGTCTGGCCCAACATGTCAAATCCCTCTAGGGATATTATGTGTGCGGGCTTGTATATCAAGTCCGCTTTGTTTTTCTCTAAAAAAATAAAGAGGTGAAGATCATAGCTAAGAAAGATCTATTCATTAACGATGAAATTCGCGTTCGCGAAGTTCGTCTTGTTGGTCTTGATGGTGAACAATTGGGAATTAAACCATTGTCAGAAGCACAAGCTATTGCAGATGATGCAAATGTTGACTTGGTTCTCATCCAACCACAAGCTACGCCACCTGTTGCGAAGATTATGGACTACGGTAAGTTCAAATTTGAGTATCAAAAGAAACAAAAAGAACAACGTAAGAAACAAAGCGTTGTTACCGTTAAGGAAGTTCGTTTGAGTCCAGTTATTGATAAAGGTGACTTTGAAACTAAACTTCGTAATGGCCGTAAGTTCCTTGAAAAAGGAAACAAGGTTAAAGTTTCTATCCGATTTAAAGGTCGTATGATTACTCACAAAGAAATCGGAGCTAAGGTCTTGGCGGAATTTGCTGAAAAAACGCAAGATATTGCGATTATTGAGCAAAGAGCGAAGATGGATGGACGTCAAATGTTCATGCAACTTGCACCAATTCCTGACAAAAAATAATTGTCAAACTAACACTATTTTAAGAGGAGAATTTTAAAATGCCAAAACAAAAAACACACCGCGCATCAGCTAAACGTTTCAAACGTACAGGTTCAGGTGGATTGAAACGCTTCCGTGCCTTCACATCTCACCGTTTCCACGGTAAAACTAAAAAACAACGTCGTCACCTTCGTAAAGCATCAATGGTACATTCAGGTGACTTTAAACGTATCAAATCAATGCTTTCACAAATGCGTTAATTCGCTACAAGCATTACAAATTAACTAAACTAGAATTAATTCGGAGGAATATATAAATGGCTCGTGTTAAAGGTGGCGTTGTATCACGCAAACGTCGTAAACGTGTATTGAAACTTGCTAAAGGTTACTATGGTGCAAAACACATCTTGTTCCGTACTGCAAAAGAACAAGTAATGAACTCTTACTACTATGCATACCGTGACCGTCGTCAAAAGAAACGTGATTTCCGTAAACTTTGGATCACACGTATCAATGCGGCAGCTCGTTTGAATGGTTTGTCATACTCACAATTGATGCACGGTTTGAAATTGGCTGAAATCGAAGTTAACCGTAAAATGCTTGCTGATTTGGCAGTTAACGATGCAGCAGCTTTCACAGCTCTTGCAGATGCAGCTAAAGCAAAACTTGGTAAATAAGAATTAAGGTGGGTCTTACCCATCTTTTTTTGTGGAGGTAATCATGATTCGTTTAGCAAAATCTGAAGATATTCCAAGATTGCAGGAATTATTGGAGCAGATTCTTATTGTTCATCATCAAGCACGCCCTGATGTTTTTAAGTCAAAAGGCAGTAAATTTACAGATGCAGAGTTAGAAGCAGTAATTAATGATTCAAAAAAACCTGTGTTTGTGTACGAGGATGACGAAGGGCGTATCTTGGGCCATCTTTTCTTAATGATTAAAGAAGAAACTGAAAAAGATGGTCCACAAAAGGCTGTTAAGACTCTTTTTATTGATGATTTATGTGTTGATAAGGATGCTCGAGGTCAAAAATTAGGAGAAAAGCTTTACCAATTTGCCTTGGACTATGCTAAGGAGCTAGGTTGTTATAATCTGACACTTCACGTATGGAATGATAATGCAGGTGCTCTACGTTTTTACGAACGTTTAGGTATGAAACCGAGATATACAGAAATGGAAACTATCCTAAAATAATACGTTTTCATGAGAGAAATTTAACTTACGAGGAGAAAAAATTTTTGATATGCTGAAAGAGAACTTTTAGAAATGGAGAATTTTAATGCCTCGTAATTTTAAAGAAGCTTTGCTTTTTACGTTTTTGATGTGTGGAATGATGGTCTGTGGGATGAGTCTCTGGAATCTTCTCATCCTTGATTGGACTGGAGTAGTTCCCTTTGCTTGGGGTCACTTTTTCCAAGGTTATCTTCCTGGATTTGTGGTTGCTTTCTTACTTGATATGCTTTTGGTGGGACCACTAGCCAAAACAATAGCATTTGCAATTTTGCATAAAGTAAAAGCCCATGATAAACGATGGGCAAAGATTTTAGTGATTTCTGGAACCATGGCGCTATTTATGGTAACGTTTATGTCATTCTATGGATTAGTTTACAACAGTCAGTCGGTGACGCTATTATCCTATGGTCGTGCTTGGTTGACAAATGTTATCATGGCTTTACCACTTAATTTTCTAGTGGTTGGTCCAATCTCACGTTTTATCTTGGGAAAACTACAAAAACCATTGCCTGGTGAAGAAGTCGTTGAGAATTTTGACGACGATGATGAATTACCAACGATAATATAAAAAAACTGGAGTTTCTTTCCAGCTTTTTTTATATCAAAAGCAGCCACGGATGTGACTGCTTAATGATGATTAGTTTTTCTTCTTCATTTCACCATGTGGGTAGTAAGTTCCCTCTGGCATATCATTAATGAAAACATGAATGGCTTCTTTAGGTGCTTTGGCAACACGTGATACAACCTCAGTAACTTCGCGAGCAAGTTCGATTTTTTGTTCTTCAGTACGACCTTCAAAGAGATCAATCTTTACAAATGGCATAATGCATCTCCTTAGTTTTGATAGTCCTATTATAGCATTAATGAAGAGAATATTCTAAAGTTTATGGAAATTCTTGAAATGATATTATTGAAATGCTACAATGTGCTGATTTCTAATAGGAGGGCCTAAAGTATAAAGGGCTAGATAGTCAAGAGCTTTACCTCTTAGCTGATATAAATGCTATTACTTTAGATTCGAGTGTTCCTGATTTAGGAATTTTTCACCTTCTATTGAAGATGGTATGAAGTCTTTTGACATTCGGTAAGGGATTGCATTTTTTATTGGCTTTGTTTATAAGGGATGAAAACTCTTACTAAAAATGGTAAAATAATGCTAACTAGAGACAGTAAGGAGTAAATTATGACAATTGATTTTCGTGCCGAAGTTGATAAGCGCAAAGATGCTTTAATGGAGGACCTTTTTGGTCTTTTGCGTATTAATTCAGAACGTGATGATAGTAAGGTTGATGATAAGCACCCATTTGGTCCTGGACCAGTAAAAGCTTTGGAACATTTTCTTGCTTTAGCTGAACGTGATGGCTATAAAACTCGTAATATTGATAATTATGCTGGTGACTTTGAATTTGGTCAAGGTGATGAAGTTTTGGGTATCTTTGCCCACTTGGATGTAGTCCCAGCTGGTAGCGGTTGGGATACAGATCCTTATGAACCTGTAATCAAAGACGGTAAACTTTATGCTCGTGGGTCATCAGATGATAAAGGCCCAACAATGGCTTGTTACTATGCCTTGAAGATTATTAAAGAACTCGAGCTTCCAGTATCTAAGCGTGTGCGCTTCATTGTTGGTACTGATGAAGAATCTGGTTGGGGCGATATGGAATATTACTTCGCTCATAATGGATTGAAAGATCCTGATTTTGGTTTTTCACCTGATGCGGAATTCCCAATTATCAATGGTGAAAAAGGTAATATTACAGCCTATCTCCATTTTGAAGGTCAAAATGATGGAGACTTTAGTCTTGTATCATTTAATGGTGGTTTGCGTGAAAATATGGTTCCTGAATCAGCAAGTGCAGATTTTACTGGACCTATCACTTTGAAAGAACTTGAGGCCAAATTAGCCGACTTTGTTTCGGAACAAGAAGTAACTGGTCAAGTGACCGAAGAAGCAGGTGTTTTCCATGTGACTATTCATGGGAAATCAGCTCATGGTATGATGCCTCAAAATGGTATTAATGGGGCAACCTACTTGGCACTCTTCCTTAGTCAATTTGATTTCCAAGGTAATGCTAAAACGTATTTGGATTTAATTGCTGAAACACTTCATAAGGATTTCTTCGCTGAAAAGACAGGTCTTGCCTATACAGATCCTAAGATGGGTGAATTGACCATGAATGCTGGTGTATTTAACTTCTCTAAGGAATCAGAAGATAATACAATTGCTCTGAATTTCCGCTATCCTCAAGGGGTTGATACGGACGCTATTAAGGCTGGTCTTGAAAAACTTGAAGGTCCTAAGGCAGTTAGTCTCTCAGAACATGGTCATGTGCCACACTATGTACCAGTTGATGATCCTATGGTAGAGACTCTTCTTTCAGTCTATGAGAAACAAACAGGACTTAAAGGTCATGAACAAATTATTGGTGGTGGGACATTTGGACGTCTCCTAAAACGTGGAGTTGCCTATGGAGCTATGTTCCCAGGTTATGTCAACACTATGCACCAAGCCAATGAGTTTACTGAGGTTGAAGACTTGTACCGTGCAGCTGCCATTTATGCAGAAGCTATCTATGAGTTAATCAAATAAAAAGAAGAGACAGACTGTCTCTTTTTTTGGAGGACATTATGGAAACACTTGAAGAATTGACACAAGCCATTATGGCTGATGAACAAAATAAAGTTTATACGGAACAAGGTATAAAACCCTTGTTTTCCATTCCAAAAATGGCTCGGATTAATATCGTGGGACAAGCTCCTGGTATTCGTGCCCAAGAGTCTGGCCTTTACTGGAATGATCCTAGTGGTGATAATCTCAGGGATTGGATGGGGGTCTCACGCGAAGAATTCTATGAATCTGGTATGTTTGCTATTGTACCAATGGATTTTTATTTCCCAGGTCATGGTAAATCAGGTGATTTACCTCCTCGCAAAGGATTTGCAGATAAGTGGCATGAGAAAGTTCTTGCTTTAGCTCCTGATATTCAATTGACAATTTTAGTAGGTAACTATGCACAGCGTTACTATTTGCATCAAAAATCATCGGCAAAATTAACGGATACAGTTAAGCATTACAAAGATTATCTTCCAGAGTTTTTCCCTCTTGTTCATCCTTCTCCTCGAAATAATATTTGGCAAGCAAAAAATCCATGGTTTATGGAAGAAGTAGTTCCAGATTTGAAGGCCTTGGTCAAAAAAATCTTAAGTCAATGATTTCTGATATCTGCACTCGGAGTGTCTTTAGGTATTGTTATCAAATTAATGAAGCAACATTCAGAACATATCCAGATGTTATAAAGATTTGAGCCCCTTGGGGCTCTTTTTGGTGCTATAACAAAAATATTTGCAAAAATAATTAACAAAAATTTTAATGCTAAGCTTATATAATACAATTTAATTCTAATTTTCAGAAGAAGTAACATATAAAATTAAGGTAGCTATCCTTTTAAACTAAAGAATCAATTAAATAATACTTACAAATTGAAAATGAATATAGATTTTTGGAAATATTAAGACAATTCTATTGACAGAAAGTTTAAAAGTGATAGACTTTAGGTGTTAAGAAAATATAGAAGGAAATTTGTGATATGGGAAGAAAAGATTCACAACGTTTTTCAATCAGGAAGTATAGCTTTGGAGCTGCTTCTGTTCTTTTGGGTACAACCATTCTTGCGATGGGGGCAACTGGTGTACATGCTGATGAGGTTTCAACTTCAGCTGCTACTGATACACCACTTAGTGCTTCTGTACTAACAGATACTGCTGCTGATCCGGCAACAACTGTTGATCATTCAGAGAAGCAAGTTGTTTCTGTTAAAGAAGAAGGAAATACCACTGTAACAACAAGTGTTGTTACAACTGATAGTCTTGAGGATGCTAAAACTTCTGCGGTAAAAGAAGGGGTAGAAGTCGAAGAAACTGCACCTCAAACACATACATCCCTAGAGGGTGCTATTGCTGACAATCATGCTCAATCAAAAGAGATTAACACGGTTGTTTCGGATTATCAGAAGGCAAAAGAAAGCCACAAAAAAGATGTAGCTGAGTATGATAAAGCTAAGGCTGAGTACGATGCTAAAGTGGCCGAAAAAGCAGCAGCTGATAAAGCAAACGCTGCTTCTAAAGCCCAGTATGATACTAATCAAGCTGCTTATGAAAAAGGGTTAGCTAAATACCAAGCTGATAAAAAAGCCTATGATGCAGCATTGGAAGAGTATAATACTCAAAAATTAACTTATGATTCTAAAGTAGCAGAAAAAGCAGCTGCCGATGCAGCTAATGCTAAGTCAGAAGCCGATTACAAAGTACAGTTGGCTGTTTATGAAACTGCTAAGAAGAACTATGAAGCTGCTATGGCTCAGTACAGCAAAGACAAGGCAAAATATGATGCTGAGAAGGAAGCTTATGATGCTAAAGTAGCTGAAAAAGTTCGTACAGAAGTCGAAAACAAGGCTGCCCAAGAGCAGTATGAGAAAGATTTAGTTACTTATAATGCCGCTTACGAAAAATATCGAACCGATTTAGCTGCCTATAAGACTGCTAAAGCAGCCTACGATACTAAAGTAGCAGAAAAAGCAGCAGCTGATAAAGCTAATGCAGAAGCTAAAGCTAAGTATGAGGCAGAGATGGTCACTTACAATGCGGCCTTGTCTGAATATAAGGCAAATAAGGCTTCGTATGATGCCGCTATAGCTGAATACAATACGAAAAAAGCTGCCTATGATGCTAAAGTAGCTGAGAAAACACAAGCAGAAATTACTGATAAGGCAGCTCAAGAGCAATATGAGAAAGATCTTGCTGCTTACAATACGGCTTACGAAAAATATCAAACTGATTTAGCTGCCTACAAGACTGCTAAAGCAGCCTACGATGCCAAAGTAGCCGAAAAAGCAACTGCTGATAAGGCAAATGCGGAAGCTAAAGCCAAGTATGATGCAGAAATGGCTGTTTATAATACAGCTAAAGCACAATACGATAAAGATTTACAAGAATACCAAGCTAAGAAAGCGCAATACGATAAAGATAAAGCAGCCTATGATCAACTTGTTGCTATTAAAGCAGAAGAAGATGCTGCAAAAGCTAAGTATGAAGTTGAGCTTGCAAAATACAATGTAGATTTAGAGCAATACGGCAAAGATTTTGCTACCTACCAAACAAAACTTGCTGAATATCAAACAGCTTTGGCACAGTACAAAGATGCTAAAGCAGCCTATGATAAGTACATGAATGATAATGGTTTCCAAGATCTGAAAGATGTAGAAACTGTTCAAGATTTGACCTTCCAACGTGAAGGTGGAGCCATTCATACCATCAATGGCATCAGAGCTTATCTCACTCGTGATGCTCAAGCCCGTTTGAATACAAGCAATGTACATCAGTATGATTCCAATAAATTGGAAGCTTCAGATATTGTAGCAACTAGTCCTTGGGCCAATAATGAAACTGAATTTATTCAAATTAAGGAAGGCGACAAATTTGTTGTTACTTATGACAACTTGAATCAGTCAAGTATGCGTAAAGATACGGATATGCATCCAATCAAGCGCGTGATTTATCGCTATGAGATTTTGAGTCTACCATCAAATGACGGTAAAGGAATTGCAGCCGTTAGCTCAGACCCAACTGTAACACTAACAGTCGGTGCTTCAACAGACCAAAATAAACCAGTTAAGGTGGCTGTAGATGTTGAATTCTATGATGGTAATGGCAATAAGTTTGATTTGACACAACACAATGCGATTGTTGCTTTGAACTCTCTTAACCACTGGACAGGTGCTTCTTATGTAGATAGTGGGGATAAACCTCGTGCCCTTACAGTAGAAGCCAAGGATAAAGATGGTAACACTGTTCGAGGAACTTGGGATCCGTATGCAGATGGTTCCTCAATGAGCATTGAAAACAATGCGGTTGTTGTTAAAAATGGAACTGCTGACTTTGGTACTGCTGATGTCATTATCTCTGCTGAAAATCCAATCAAGATTGTGGCACAAAAAGCAACGTGGAATGGTAGTGAATTTACAGTTAGTGAAGAAACTGTTATTGACGCAACTTCAGTCAATGTTTCAGGTGCTGGGAATGGTCACTCTATCGGAACAGATGAGTTCACATTAGACGGTAAAGATGATGTGATTGGTTCTTACACTATTGATCCAACTTCAGGACGTATCATCTTTACTCCTAAGAAGAAATTTGAAAATGTAGAGCACCAAGAATCTGTAAATGTTGGAAACAATAAATACATTCCAATTCCAAATTCAAGTGTTTCTTATGATTCTGCTACAAAAGAGGTGACATCATTTAAAGATAACCAATACATTGAACATGGATCTATCTTTAATGGTGAATCTTCAGCGACTCTTGAAGGTTGGGACAATCCATCTTCTCCATACCTCTATTATGGTGGAGCAGGATTGAAGATGGCTGATGGTCACTTGGTATTTACAGCCAATGGAGCTAATGCTGCTGGTCAACCAACAGTTTACTGGTTTGCGATTAACTCAAATGTTGGTATTCCAAAAAATCCAGGTGAAGCGCCAAAAGAGCCAACAGCTCCTGAAGAACCTAAGGCTCCAACACCACCAACGATTACATTGGAAGTTCTTCCAGCGGTACCAACAGAACCTACTCCGCCAACAGCCCCTACGGCACCAACAGAACCTAACTATACAGTTGTTACAGTTGATGCTGAGGAGCCAACAGCTCCAACAGAGCCTAAGGCTCCAACGCCACCAACTCCGACAGTTGTTGAAGTTCCAGCGGAACCAAGCAAACCAGAAGAACCTAAAGCACCAACACCACCGACAGGACCTAACTACACTGTGGTTACAGTTGATGCAGAGGAACCTAAGGCTCCAACAGAACCAAAAGCACCAACGCCACCAACTCCAGCTTTAGTTGAAGTGCCAGTAGAGCCACGTAAGATTACGGCTCCAGTAGAACCTAAGGCTCCGACTCCACCTACACCTGTAGTTGTAGAGGTACCTGGTGAGCCAACAAAACCAACTCCACCAACAGAGCCAACAGCTCCAACACCACCAACTATGGTCACAGTTAATGTTCCTAATAAACCTGTTTCACCTAAAGAACTTGTAGCTCCTAAGGTAAAATGGCATAAAAATTATCTTGTTGAGCGCGTAACACGTCCAGTACCAACGACGCCACCAACTCCTCAAAAACCAAAAACTCCTGGAACACCTACAGGACCAAGCGTTACACCAACTTCTTCTATAGTTGCTAAGCAAGAAACAGAAAGAACTAATAGCGCCGTATTGCCAGAAACAGGTGACTCTAACCAAAAATTAGCATCTGTAACAGGTCTAGGCCTGCTTTCAATGGCCCTTTCAGGTCTATGGTCAGCTCGCAAACGTAAACATTAATAAGATAAAATGAAAGATTAGGTTGTTTTGCTATGCAAGACAGTCTAGTCTTTTTTTTGTTACTTATTCTTTGCATATTATCGGCATAAATAAGTTTGAATGTTAAAACTAATAGGGCAAACGAGAGGACATGATTTAGGTGAAATAGCTATCCAAAAGCTAAATATTACTATGAAAAGTAAAATGAAAGCTTATAGTTGATTGTTTTTCATAATCTTTTCAATAAAAAAACATTAAAGCGAATTGGACTAGAT
>NZ_JACLQV010000026.1:0-17717 GCF_016648915.1 Streptococcus sp. 3.1 | reverse complement strand
ATCACGTCTTCTTGTAATTGATTACGAATATATTCTTCAATTCGCTTCTGATTTCGTCCAACCGTATCAACATAAAACCCTCGACACCAAAATTTGCGATTCCCATATTTATACTTTAAATTAGCGTGTCGATCAAATATCATTAAGCTACTTTTGCCCTTTAAATATCCCATAAATGAGGAAATACTTAGTTTCGGTGGTATACTCACCAACATGTGAATATGATCTGGGCAAGCTTCTGCTTCATGAATTTCAACACCTTTTCTTTCGCATAATAATCGTAAGATTTGACCAATACTTGCTTTGTATTTCCCATAAATTATCTGACGTCGATATTTGGGTGCGAACACAATATGATACTTACAATTCCATGTAGTATGTGCTAAACTATTATTATCCTGTCTCATCAGGGGTCCTCCTTTTGTATATTAGTTAGCGGTCGGGAAACCTTATCTAATATAACACTTTAGGGGACTTTTTTGATACATCGCTAAAAGCTTTTCGGAACCACTAGCACAGCTAGTGGTTTTCGTGAGACAAAAAAACAGAGCTTAAAAGCTCTGTCGGATTTAACTATTTTGTGTCTTTTGGGCCGTCTGCATACGATAGTACATTCCCTTAGCTTGCATCAGTTGTTCATGGGTTCCGTGTTCAACGATATCCCCATTATTCATGACCAAAATAAGGTCCGCATTTTCGATGGTAGACAATCGATGGGCAATGATGAAACTTGTTCGACCTTTCATTAATTTAGCGAAAGCCTCTTGAATGAGAAGCTCTGTACGGGTATCGATACTAGAAGTGGCTTCATCTAAGATTAAGATTTTAGGCACACTGACAAATATGCGAGCAATGGTCAAAAGCTGACGTTGCCCCTGAGAAAGGGATTGCCCCGCATCATTCAAGTAGGTGTCATAGCCTTGAGGCAACTGCTGAATAAAGAAATCTGCATTGGCAGCTTTGGCCGCTGCTATGACTTCTTCACGACTGGCTTCTGGATTTCCATAGGCAATATTATCATGAATAGTGCCGACCTCAAGCCAAGTTTCCTGTAGAACCATCCCAATCTGCTTGCGAAGACTCTCACGGGTATAATCTGTAATAGGTCTACCGTCTAGTAAAATTTGACCCTTGTCCAAATCATAGAAACGCATGAGCAGGTTAATGAGGGTAGATTTGCCTGCTCCTGTAGGGCCAACAATGGCAACAGTACTTGCCGCAGGTATATCAATGCTCAAATCCCTGATAAGAGGTTTATTAGGCAAATAACCAAATTGAACATGGTCAAATTTAAAATGTCCTTGCAAATCTGCTTCTTCCAAAACCACATTGCCTGTTTCTGGTATTTCATCTTCATCTAAAATCATATAAAGGCGGTCGGCACAAGCCAAAGCACTTTGAAGTTCTGAAAGAACAGACGAAATGTCATTGAAAGGCTTCGTATACTGAGTGACATAGTTTAGGAAGGTAGTCAATTGTCCCACTGTAAATGCGCCACCTGACATGATACGATAGGCTCCAACACCTGCAATGAGAGCATAAATCAGACTATTAACAAAGCGTGTAGCTGGGTTAACCGCTGACGAATAAAAGATGGCTCCCTGTGAATAATCAGCATACTTACCATTGACGTCTTTAAAATTCCTAACCATCTGGTCTTGAGCATTTAAACTCTGTACTAAGGCTTCTTGAGTCAAACTTTCCTCAATCAACTGAGTCTGCATGCCTCGCCATTTGGTTTGATTGCGATAGAGTTGATAGCTCTTCTTGGCGATAAAACGTGCCACAAGCATTGACAGGGGTGTCATCACTAGAACTAAGAGCATCATGAACCAGTCCAAACGAGCCATGGTAATGATAATAACAAATATAGTCAAAAGCCCGACGAAAAATTGGTTAAAGACCATGAGAAGTCCGTTATTTAATTGGTCACTATCTGTAGTCACACGGCTAACCATATCTCCAGTTCCTTGACGGTCAAGGTAACTGAGAGGCATGGCATGAATTTTCAGCATGACTCTCTCACGTAAACTTTCACTATAAGAATAAATCAAACGGTTATAAATTAAAGGATTTAGCCACTGAATCGCACTATTGGCTATGACAACTACAAGCATCTGCCATATTAAACGTGACATCAAAAGAACGGCATTCATCTTAAGAACAGCATCAACTGCATCACCAATTAAGATAGGTAAGTAAACCGTTAAGGCAACTTGAACAATGGTCCCAATAGTTGCTAAGGCAAAGAGGTAACGCTGGCTTAAGATATCTCTGCTTAAACGTTTAAGCGTTGATTTATTATTTCTAGCCTTCATCAGCGACCTCCTTGTGGTGTTGAGAATAATGAATGTCTTGATAGAGTTTATTAGTGTTAAGCAATGCTTCATGATTTCCCAAGCCAACTTGATGCCCCTTATCAAGCACCAAAATTTGATCAACTGCTTTTAGGCTATTTGTTCTTTGCGAAATAATAATCAAACTAGTTGATTTAAGATTATCTCTAATAGCCGCTAGTAGGCGACTTTCAGTCAGGTAATCTAGGGCTGAGGTTGAGTCATCCAAAATCAAGAACGGCGCTGGACGCATCAGCGCTCGCGCAATAGTCAAGCGCTGACGTTGACCACCTGAAAAATTACGGCCAAACGACTCAACAGGCTCATCTAAACCAAGGTCTTTGTCTTTTACAAAATCAGCAGCCTGAGCCATGTCAAGAGCATGCCACAATTCCTTATCACTTGGTTCGTGGTCAAGTCCTAGTGACAAGTTTGAACGAATGGTTCCCCTAAATAACTCAGCTTTTTGTGGGACATAAGCAACCCAAGAACGCCACTCTTTAAGATTTTTTGGTGATTGTTGATTTTTGAAAATAGCTAAAGAACCAATCTGAGGCTGATATAAGTTCATGATTAAGTTTACCAAGGTCGATTTACCCGAACCAGTACCACCAATAATACCCAGTGACTCACCTCTAGCAATCTTTAAATCAATCTCTTTTAGTGACGGTTGACTAGCTGTCGGATAGGTAAAGGTCATGTGGTCAATAGCTAGCACAGTTGAAGCCTGACTAGAAGTTCGGACTTCTAAAGGTGCCTCAATATCCTCATCTTGGAGTTCAAAAATAGCTTGTACCCTTTTCGCCGAAATAAAGCTCTGGTTAAGATTGGTCAACATCATAGCCAATTTAAGAAGCTCCGTCAAAATTTGCAAGAGATAGTTGACCAGAGCAATCAGCATCCCTTGAGACAAGAGCCCACCTTGAATTTGCAGATTTCCTTGCCAAAGGACAGCAATCAAAGTCATATTAACAACTAAGAAAGTCAAAGGACCAATGAGACTTGCTATCACGCCTGTTTTGAGTTGCCACTTCTTCAGGTCTTTATTAACAGTCGTGAAGTTATCTAATTCACGCTCACTCTGACCAAAGGCACGAATAACCCTCATACCTTCAAGTTGTTGGCGCGTATTAGTAACAATTGACTCATTAATCACTCGAATCTTGGCATATAAAGGATTGACGATGCGACTAGCTAGTACAATAATAAGGGTCAATACCAAGACCATACCAAGAAACCAGAGGGTCAAGCGTGGACTGATTCGGAATGCCATAATAATGGCTCCTGTCACAATAATTGGTGCCCTCAAAAAGAGCCTCAAAAATTGATTTATCCCCGTTTGGATTTGAAAGGTGTCACCAGTCAAGCGTGTTACCAAACTTGACGTTCCAATCTCATCCCGCTTTTCCTTTGATAAACGCATGATTTTCGCATAGAGGTCATTAGTCAACACTCGCGCATAACCAACTGCTGCTCTTGATGAAAAATACTGTGCTGAAATAGCAACGACAACACCAATAACGGCAAGTCCAAACAAGACAAAAATCATCAAAAAGAGATGATTTTTGTCTTTATTTGGAATAGTTGTGTCGACAATTCCAGCAATGACTAGTGGGACCAAAAGTTCGAAACTGGCTTCGATTAATTTAAAAACGGGTCCCAGGATGCTGTCTTTGACATATCCTTTAAAATAAACTAATAATGCTTTCATTTGTCTTTCCTTAAGAATGAAGCGTATCCTCTTAGAGACGAGAGAACATACGCATCAAAAAGAGGTTAAACTGCACTTCTTTGGCGTAATAAATATTTCCGCCATTTGTATAAAGTTTTCCGCCACCATAGTACATGGCAACCGGTTGGTAATAGGTGTAAGTTTCTCCACTGATATTTCCTAGACTCGGAGCAACGACATTTTTTGAATAAGCTTTTGCTAATTCGACGGTGTTAACTCCACCATTATCAGCCACATAATCGATATAGGCCTTACCAAAATTATAAGCTTGTACTGCTGTCCAAGGATCCACCTTATGGTGGGCAGCTTCTTCCAGATTTTCTGACAGCACCGTCACCCCTTGACGAATACTTTCTTTTCGATCTGTGATGGAGTTAGTCACCCCTGTAGAACTTTCACTGGACTGCATCACGTCATCTGTCTTCCCCTTGGTTTCTGTGTAAATCATAGCCAACACCAAATCGACATTGGTTGTATTATCAATGTCGTCCTCAGCCAATACCTCCTTAACCATGGATTCATAGGTTAAGACATGTTGAACATTGGCATGGATTCGATAACATTGGATACCTAAGATGAGGACTACGACAAAAACTGCCAGACGTCTTATCCATTTAAACATATTATTTATTGATGATATCCTCGATATTTTTGATGAGAATAGAGTAGGTGCCATCAGGATTTTGAATAAATTCAACACTATCGGCATCCTGATAAACATTATTAGGCACGATTAACTCAATTCCGTTCGATAACGATAATTTTTGATTCTCCAATTTCTTAATTTGACGTGAATGGTCAATATCTGAAACCGAAATGGGTTCAGGAATAACCTCTTTAAGCTCATCAACGAAGGTCAAACGAGCTGTCAAATTATTATCAAAGAGCTGATCTGCCAATTTTTCAGGTGATAACTCTTGGTCTTCTTCCAGGTTATTAAAAATAGCTGATTTCATTTTTCCTTGGAAGTTAAAGTCATCCTGATTAAAATTCTCAGCAATCTTCTGAGCAGTATCTTCAACCATCTTAATTGATTTTTTTACAGACTGCTCAGGTTGGACCTGCAAGAGATTTTCAGAGAAATAATTGGCAAAGCTTCCATTATGCTTGATTCGCTTTTCAATCAAATAATACTGCTTACTACTACGATTGATTACCAAAGCTTCATCAGGTGTCTGAGCCGCAGATGGCAAATTATTTTGTGACAATTGAATAGGATGTTGGCCATCTCCCAAAGAATGAATCAAACTGTCCTTGAGAGCAATACGCAAGAAAGCAAAATATTCTTGCCCTTCTTTATCAAACTGAATAAAGACCAAATCATTGGTCTTTTGATCTTCAGAAATGACAAATTCTTCCTTCCAAAGTTGGGAAATTTTAACAGAACTTTCCATCAAATCATCTCCTAGATGACTGATAAAAACATTTTCCGCATCGAAATAGCCCCGTTTAGCCTCATCTGAGAAAACTTTAGAGAGTTTCTTTCGAAAATACTCATCTAAGCGAGGCGTTATTTCAAGAGGTCCTTCAGCTAAAACCAGCTCCGTATCATTTGGCGAAAACTGGTGAATGATAATGCGTTTAATATATAAATCTAACATAGTTTTTAATAGAGTGGGAAGGCATCTGTAAGAGCTTTAACTTCTCCACGAATGTGTTCCAAAACTTCAGGTTTATCATGATTTTCCAAAGCTTGTACCATTAATTCAGCAATTTTACGGCTCTCAGCTTCACCCATACCACGACTCGTAATGGCTGGACTACCAACACGGATACCAGATGTTTTGAATGGAGACAACTGCTCATAAGGAATACCATTCTTGTTCAAAGTAATATTAACTTCTTCAAGAACGTTTTGCGCAACCTTACCATTTTCAACAACCTTAGTCACATCAACCAAGAAGAGGTGATTGTTAGTGCCACCTGAGATAACACGGAAATCTGGATGTTGATTGAAAACATCAGCCATAGCAGCTGCGTTTTTGATAACATTTTCACCGTATTCCTTAAAGGCAGGGTCAAGTGCTTCTTTAAGAGCAACAGCCTTAGCAGCAATAACGTGTTCCAAAGGGCCACCTTGCAAACCAGGGAAGACTGCAGAATTCAATTTCTTAGCGATAGCTTCATCATCAGTCAAAATCAAACCACCGCGAGGACCACGGAGCGTCTTGTGAGTTGTTGTAGTTGTCACATGTGCATGAGGAACTGGACTTGGGTGATGACCAGACGCCACAAGACCTGCAATGTGAGCCATATCTACCATGAGATAAGCACCTACAGCATCGGCAATTTCACGGAATTTAGCAAAATCAATGATACGAGAGTAAGCTGAAGCACCAGCCACGATGAGTTTTGGTTGCACTTCTTTAGCCTGCGCAAGAATGGCATCATAATCAAGGAGTTCAGTATCCTTATCCACATTGTAAGCGACGAAGTTATAGGTCTTACCAGAGAAGCTAACTGGTGCACCGTGTGTCAAGTGACCACCCGCTGACAAATCCATTCCCATAACCGTATCACCTGGTTGGATTAATGACATGTAAACAGCAGCATTGGCTTGGCTACCTGAGTGAGGTTGCACGTTGGCAAATTTTGCTCCAAAAAGTTCTTTGGCACGCTCAATAGCAAGAGACTCAACCACATCAATCACGTCTGTACCACCATAGTAACGTTTACCTGGATAGCCTTCTGCGTACTTGTTAGTCAAGAGAGTTCCTTGAGCAGCCATAACAGCTTTAGATACCACGTTCTCAGAGGCAATCAACTCAATATTGTTTTGTTGGCGTTCAGCCTCAGCATCGATGGCGTTCCATAGTTCAGGGTCAAATGCTTTGTAATCTTCTTTATCAAAAATCATAGAGGTCTCCTTTGAGGTCTAAGGGGGTTTCAATCAACTCACCCACATATAGTTGGAAGTTATCTCACACTTCCATAGGTCTCTGTTAGTCATTTATTCTATGGTCAACTCTGGTAGAGCCGCCAATAGGTCTTCTTTTGTAATTTTCCCTTGTCTGAGAATCCTAGCAGGTGAAACAGACAAATCCAAAATCGTCGAATCTACACCTAACAAGGCATCATCATCTTGATAGCCAGTCACCTGAAAATCAAATTGTACTCTAATATCGTCGAAATAACGACCACTAGCCTTCCCAGACTTATTAGCAGATGGACCAATCAAAGGCCCTTCCGCTTGAATCAGCTCTCTAGTGACAGGATGGTCTGGCAAACGGAAGCCAACTGTCGCCAATCCTGAATTAATCCACTTAGGGACTTGATCATTAGCCTTTAAAATGATAGTCAAAGGTCCAGGCAAAAAAGCATCATACAATTGTTTCAAATACTTGGGTTGATCTTTTGAATAGGACAAGATATCTTCATAAGAAGCGACATTCAAATTCATGGCTTTATCTCTGGGACGATTTTTTAGCTCATAAACATGGTCAACAGCTTGCTCATCTAAAGCCTTAGCAAATAGACCATAAACAGTCTCTGTAGGAAGGACAACTGCTCCACCGTCAGCCAAGATTTCTCTTAACACTTTATTACTTTTCATCATCCATCACGACCATTCTATCTTGCCCAAATTGGTCCTTAAGAACACGCACACGCTTATCAGGAAAATGTAGAGACAAGAGTTTCTTCAAATCACGGCCCTGCTTATAGCCAATTTCAAAGTAGAGCTTTCCTTTTGGAGTTAAATACTTGTCTGCGTCCTCAATAATCTGTCTATAAATAGCAAGTCCCTCTTCATCAGCAAACAGAGCCATTTTGGGCTCGCTAGCCAAAACATTAGTACCAACTTCGTTCTTATCATTTTCAGAAATATAGGGAGGATTTGACACAATGATATCAAAACTACCAGAAGTATTTTCGAAAACATCCGATTGCACAAAGCTAATGTCTACCTGATTTAGTATAGCATTCTCTTTAGCAAGTACTAAGGCGTCAGCTGACAAGTCACTAGCTGTTACTTGCCAAAAGGGGCAACTCTTTTTCAGAGATACCGAAATAGCACCACTCCCAGTTCCGATATCAAGAATCTTGAGCTCTGAGCTAGGGTTTTCCGCTAAAATCAAATCCACTAGTTCCTCAGTTTCAGGACGTGGAATCAAGACACGCTCATCAACCTGAAAACGCAAGCCATGAAAGTCTTCATAGCCCAAAATATACTGAGCAGGCTTGTGATTCATTAGTTGGCTGAATACATAAGCTAACAACTCTGCATCTTCATCTGAAACTTCTTGACGCAATTGAAGAACAAAATGAGTCAAGTCCCATTGCTTCAAACCACGATAAACGAAGGAAAGGGCCTCTGGCTCTTCACCAACAGCATCAAGCTGCTTCTCATAGTCATCCAGGACATCCGCTAAAATCATTTGTTAAGCTCTTCCAATTTTTGAGTTTGATCATAAAGAACCAAGGCATCCACAACTTCATCTAATTTACCAGCTAGAATTGTATCAAGCTTTTGAAGGGTCAAACCAATACGGTGATCAGTTACACGGTTTTGCGGGAAGTTGTAAGTACGGATACGCTCTGAACGATCCCCTGTACCAACAGTCGATTTACGCTCAGCATCTTGTTCATCTTGAGCGATTTGTGCAAAGTGGTCCGCAACACGCGCACGGATAATCTTCATAGCTTTATCACGGTTCTTCTGTTGTGTACGTTCTTCTTGCATCTCTACTTTGATTCCAGTAGGAATGTGAACCATACGAACCGCAGTCGCAACCTTATTGACGTTCTGACCACCGGCACCAGAAGCGTGATAGATATCGACACGAAGGTCCTTAGGGTCAATTTCGTACTCTACTTCTTCAACTTCTGGCATAACCAAAACAGTTGCTGTAGAGGTATGAACACGACCTTGACTTTCAGTCACAGGCACACGTTGCACACGGTGTGCTCCTGATTCATATTTGAGTTTAGAATACACGGATTGCCCTGAAACCATGGCAACCACTTCTTTGATACCACCGACACCATTATAAGAGGCTTCCATAACCTCAAAGCGCCAACCTTGTGTTTCTGCGTATTTTTGGTACATAGCTAGAAGGTCACCCGCAAACAAGGCAGCTTCATCACCACCTGCAGCCCCACGGATTTCAAGGATAATATTCTTGTCATCATTAGGGTCTTTTGGCAAAAGAAGAATTTTCAAACGTTCTTCGTACTCTTCCTTAGCGGCTTTGGATTCTTTGAGTTCTTCCTTAGCCATTTCTTCCAAGTCAGGATCACCGCTTGCTTCCTTAATCATCTCTTCAGCATCTGAGATACTTTGGATGACTTGCTTGTACTCACGGTAAGCTGTCACAGTTTCACGAGTATTTGCTTCTTCACGTGACAACTCCATGAACCGTTTAGTGTCTGAAACTACTTCAGGGTCACTAAGCAATTCACCCAATTCCTCATAGCGGTCTTCAACCGCTTGTAACTGATCATAAATATTCATCTGTTATCTTTTCTCCTTATTATAACTAATAGTCATTTTTAGTCCTTATTCAAAGGGATTATGTTTTCGTGAGGTGGATTAAACCAGTGCTTTCGGCAAACAGAGATATAACTCTCGTGTCCTCCAATTTGAACTTGTGCTCCCTCATAAACTGGCTTCCCATCTTCCATACGAAGAACCATGGTTGCCTTTCTCGAGCAATAATGACAAATGGTCTTGATCTCATCAATCTTATCAGACAAAAGCAAAAGGTATTTAGAACCTTCAAAGAGATTGTTCTGAAAATCATTTTTGAGACCAAAAGCCATCACTGGGATATCTAACTCATCAACAATTCGTGCCAAATCATAGACATTCGCACGGGTCAAAAACTGAGCCTCATCAACTAAAACACAGTAAGGTCGTGGATCCATATTAGCAATGTAACCAAAAATATCCGTATCATCACCAATAGGATATGCCTTCCGTTTCATGCCAATACGACTAGAGATATAGCCGACCCCATCTCGATTATCCAAACGACTGGTCAACAATACTACTGGTTTTCCTTGTTCTTCGTAATTATAGGCAACCTTAAGAATTTCAATGGATTTCCCAGAATTCATAGTGCCATAGCGAAAATAAAGTTGTGCCAAACCAGTCTCCTCTAAAATATGTATTGTACTTATTTTATCATAATTCTAAGCGTAAAAGGGAGGGAGACTGAACAATTTTTGAAAAAAGTTCGCCTCACTCCCTTATTTTTATAATAGGTTTGACTTGTGTTTCAAATGGTTCAATCTTATCACCCTGATAACGTTTCACCAGTCTAATAGCTTCTTATGAATAGGCTTTAGCCAATTTTTCAAGAAGTTCTTCTTTCTCCTCGTCACTAGCAAATGAAGCTTCGATTGCCGTCTTATTATGAGCATAAAAGTCTTGCACTGAGCTATCAAAATGCTTGTGATAGAGTTCGTATTCCTTGGTTAAGTTTGTATCAGAAACGGTACGATTGTCCGTATTAATGGTAATATTCGCACCTGCTGCTTTCATTTTTAGATAAGGAAAATCAGCAACTGTAACGGCTGCTTTAGTCTGCAGATTACTTGTTAAACATAACTCTCCTGTGACACCATTTTTGACAAACTCTTCCAAAAGCTCGGGTTTTTGAGCCAAAATCGTTGCATGGCCATTACGCTTAATTCCCATGGCAATCGACTCAGCCAAAAAGGCAGGGCAACCACACTCACCAGCATGAAAAGTCATCGGACGGTTGTAACTTTGGACTTGTTCAATCAAAGGTTTAATCGCTTTAGGTCCATAATGATGTTCATCTCCAGCAAAATCAAAACCAACAAAGTCACTATTTTCAACTTCATTTGCTTCATCAAGAATACGAGCCGTTAATTCTTGATCTGATTGGCGCATGCCACAAACTAGGGCCTTGGCTACAATACCAAATTCTTCTTGAGCTTGACGTAAGCCTTGACAAACAGCATCAATGGTCTCAGCGACAGTCAATCCCTTATCCATTGACAATTCTGGAGCAAAACGCACTTCAATATAGATGACATTTTCAAGAGCAGCCTGTTTTGCGACATCATAAGCCGCAATAGTCAAGGCTTCCTTTGTTTGAAGCAAAGGACGAATATAATCAAAAGCCTCAAGATAATCTAGGAGACTCTCACAGGTAGCCGGTGCTGTCACATGATGTTTGAGCTCCGCATCGTCCTCAGGTAACTCAATCTGTGCCAAGTCAGCTAGGTGACGAATGGTTTCCAATGATAGAGAACCATCCAAATGGCAGTGTAGTTCTGTTTTAGCCAACTTATGAAAATCAATAGCAGTCATTCTTTTCTTCCTCTCTAAACAATATGTTTTTTTATCAGATAAAAATTAATTTTTACTATCTTATCATTCTTATGGAAAAAGTCAAGGTGTCACGCCTAATAGGACGTAGTAGATTCTTGAAATGCCATTAGCATTTTGTTAGGATGTAACTATCAAGAATACAAGGAGAAACTTTATGTCTGACTATATTTTACCAGAAGTTTGGGAAAACCTAACCTCTATGGGAGGTGCCTGGGGTGGCCTCAATCAACCTACAGCTGGTGCACGTTTTGAACAAACTTTACCTAAAGGTGACCAACCTTTCCAACTCTATACTCTTCCGACACCAAATGGTATCAAGGCAACTATCATGCTGGAAGAATTGAAAGAACTTGGTGTAACTCAAGCAGGTTATGACGCTTATCGTATTAAGATTGGTGACGGTGATCAATTCGGCTCAGACTTTGTTTCAATCAATCCAAACTCAAAGATTCCAGCCATGATGGATTACTCTGAAGACCAACCAGTTCGTGTCTTCGAATCAGCTAACATCCTCCTTTACTTGGCTGAAAAATTCGGCAAACTCATTCCAACTGATCACGGAAAACGTACGGAAGTTCTCAACTGGCTCTTTTGGCAAACAGGTGCTGCTCCTTTTCTAGGTGGTGGCTTTGGGCACTTCTTCCACTATGCACCTGAAAAAATCGAATATGCCATCAACCGTTTTGCCATGGAAGCCAAACGCCAACTCGACTTGCTCGATAAAGAATTAGCAACCAAACCTTATATTGCTGGCGATGAATATACTATCGCTGATATCGCTATCTGGTCTTGGTATGGCCGTCTTGCTCAAGATAAGATTTGGGATAAGGCTGGTATTTTCCTTGATGTTAAAGAATACAAGCATCTTCAAGCTTGGACTGAAAAAATTGCCGACCGTCCAGCAGTTAAACGAGGACTTGAAGTCGACTATAAAGAAATCTAATTTTTATAACGGTTTGCCTAGGCTAACCGTTTTTCTATTGTTTCATGATATAATAGAAGCAAAATCACAAGGAGACATTCATGACTGTATTTCAAGCTATTTTAGAAAAAATCAAAGCCTACGACACTATTATTATCCACCGCCACCAAAGACCTGACCCAGATGCCATTGGTAGTCAGGTAGGACTGAAGGAAATTTTAAAAACAAACTTTCCAGATAAAAAGGTTCTTGCGACAGGTGTCAATGAACCTACCTTATCTTGGATTGCTGAGATGGACGAGGTAGCTGATCAAGACTATGAAGGGGCACTTGTTATTGTTACCGATACTGCCAACACCCCTCGTATCGACGACGATCGTTATGATAAAGGTGACTTCCTTATCAAAATTGACCATCATCCTAACGATGATGCCTACGGTGACCTTCTACTTGTTGATACGACTGCTTCAAGCGCCAGCGAAATTGTGACAGACTGGGCCCTCAGCCTTGGCCTTTCCTTGTCAGATGCTGCTGCGCGTGTTCTCTACAATGGTATTGTTGGCGATACAGGTCGCTTCCTCTTTCCATCTACTACTCCTAAAACACTTCAAATCGCGGCTAAACTTCGTGAATACGACTTTGATTTTGCAGCAATGGCTCGTCGTATGGACAGTTTTCCTTTCAAAATTGCTAAACTACAAGGTTATGTTTTCGATAATCTAGAAGTCGATGAAAATGGTGCAGCTCGAGTTGTCTTGACACGAAAGATTTTGGATGAATTCAATGTCACTGATGCTGAAAGTTCTGCCATTGTTGGAACTCCAGGCCGTATTGATTGTGTCGAATCTTGGGCTATTTTCGTAGAGCAGCCTGAAGGACATTACCGTGTCCGTCTACGTAGTAAAAGCATTGTCATCAACGAGATTGCCAAACGCCATGATGGTGGCGGCCACCCACTAGCTAGTGGGGCAAATTCCTACAGCTTAGAAGAAAACGAACAAATCTATCAAGAAATCAAGGATACAGTTGCCCATGCAACTCACTAATCGTCGTGTACGTCTCATGGGAACTGTGATTGACGTCTCTATCTATCATAAAGAACCAGAACCCCTGCTAGACCAAGTTGAAGCACTTCTACATACCTACAATAAGCGCTTCTCAGCCAATGACGACAGTTCCGAACTCATGAAAATTAACAAGGCAGCAGGCTTACATCCAGTGACAGTTCACCCAGAGCTTTTTGAACTTATTTCTCTTGGAAAATGGCATAGCTGCCAACCTGGAAGTCACCTTAATATTGCTATCGGGCCTCTCATTCAGACTTGGCGCATTGGTTTTTCTGATGCTAAGCTGCCTCTTCCTGAAGAAATTCGTCCGCTCCTAGATATCATCAATCCCAACGCCATTCTTCTATCCGAGGAAAATCAAAGTGTTTTTCTCAAAGAAAAAGGGATGAAAATTGATCTTGGTGCTCTGGCAAAGGGATATATTGCAGATCGTATTGCAGATTTTCTTAAAGCTAAAAAAGTAACCAGCGCCCTAATCAATCTCGGAGGTAATGTCCTAACCTTTGGACCAGCTCTCCATAATCCTGACCAAAAATGGCGCATTGGTATTCAAAATCCTAAGGAGACAAGAAACACAAATCTTATGGTGCTTGCTATAAGAGACCAGTCTGTTGTCACTTCGGGAATCTATGAACGTACTTTTGAGATAGATGGCAAAACCTACCATCATATTTTTGATAGCCAAACTGGTTATCCAGTCTCCAGTGACCTAGCCAGCCTTACCATTATTTCATCCCTCTCAGTGGACGGTGAAATTTGGACAACCCGCTTATTTGGCTCTAGTCTCGAACACATATTCCAAGAAGTTAGTTCACAAGCTGAGCTTGAAGCAATCATCGTTGATAAAGACAATCACTGCTTTCAGACAGGTGGCATTTACAAAATGCGAATTTCCTAAAAAATAGTAAAAAAGACTTGTCAAGTAGACCACCTTTTGATAAACTAAAATAGTTAAAAAAAACTATGGTGCGGAAAGTACCATGGCAGAAAGGAAATATTTTAACATGAAAAAAGATATCCATCCAGATTACCGTCAAGTAGTATTCATGGACACAACTACTGGTTACCAATTCCTTAGCGGTTCAACTAAACACTCAAACGAAACAGTTGAATTCGAAGGTGAAACTTACCCACTTATCCGTGTAGAAATTTCATCAGATTCACACCCATTCTACACTGGCCGTCAAAAATTCACACAAGCAGACGGACGCGTGGATCGTTTCAACAAAAAATACGGTCTCAAATAAGCAACATCTTGTTGTTAAACCATTCCGATTGGAATGGTTTTTTTGTATGCTCTTGGGTATAAGCTCTCCTACTCCCATATTTATAAAATAAAAAAACAGCTTCCATATGGAAACCGTTTATTCCTATTAACCTGCTTTACCAATAGCCAAAGCCCAGATAAAGAAGAGGGCAAATCCGAACAAGAAGATCAAACCTGCAATGGCAAGTCCTTTCAACCAAGTTGGAAGGTCTTTCTTCTCTTTTGTAACAAGTACGTAATTCAAAAGCGCAAAGAAAGGTGTTGTAAGGAATGAACCAATCATGGCGAAACGAAGCATGGTTGCTACTTGACCTTGGAAGAAGAAAATAATGATGAGACCAAGAATAGCTGTCAAGGTCATCCAAACATTCAAAGGTGTTTGATTTTTTTCTTTTTGGTTAAACAAAAGACGAAGAGAAATTTCGTTAACACGTGAGTAACCATCAATAACGGTAATTACAGTACCAAAGATACACAAGAAAGCGATAAAGGTAATCAAATAGCGTGACCACTCACCAAGCACTGATGCGTACATACCAACAAACTGTGCAATATACTTAGCTGATGCTGCTTCTACTGGTTTACCAGTTGGGTACTGGATAAGAGCACCGAGTGCTACAAAGAATACCGCAAGAATAGCTGTTCCGATGTAACCAACGTTAAAGTCAAAGAGGGCATCATCAGTGTTGAAATCAACAGTTTTCTTTTTCTCAGCTGACCAAAGTGAGTTAATGGCTGAAATTTCAATTGGTGCTGGCATCCATCCAAGAAGTGAAACGATAAATGGAAGGGCTGCGAGCTGCCATGGTGTTTTTTCAACGAAGTCAGCACTGTACTCTGGATGTTTGATTGCCGCAATAATAACTGCTGCTACTGTTGCAATAGTCAAAGCTGACATAATCCATTTGGCCATACCATCAAGAAGTTTGTAACCACCAAAGAGTAACATCCCCCAGATAATGGCAACCAAAATGATTGACCATGTGGTAATAGTCAAACCAAGCATTGGAAAGGCACTAGCAATGATGGCTGAACAAAGAATAGAAACTCCCGCAGTATTAACCAAGGCTGAGAAGACATTCAAAATGAAGAATACCCAAAGATAGAACTTACCTTTCTCAGCATAACCTTCAACGAGGGTTTTACCCGTATCTGCGGTATACTCAGCACCAAAACGGAAAAATGGGTATTTAAAGAGGTTAGCAAGAATAACCAAGCCTAGCAAGGCCCATCCATAAGAACCACCCGCTTGGGTTGATGAAACAATGTGGGATCCACCTACGGCCGCTGAAGCCATTAGGATACCAGGTCCCATTGCTTTTATTTTACTACGCCAGGTAGACTGACTAGTTGCACTTGTTTGTGACATAAGAAAATCTCCTAAAACAAATTTTCAGAATAATCTGAATTGATGTTTACCATTTTACACAATTGTTGGAATAATTTCAATAGTATTTCACATTTTTCTGAAAAATAGAAAAAAGCCATCCAAACGGATAGCTCTTTTACTATTTAGACAGTCCTGTAAAGAAATCTACGATAGCTTGCCAGATTTGTGCAAAGATATTTTTGCTGTTCTCAACCGCTTTGTTGGCATTAAAGTTTAAGTTAATTCCAGAGAAAGTATTACCAGCTTTGGAAACGATAGAATCTTTAAGTGATCTCAAGCTTGACTTAAAGCTAGCACTGTCAATGATTGAAGACTTAGATAAATTCATAGCAAAATTCACTAGAAGGTTAATTTGCGTATCAGAAAGATCCAAGTTGTAATTATTGATAGTCTGCTGAACAATCGTTTTAGCTTGGTCTTCAGTCAACTTATCCCCTTTATCAGCAACTGCTGACTTAATATCAGTCATAGCTACATTAAGCTTGTCGGCATCATAGTCACTCTTGCCTGAATTTTCCTCATTAATTTGAGAAAGGGTTTTAAGTTCCTCCTGCGCAAGCTCTTTGCTTTCATCAGAAACCTTAGCCCCATTTTGCTCAAGCGAATAGTAAATACCAGCCAAGGCACTTTCTCCAGTAACTGCGATTGGTGCTGCTACCGTAATCTTGGCGTGTTCGATACCAAGTGTCGTTGCAGCATTACGGTACATATCTGGAGTGATTTTCGTGATATTTTGCGGTGTCACAATCTCTACACTCAAGGTTTCCTTAGCACCTAGCTTAGCAATCTTAACTGAAGAATATAGCTGAAGACTAGAATCGTCAGCAACGTTCATAATTTTTGCATAAGCTGATGTCGTAAGTGTCTTAACATTGGTATCCTTACTACTATCATATCCCAGTAAATTCAGGGTTTCATTACGCTGATCCTCTGACAAGGAATAGCCCATCACATAATCAGGCTGAACATAGGATTCATCAATAACCTTTTGGACTTGTGATGAGGTTGCTGCTTGAGCAACCGAAGTGAAAGCTGTTACTGAAGCCAATATAGCCATCCCAGTAACAAGAAGTTTTTTCAATTTCATGTGTGTTTCCTTTCGAAAATAGAATATTATTCCATAATCTCCTAAAGGACGACTGACTCTAGGCTCAGCCGTTCACCTATTATACCATGACTTAAATAATTAGGGTCAAAAAAACTACTCGTGCAGCTCCAAGGGGAGACCATCTGGATCAGCAAAGAAAGTCATCTTTTCACCGGTAAAAGTGTCCTTGCGGATGGGTTGGCAGGAAATACCCTTTTCTTCTAAACTCTTGACAACCTCTTCAATATTAGTCACTCTGAAAGCTAAATGACGTAAGCCACATGCCTCAGGATAAGACGGGCGTTTGGGTGGCTCCACATAGTTCGGATCACTTGTCTTATTGCCAAAGATTTCAAGTTCTATATCTCCACAACGTAGATCTAACTTATAATCATGGCGTTCCGGACGGTGATTTTCCCGAATAATCTCAAAACCAAGTTTATTAACATAAAAATCTCGAGACAAGTCATAATCAGAAACAATAATAGCAACATGGTGCACTGTATTTAAAAACATATTTTCCTCCATAGAAAAAGGGGCTCTATAATTTCTGTAGTGGGTAAAACCACTGTAGAGATTATAGAGCTTTTTAAGTGTACACAAAAAGTCCCAT
>NZ_JACLQV010000025.1:0-21552 GCF_016648915.1 Streptococcus sp. 3.1 | reverse complement strand
CTTCTATCTAATTACTATGCAGACAAAAAACTATTTGATGAAAATACAGATGGATATGGAAATATCTTGATTTTAAAAGATGCATCCATCATTTCTAAATTATCGACTATCCCAGATTTGTTAAAAGGGGATCTAGTAGGTAACGATAATATCGAATATATCAAAGCGCGTAATGTTAGGATTTCTTCAGAGGTTGAGTTAGAGTCAGATGTTGATGGAGACAAATCGGATAATCTTCCAGTAGATATAAAAATACTAGGGAACCATATCGAAGTATTCTCAGGCACCAAAGTATAGTTTTTTCCCTTCTACTTCTCCAACAAAAAAGTTTTAAATGATATAAGTTACTGCATCAGCAACAATAATAGTCTTATCCTTTTTGAAGTTAGGATATAAGTCAAAAGTAAGTAAATTACTTTTAATATACGGAGTTAAGGCGTTTTTTGATTCATGTCTAAAAACTTTTCGGAAGCATCAACTGTGATGGCAGTTTTCGAGCATAACAAAAAGTAGTGAAGAGATTCCATCGTCGGAATTTTCTTCACTACTTTTCTTCTCTCTTTCCTACTCAATCACCAATAGCAGCATTTCAGAGTTTCCACTCTTCAATCAACCAATCCGAAAAAGCGTCATATCTTTTTTGGAGATGGTCATGATGTCCGTAGGGGTCAAATGCTGAATAAGTAGACACGCTCTGTTTTTTGATAAGTTCATGCACTTCTTTGGCATAACTAGGAGCTTTGGCCAATCTATTCTTATGATTAGCCCCCTCGGTCAAACCGTTACGTAAATAGACCGAGCAAGACTTATTGATGGGCTGGTGGGCTTTGCAGTAAGCTACAAAATTTGGATACCAGAAGGATCCACAAATGGAGAAGATCAAAGGCATCTTATCACTGCTATAAAGACTGGAAATAGCAGCCAAACCACCCAGCGAATAGCCTCCGTAAGCCATGCGACTTTCATCCAGTCGAAACTCTTGTGCGATGCTTTTGAAAATATGGCCAAATAGATGGTCATGATAGCTGGCTAGCTTACCGCCAAAATCAGGGCTTCCAGGTCTCAGAGCCTGAGCCTGCCAAGGCGTAAAATCATCCAAGCGATTCTGAGGTTCAAGCCCAACCAGGATAACAGAATCTGCGATTTTTCCCAGATACTCAAGCTGCCCATCGTTCAAAAAAACAACTGGATAAGCCTTCTTGAAATCATAAGACTCAGGAAGGGCAACCGTAACCTGAATGTCATGGCAGACAAAGTCTTTATTTATTAACAAAGTCATTAACCTTTTCAAGAGAATCAATCACAGATGGACCGTAATCCATAAGCTCATCATAAGAAATAGTCATGATTTTCTTGTTTTTAACGGCTGGAACATTTTCAAGAACAGCGTTCTTTTCCATCTTGTCTGTTGCTTCCTTGTCCATGGCCTTATTACGGTCACTAGTTACATAGATAATCAATTCTGGTTCCATTGACACGAGATTTTCCAGAGTCAAATCTGATGTTCCTGTCGCAACATTGGTATAACCAAGCTGATTGAGCATGCTTTCTTGAAGGGCAGATTTGTAAGTTCCAAAGGTCTCATCGTTGTAGGCACACATGATAAGAGCCTTCTTCAAGTCTTTGTCAGAAGACTTGTTTTTCTTTTTAACAGCGTCGATACGCTTTTGAAGTTGTCCCGCATACTTGTCTGCCTTGTCTTGGACGTTGAAAATGTCACCAATATTTTTAACATCTTCGATGATATTATTCAAATCTTGTTTGGTTGTTGAGACAGAAGCTTTTTGGGTATAAACAGGAATGTCGTTGCTGTTCCATGTGCTGATGGTTCCCATTGACTTGTCTGAGAACATCATATTACGACCAATAAGAGCATCTGGTCCGTAAGCCAAGATGGCTTCTTGAGAAATTGTTTTCTTATCACCGATATGTGGGATTGAAGCAATGTCATCCTTATATTTATCGGTTACTTCATTGTCGGGGTTAAGCATACCGACAATTTTGTCTTTCAAACCAAGCTCAATCAAGATTTCAGTTGATGAAAGGTTATTGGTGATAACCTTTTCTGGTGCCTTTTTGAAGACTTGATCTAGCTCAGTTCCTTTATCGTCATAAGTTTTGACAGTCAAAGGATACTGGGTTTCTGAGTTAGTCTTTTTCACCGTTTCTTTTGCTGCTGATGACGATGATGTGCTGTTTTTATATGTAGAACTGCATGCTGTCAATGTGAGGACTGCTGCAGCGATTAATGCGATACGAAATGTTTTCTTGTTCATAAGGCCTTCCTTTCCTAGGCTTATAAATACTGAATCATTGCCTGCTGGTCATCTGTCCAAGTAATACGACTCTGAACATCATAAACCGCCTGCAAGGATTGTGGGGTTACGGCATCCCTTGGGACACCTTGGGCAACAATCTCACCCCCTTTCATTAAGTAGATATAATCTGAAAAACGACAGGCCAATTGAATATCGTGGAGAACTGCCAGAACATTAATGCCGAGTTCCTTGACCAGGGCCAACATCTCCAACTGATACTTAATGTCCAAATGATTAGTAGGCTCATCCAATAAAAGGAGTTTAGGTTCCTGAGCCAAGGCACGCGCCAGGATGACTCTTTGTTTTTCGCCACCTGATAAGGACGAATAATAGCGGGCCTTCTTTTCAGACATGCCAACCTTGTCTAGGGCATCCTGAACGAGGACGTAATCTCGCTCCGATTCTTTTTGCAGAAAGGAAAGATGAGGCGTTCGGCCAAGCATGACAATTTCTTCCACCGTACAATCAAACTGAAGGGTGTTAAACTGTGTCACAACGGCCATTTCTTTTGCTGTTTCCTTGAGGCTTACCAGATCTAGGGATTTTCCATCAAGAAAAATCTGACCGCTATCTGGTTTCAACTGGCGGTAAATGGTTTTAAGCAAGGTTGATTTCCCACTCCCATTTGGTCCCAGTATAGTCTGGAATTGCCCACCTTTAACCTCTAGAGAGACACCGTTTAGGATTTTTTTCTCTCCAATCGAATAATGAATATCCTTACACTTTACATCCATAAGACTAAACCACCTTCCTACGATTTCTAGTCACAATATAAACAAAGAAAGGTGCGCCAACTAAGGCTGTAAAGATACCGATAGGTAGCTCTGCATTTTTGACGAGGATTCTAGCCAAGACATCTGCCCAAACCACAAACAAGGAGCCTAAGAGCGTCGCCACTGGAAAAAGCTTACGATAGTTAGTCCCGACTAAACTTCTAGCAATATGAGGGGTAATCAAGCCGACAAAGCCGATAATCCCACAGCTAGCAACCAAGACAGCCGTTATGACCGCAACAATGGCAATGTAAAGATACCAGTAGAGTTTAAGTGGAATCCCTAAAGTCAAAGCTGCCTCATCTCCCATCATCATGGCATTAAAAACACGATACTGTGTTGAGAAAAAGAGAAAGGCCAAACCAACCACTACTGCTGGAAGCGTCAAATCTGACCAAGATGTTCCTGTCAATGAACCCATGGTCCAAAACTTAATGGTCATGACACTGTCTGCTGTCGCTCCAATAGAGATTATAAAATTGGCAAAGGCAATAAAGAGGGCATTAACAACTGTTCCAGATAAAATCAGGCCAGATGTGGTCACTCTCCCCTGCATAGAGGCAATGATTAAGACAAGAACCGTCGCTAGGATAGCCCCCACAAAGGCACCCAAGCCTACCACAGCCTTAAGGCCTAAAATGATGGCCAAGGTTGCTCCAAAAGTTGCCCCTGCCGAGATTCCCAGGATATAGGGTTCGGCAATCGGATTATTAACGGTTGACTGCATGACACTACCAGACATGGAAAGGCCTGCACCAACTATTAACCCTAGGAGAACCCTAGGAACTCGCATATTCCAGATAATAGCTTCAAGTGGCTTGGCTATGCTATGACTGGCCATCGGAAGCCCCAATTTACTGAAGATGACACCATAGGTATCACCTATATCTATAGTGACCGCCCCTAAAGACACTGCTACAAAAACTGACGCTACTAGTAAAAGTAGAAGCAAACAGAGCAGGCTTAGGTAGCGGGAAAAAACAAGGTGTTTTGTTTTTTTAAAAGGCATTAGCACCTCCTTTCCACCTGTAATGTCAGAAAATTTTGACAATACTCTTCTAGTATAACATGCCTCAAAAAGATGGGCAAGGTCATTTGAGTGGAAAACAAGAGCAGTCACATAACTGCTCTTAGGATTTAACCTTCTCCATACTGCTACTAGCAATTTTCATGGCAAGAAGAATTATCAACACCTTAATCACAAGGGACAACCAAAGGCTCTCCGCTGATGACAGTTGCGATAAAGCATTGATAAGCGCATGTGTCATCACACAAAGCCAAAGGCTTCTGGTGTTTGTATAAATGGCGGATAAGATAAAACAGTTGCTTAATAAACCTAGCAAAAATGGCAATAAATGAATCGTGGACATAGACCCATCAATGTAAAAATAGAGCAAATGCCATAGTGACCAGGCTACAAAGGTACAAAGTGTGGACACTAGATAGGTCAACTTTTCTTGTAAGGCAGACTGGAAAAAATAGCGCCAACCGATTTCTTCGATACCACCAAAGACAAGGGCTTTACAAAATAACATAATGGGGAGATACCAAACTTGGAAAATCATCCCTCCACTCAAGACTAATGGTAAAAAATCCAAACCTAGAAAAATGAGGACTAAGAAATAGTTACTAAGAGGCTGTTTGACTTGGAAAAAATCTCTGACAAGTTGTTTAAAACTGGAGTGATGATAGCGGATGCTAACATAGCCTCCCCAAATAGCTGATGACAATCCACCTAAGATAAGGGTAAAAAGGCCAATTGGAGTTCCATAATCAACCCTAACTCCTCCTGCTCTTAGCAGCCAAACTAGGAGACTGACCAGTAAGATCTGTCCAAGGGTCCCCGCCAGATAAAGCAACAAGGCTCGTTTTCTTTTCATATCTTGCTTCCTTTTCTTGCCTATAAAAAACCTTCTTCTCACGTTAAGCTAGTCCATATCCACCCATTTGTCATTGTCCATGATAAAGGGTTTGGCTAGACCTGGTCCAGTATAGTCCTTGTACTTGGTTGTGAGATACTTGTAGCAATCTTTCTTACTAGCAAATTTTATAGCTTGGTAGGGCTCTTCGAAGGTCAATTTTTCAACAAATAAGTAACCATCTGTCGTAGGTACCAAGACTCCGACGTGACCGACAAAAAGGGAATCTCCATCCAGATTATCGTGAACAACAACCGACAGCATGCGTGCCTTGTCATCAAAGGTAAACTGCTTGTAGTAATCCTCCATATGCTTGGCATGAATCTTGACATCTTGGGTGGCTTCAGTCTTGACCCTTGAAAAAAGAATCTCAAAATTTTCCTGATCCTTGGCATCAAAGAGCTTGCCCTTGTCAATCGCATCCTTATCTTGGAAAAGGAGCTCACTATCACTTTTGACTTTTGGAATCTTGATTTTGCCTTTCAGTAGCGTGTAGGTGTTGATACGGCAGTTGGTACCGATAAAGTCACCATGCTTGGCTGTCCACAGGCTACTGATTTTTTCCACATCATAGTCTGTTTTGGTAAATGGCGCAAAACTCCCAGAAAGACCTACAGAACCCACGGTGTCATTGTAATCCGTGACGAGATTGATAAAGTTATCCACACTCTCCTCGTTCAAATGTTTTGAGAGTATGGCTCGCACCTCACTAATACTAGCCTTACTATTAAGATTGGAGTAATTTGCTTGCTCCTCTTTTTTGTGGAGATGTGCAAAAACTGCTAAACCGATAAGTAGCAAGCTAGAGATAGATAAAAGAATTAGCGTCTGTTTTTTTAGATGTTTCATAGGCGCCTCCTTGGCTTCATTATACCAGATTTTGACATCTACTTATTCTCAGAATACTTTTTGCAGTGTAAAAATGTCATTGAAACTCAATGAGTGCCTCAGGGTAGCCGTTAGGAACGAAAAAAACTGCAAGCAAGTAGCCGCAGTTTGTGTATAAACTTGGTTCTTATTTCTGAGTATTGCCAAGTTTTTTAAGATAAGTATAGCCCAGATAGAAAAAGAAAAGCGCTAAAAGAATAAAGAACCCCATGACGAGTTTGGTCCCACCTAATTGATAGGCAATGTAAACAAAAGTATTAACCTTGATCTGACCACCCGTTTTTTCCAATAGCGAAAGGCTCTGTGAGTAATAGTGACCAAGCCAAATAGCTCCTAACCCTAATAACGGATAAAGAATGACACCCAAGACAGGGTTCTTTTTTAACAAATTATCTAACATACATCCCCCAATTTTTTTAATGCTATAGTAATAGCTTATCAAAGAATGACTAGAAAAGCAAAGTGCCTCCCATTGCACAAAAATCAAAAGGAACCGGGCCAAGAAGCTGGTTCCATTGTAAATCTAAAAGACGACACGTGTTCCATGAACTTGCTCAAGACCAAGTATGGCAAGAAATTGGTCACGATTAGCCACGGAGATACCACCTCCTGCTAAAATATCCAACTGACCGTCTGCTAGCTGAACCAATTCTGCATAACGTTTCAAGCGTAAGTCTAGAGCAGTCTCAGGAGTTCCAGCACGGGTGAGAAGACGCGTCACACCGTGGTCCTTAAGCCACTGAATAGCACTAGACTGAGCTGCTTTAGGGATTTGGTCAAAGGCCATATGCATGGTGACCTCTAGGTCTCGACTAGCATCTAACAAGGTCTTTAGAGCTTCTGTATCGAGTTGGTTTTCTGAAGTCAAAGCACCTAGTGCAAAGCCGTCAACACCCAATTCACGCGCACACTTGATATCTTCTAGCATGATAGCTAATTCCTGCTGGCTATAGACAAAGTCGCCCCCTCGTGGACGAATCATCACAATCACCTTAGCCTGATAATCCTTGGCCAACCCAACAGCCGCCTTTATGACACCATAAGAAGGTGTCGTGCCTCCAACAGCCAGATTATCACACAACTCCACGCGTTGAGCACCGGCTTGAAAAGCTTTTTCTAAGTAAGTCACATTCTCTGCACAAAATTCATATATTGGCATACTGAACCTCCAATTAGTTGTAGTAGCAAGGGGATTATTTCTTCTTTTGTGGAAAAAGCGGGAGACCAAGTTTGGCAATCTTTTCAGCTGGGGTCTTCATGCCATCCTTGACCCATTTGGAAATCACTGAGACAATAGCTGAGCTCCAAAAGGAATTGAGGTAGCTACCGGCACCATTTGATGAGCTACCATTTCGTTTTTCCAAAAAATCATAAACTGCCTTGGTCAATACCTGCTCAAAATTATAATCAATGGCAAGACTGATGATTTTGGCTTCTTCTTTGACTTCCTTAAGGAGATAAACCCAGACTTGGTAAAGATCCGTCTTGAGATTATAGCTGTCCAAGGACTTAGTAATCTTTGTAATGCAAGACTCAAAAATAGATTTTAAAATCTCTTCCTTAGAACCATAATTGCGATAAAAGGCAGCACGAGATACACCCGCACGCTCAACCAGTTCCGATATGGTAATCTTTTTAAAGTCTTTTTTCTCCAACAATTGCAGGAGAGAAATTTCGATGGATTCTCGTGTAATTGCTTTATTTTCTTGGTTAAATCGTTTGAGATTTTCCAAGGATTTCTCTGAGATTTTTCTTTCTGCCATAACATTCACTTTCTATCTGTCACACCTGATGAGATCTACTATGATAGCAATGCACTTCATGATAAAATTGTAAAAGAAGACAAAACACTTGTCAATGTACATTATGCAGATATGAGGTATAAACCTATGAAATGGAAAATTATTGCGGATTCAGGCTGTGACTACCGTTCTTTAGACAATCTGGCACCAGATACGGAGTTTGTCAGTGTTCCTTTGACTATCCAAGTGGGCGAAACCATTTACAGGGATGATGCCCAACTCAATATTGATCAAATGATGGAGGAGATGTATGCGACTACAACTGCTTCCAAATCTGCTTGTCCAAGTCCTGATGACTATATGAAGTCCTTTGAAGGAGCGGACAATATAGTTGTCGTGACAATCACTGGAACCCTTTCTGGTAGCTACAATAGTGCTGAAATTGCTAAGAAAATTTATCTGGAAGAGCATCCTGATACCAAGATTCACGTGATTGATAGTCTATCAGCTGGTGGCGAGGTCGACCTTCTCGTTCGTAAACTCAATCACTTAGTTGCTGAAGGCCTTGAGTTCGACCAAGTCCTTGATGCCATCACAGCTTACCAAGCCAAAACTAAGTTGCTCTTTGTTTTAGCCAAAGTTGATAATTTGGTGAAGAATGGTCGTCTAAGTAAACTGGTTGGCACCGTTGTTGGACTCCTCAATATCCGTATGGTCGGTGAAGCTAGTAAGACTGGTACCCTAGAGTTGCTTCAAAAAGCTCGTGGCCAAAAGAAAGCTATCAAAGCTGCCTTTGATGAACTGATCAAGGCTGGTTATACAGGTGGACATATTACGATTGCCCACCGCAACAATGACAAATTTATCGAGCAATTCTCTGCATTGGTTCGTGAAAAATTTGCCCAAGCAAGCATCGAAGTCCTTCCTACTTCTGGACTTTGTAGTTTTTATGCCGAAGAAGGTGGACTCCTCATGGGGTATGAAATTTAAAAAAATATCGAAAAGAGGTTGGACTAGATGTTCAGCCTTTTTAAAATAAAATGATGTTATTAGATAATCAGTAGAATAAAATTTTATAACTAAAGATTCTCTCTTTTTCTTTGCGACAATGTAGTGTAATCGCTTTCATTACCCCCATCATTTATGGTAAGATGAAAGTGACGCATTAGTGTCATATTCTTATCAATTTAAATACCCTTATTAAACATGGAGATGCTTTATGAAACAGAAACATTCACATTTTCTAATCCCTGGAATCCTTCTTCTAGGAATCGTTTTGCGGGCTCCGTTCACAACCTTATCCACTGTCTTATCAGACATTGCTTCTGGTCTAGGTATTGAGGTCAGTTCCCTCGGTCTCTTGACAAGTCTGCCTCTCTTGACCTTTGCAATATTCTCGCCTTTTGCGGCCAGCTGGGCCAAACGCTTTGGTATCGAAAGACTCTTCCTCGGTGTTTTAATTGTGATGACTATTGGTTCGGCTCTGCGTACCGTCAATCTCCCTCTTCTTTATGTGGGAACGCTTTTAGTCGGAGCTGGGATTGCCTTTATCAACGTCCTTCTCCCAAGCCTAATTCAGGCTAATGAACCAAATCAGTTAGGATTCTTAACTACACTCTATATTACAGCCATGGGCTTGTCCACAGCCGTGGCTTCATCGGTAGCCGTTCCAATCACTAAAGCAACCTCATGGCAAGGCTTGGTCTGGGTATTGACAGCAGTCTGTGCCTTGGCTCTTGTGGTTTGGCTTCCTAATGTCCGTCACAATCATTATTTAGAACAAGATACTTCTACTAACGAAAATTCAGGCAGTTGGTATAAGAGTGGCAAAGTCTGGGCCATCATGATTTTCGGTGGATTACAGTCACTCTTCTTCTATACCACTATCACTTGGCTTCCAACCATGGCCACTCAAGCTGGTGCCGGCGAAGCCAATGCCGGAATTCTAGCTTCCGTTTTCACACTGACAAGTATTCCATTCTCTATGATCGTTCCTAGCCTAATCACTAAACTTGCTGATCGTAACCGCCATTTGATGCTAGTGATTACCGTCCTAGCAGGATTCGTCGGAGTTGCCATGCTCCTAGTCAATACAGACAGCTTTGTGTATTGGTTGGTCCTTAACCTCTTAATCGGAAGTTCTGCTAGTGTCCTATTCCCTTACATGATGGTTGCCTTTTCAATGAAGGCTAGCACCCATGAAAAAACAGCCCAACTATCAGGTTTAGCCCAAACCGGAGGCTATATCTTTGCGGCCCTTGGACCAGTTTTGTTTGGTTCAAGCAAACAACTCTTTAACTCTTGGACCCCTGCTATTTTAATTCTTCTTGTCTTGACCCTAATCATGGGAATAGCCCTCTACAAAGTTGAAAAAACAGATGTTATTTTGTAGGTGAAGAACCAATAAAAGAAAATGCCCCACAAGTTGTAGCTTGTGGGGTGTTATTTTGCGTGCGGCGAATGAATGAAACTTTTAAATACAGAGGTCGAAGTATTCGTATTTGTCTTTCGACAAGTTCCCTTAACCACATAACCCTATTTTTCTAGCCAGAAGAACGATTGCTTTAACATCTCTTTTGCTTGTCCAATGATACACGGTCCATGAGAAATAATAATATTCTTAGGTTCCCATTTCTTTATTTTGTGATAGCTCCTCAAAGCTTGTTTTTTACCAAATAAGAAACTTAGTCTTAAATCTCTTGGTGTTTTACCATTTGGATAGTGATTATCACCTATTTTAAAAAGTAGCTTTTCAAAAAGCGATAAATTCTCAGCTTCTATATTTTCAATAAGATCCGTTAAAATCAAAGTTGAACTTTCAGTATGGAAAAAAACAACCTCTTTCACATAAAAACTTCCCTCAAATGTCATAAAAAGAATTTCTTCGTTCCAATTGGCTTTCTCTAGTTCATGACCATAATCTAAATTCATTCCCGATTTTCTGGCACGCTTTTGAACACCACGAGCTAGCCATACTTCTGCTTCCGGAAATAGTTCATGCCACTCATTTATATAACTATAATGTAAGACATTGGGTGCGATAAGGTGTTTTACCTCACCTAATTGCTTGATTTCAAAAAGTAAATTATCACTAGGCTTAATCGGTGAATGCACCCAAAGACCACCATTCTGCAGACGGATAACTGTCATTCTAGTTGAAAAAGGCACTTTGAAGAGTTTGAAATTCATCAGTACTTCTTCCCCATCTACAATCCATAGGTTATCTGCTATCTTTTTTAAGGAATTAAGCGGACTATATTTTTTGACTTCCATGAGACTCTGCTTTCTAAATTAATAAAGTTTAATCAATTATTATTCTTCAAAAATGGAACAACCAAGTCAATCCACTCTTGAGGTAGGTAGGCTGATAAATAGCCGTGATTATATCCTTTTGCCTCAAACAAGATAGTGTTGGGATGCAGCTGCTCAAATAACCTAGCTGACTCCTTAACACATTTCAATTCTTTTTCACCATAAATATAGAGAACCTGCGCCTTACTTTTAGAAATCCTACTCTTCAACTTATAATGCCCCATATAAGTTGAAGAGATGGTCACTAATGTTTTGATAGGCGTCCTTGGCATATCCTCCATATAAAAATTTTTTATCTCGTCTGGGTAAGCTAATTGGGGATAGAATTTATTCATTAAGCTTAACTGAAGTTTACAAGAGGATTTACTAAACATCAGTTTACCAAATAAAGATACCAAAAAGATGCTAAATCTCGCCAACCTTGGCTGAGGAATACAGATACTTCCGTCTATGATAGCTTTCTCAGCTATATCGCTGTCTAAGGACAAAAGTTCCATAGCAATTTGACCTCCAAGTGAAACTCCACCTAAAGCAAACAGTTTTCCATCACAATTCTCTTTGATATAGTCTAGGATTTCTAAGGCAGAATCTTCAGTAGAAACATAATCAAGTTGATATTCTTCACCGTGACCATTAAGTGTAGGTAAAATGACATGGTAATTATGAGACAGGAGACGAGCTTGTCTAAGATAATTCCACCAAGAGCTACCCCCACCATGTATCAATAAAATGGGAGGCAAATTTTTATCACCAAACTCATGAAATTTCATATTTGATACCCTCCAAAATGTCTCATATAGACAGTACTATATTTACTTGAAAGTCTATGTTCACCTTTATTATTCTACTATTTACTCTGCTTAGCTCTGTTACAAGTAAGAGAGACAATATCGCAACCTACCTAGTCAAGGCCAAATTCCTTTCTCGCATCAGCTAGAGAAGAGACTTTACCTTGAATAATTTCCTGATGCCCGACTAAAATTTTCTTTTTCAAATCCTCAAAAGCCACTTGATACGTTGCCTCTGGAAAATCACTAGACACATATTTGCTTTGGTTAACCATTATATTTTCCATTTTTCTAAGCGTTCTATTTTGTATATATTTATTGTAACATGAAGAAGAAATATGATTCAGATAAAAATATCAAATGACTTACCATAAAAAGCCCTGTCACCAAGGCTTTTCATTCTACACATTTTCTAGGCCTCACAAGCAGTGATACCGCTTCAACATGTCGTGCTAGTATACTCCTATATTATAGAACGAAAGAGAATTACACACTCAACTCAAACAACTTATAAAACTCACCTCTCCTATCCATCAAGTCACCAAAAGAACCATCTTCAACAATGACGCCACCTTTCATAAAGAGAATTCTATCGTATTTTTTCAAAATGTTCTCATTCAACTTGTGGGTTACTACAAGTGCAGTCAAATCTTGAATATCCAGGATTGAATTTTCAATTTCAGTAGTTACTTGATTATCCAAAGATGAGGTAGCCTCATCCAATAATAAGATTGGTGTTTTTCGAATTAAGGCACGCGCAATACTAAGTCTTTGTTTTTGTCCGCCAGATAGATTTGAGCCATTCTCTCCACATAAAGCTTGTAGACCAGATTCATTTTCTAAAACATAACTTTCTAAACCTGACTGCTGTACCGCTTGCTTTATTTCCTCATCAGTGAAGAATTGATTAAGAGTAATATTTGATCTTAAAGTATCATCAAAGATATAAATGTCTTGTTGAACAATAGTCATTAAGTTATAAAGGCTCCCTGCTGAAATAGCTTGCAAATCTATATTATCAATGGAGATGTGCCCACTTGTTACATCGTAAAAACGCAGTAATAGATTGAGCAAAGTTGATTTTCCACTCCCTGACATTCCTACAATTGCAATTTTTTCCCCTTTTTGAATCTTCAAAGATAAATGATTAAAAATTTTTTCTTCAGTATTAGGGTAAGAAAAGTCTATATTTGAAAAAGAAATAACATCATCGAAATATTCTTTTGTTTCACCAGTCTGAAGCTCAGTTACATCTTTTACCTCAAATGCATCTAGTGTTGCCTGACCTTCACGAAATTTACTTATTCCCATTCCAACTTCATTCAGTGGCATTACTACAAAATTGACCAGTTGAACAATAGCTGTTACACTCCCAATTGTGGTAGAGCTATTAAATACGAGATACATCCCTCCACCAAAGGCTACCAAAAAAACAATCATCCCTGAAAGCTGTGAAATAACATTAGCTAAAACGTCAAATTTCCCTTTTATAAAATTTATTTCATCAAATTTTTCACTTTCATGACTATAATCCTCACAGATAGCATCTTTCACATTAAAACTTTTAATAACAAGAAATCCTGCTAAAATATCTTTAACCTTAGCTAAATACTTCTGATCGGCAACCATAGCTCTATTTTGTAAAGAGGCTGATTTTTGTCCAATAAATCCTGAAATCATCATTGGAATAATGCTAGCAATGATAACTAATAAGGTCAAAAACCAATTACCTATAAACATAGCTAGAAGTGAAAAAATCATTAAGGAAAGGTTTTTTGAAATATTAAAATACTGGTATAGATAATCTTGCTCAATTTTCTTCATATTTTCGGTTAATACGGAAATAAATTTCCCTGATTTTTCTTTAGAAAAGTCTCTATAATCCCTATCTAAAATAGATTGGAACACCTTGTTTTTGTATCTTGACATGATTTGCCTAACAAGTTTATTTCTCAATCGAAGAGATATAAAGTTGAGTGCTGCATAGATGAAAATAACAGTAGCTCCTACTAGTACCGCTTGAGTTAAGGCTTCTTTATTTTGGGACATGCCACTATCAATAATACCTTTAATAGAATAAGCAAAAGCAACGTTAGTTAAAGGGACCAGTATATTAAATATCATGAAAGCATAAAAAGCCTTCTGATGGTTCTTTATCAATTGTTTCATCCTTAATCTACCTCATAATTCTTAATTTCATTTAGAAAATGTGACATAAAATATTCTTCTAAGTCAATATTCTCTCTCCTAATCTCTTTCATAGAAACCTGTTCTACAATTTCTCCATTTTTGATAAAGCCAATTTTATCTGCTATCTGTGAAATTTCCGATAATATATGACTCGATATTAGAATAGTAATTCCATGCTCCTTAGAAAGCGACAACAAAAGATTTCGAATTTCTTGAATCCCTATTGGATCTAAACCATTGATTGGCTCATCTAAAATTAACAATTTAGGTTTTGTTAGAAAGGCACGAGCTAAACCAAGCCTTTGCCTCATTCCTAACGAAAACTCTTTTACTTTTTTAGTCGTATTTTTTAATCCGACCATACTTAAGGCTCTTATTATATCTGATTCAATAATATTTTTTCCCATATACTGAGCGTGAATTTCCAAGATTTCTTTTGCAGTGCAATTATCATAAAAAATTGGTGATTCAATAATACTTCCAATCTGACTTAGGATTTCTTCTCTGTGTTCTTGTAGATTTTTCCCAAAAATTTCAATACTACCTGATGTAATTGTTGATAGGGATAACATACATTTCATTAACGTTGTTTTTCCAGCACCATTCGGTCCTAAAAAACCATAGATTTCTCCTTCAGCAATTTGAAGGTTGATACCACTTAAAATTTCTTCTTTATCAATTGTTTTAAAAACTTCTTTTATTTCAACGATATTTCTCATTTCTATCTCTCTTTCTATATCTAGCTTTAAATGCTAGAATTTTTCTTCCGGTGCATAACTACCAACTTATACAGTCTCTTTTTTATAGAAATCATCAAGGAATTATCACTTTCCTTCAATTAAACTCAGGTATGCTACTTGATACTAATATCTTGTCTTGAAATACTAGAGATTGAAAAAGAAGTAATCATTAAACTTATGAAACATGCAAATATCAAAAAGAATAGGTTATCAGCAATATTATTAGATAAACTTCCTGGACTGGCATTCGAAAGTAATGCTGCTAAACCAAGTCCAGTAAGCATTGTTATAGCTGTCGAATGCTTAATCATACCTAAAACAAATGGTAGTAAGCCTATTAGTACTGTTCCAAACGTTATTCCAGCTAAGTTAATTAATTGACTAGCTAGAGGGATATAACTAGATTCAGTTACAACAGCCAGGAATCTAATGAATAATTGAATCACTAAATGTGCAGAAAAATGGGCAATAAATGCTATTAGAATGACTGAAAGAATTTTTCCCCAAAGTAACTTTATTTTAGAAATAGGGTAAGAAAACAACTGAAAAATTGTTCTTCGTTTAAATTCATCAATAATAATCGTAGATAATAAATAAGATTCGAAAATCAAAAATGCTGCTTTTGTAAATAAAGATGAAAATAATGAAGCTACAATTGCCCAACCTTCCCATTTACCAGTAACTCTAATAACATTAGAATCCTGTCCAGTGAATTCTCCTAGTTTATTGTCAGTACCTAAACCCATAATAATGATTGCTGTAATACCTAACACTATAAATATAGTACACAACCAAGCTAAAAATAATTTAGATTTAGAAACTTTATTTAATTCAATTTTAATAAGCGACAACATAGATTATTTCCTCCAAAGCGTAAATAAAGAATAAACTATTCAGACTAATCTCGACAAATATTTAAAAATAAGTTTATTCTTCAGAAAATGTCACTATACATACTATCGGTATGTCTATACTAAAAACAAACATACCTACGGTATGTATAATAGATTTTTAATAACACACTTAAAGTATGTTATTTTTTAATTATAAATTATGTAAGATAATTTATTCAATTGATAATACATAAATAGAAATGAGTATTAACAAGAATGTCATGCGACGACTTATTTACTATTTTTTTAAGTGATCGAATAAGTTGAAAATCACCTCCATCATTTCATCAGAAATTAACTGTACCCCTAGACCTTCAAAAGTAAGTTTAATGAAATTCATTTTGCGCTTTAATTCTACTAATGAAAAAACGGAAATTTGAAAACCAATCCAAATATTTAGTGTTAAAACAATTAAATCTGCTAGCTCTTCTGGATATTCTGTTTTAATAGACCCATCTTCAACTCCTTCGTAAACTTTTTCTCTAATTTCGGGTAAAAAATCAGAAAATAGACCTAGATACTGCTCTCCTAACAAACGTGGACTTCTTAGCATGATTGAGGCAGAGTAAACGAGCCTTTGGTGTTCAAAATTAGAGAAAGAGTCCATCAAAGAATTTTGTATCTTTTCTAATCCAGTATTTCCTCTCCAATTATAATTTAAAATTTCTTGATTATTTTCGCTAATGATCGTTTGCAGTATATCATATTTGGACTCAAAATGATGATAGATAACACCTTTTGTTAATCCACCTAAGCCATCTATGATATCTTGTATTGAAGTATTATCAAATCCTTTTTCTAAAAATAGATTTTTAGAGACCTCTAGTATTTTTTTTCTAGTTTCATGTGAGTTTCTATTCCTTGCCATTATAGTCCCTTTCTATCATACCATCGGTATGTAACTTCTATTGTAGTGCACGAAACTAATAATGTCAAATATCTTATCGGAAGCTGTTTTATTAATCATTTCATTTTCAAATGCAAATATTATTTAAATTCTCCAAATCTTAATTTAAAGATTTTAAAATGATTAAAGAAGTAATGAAATAATCCACATAACTATTTCAATAAGTTCTATTTTACCTAAACTGAAAATTCAGCTACTAAAGACTAGTTCACACTATGATACTTCCCCACTATATGACAAAAAGCCCTGTCACCAAGGCTTTTCCTTCTACATATTTTCTAGGCTCGTACAAGCAGTGAGACTGCCTCCACATGCGATACTAGAAAATATCTATATTATAGACCAAAACTTTTGTTCTTTTCTCAATTAGATAATATTTTTAGTTCAGTACAATTTTGGTAAGGTACGTTTTATTAATTTATCGGACGAATCGATACATCTCCAAGTCCAAAAGAGAAATTGTCAAAGATATCCTGATAGTCGAATGGAATTAGTTGCCCTGTCTGGCTCATAAGAGCAAAGTCAACGCCTAATTCACGAATGAGATAGGGACACAGTGTAAATCCATTTTTCTCAATGATAAGAGCCAAGTCCAAAGAAGGGAATTCGCTCCTCCTTTGGGAAGGACTGCTTATACAAGTCGCTGATGATTCCCCAGTGTTTAAAAGGATTAAATTTAATTTGTTTTAAGGTCAAAAATTTCTCCTTAATTCCACCATCTAGCAAAATAGAAGTCTTTTTAAATATAACTCACGTCACGCCTTCGCAACGTTCTTTAGTTTAACGATTGAATCTCTTCTTTGACATATCCTTCTACATCTTCAATCTCTACAAACAGCGGGTCTAAGTGACACAAGAAGTGCCAATCTTCAGCGCCACGTTTTCTGTAGAGAATCGCTTCGCCGTCTTCGCTTCCGAAAAAGCTTCTGTCGGTTTCATATCCACAGCGTTCTAAGAAGTCTTTTGCCTTGCGATAGTTCGCTTCTCTTGCTTCGACATAGGCTTTCACTTCATCGTTGTTAACGACATATGCGTCGATTTTTGAATATCCTTCGATTACTTTATCGTTTTTAACGGATAGATTCGAAATTTCTTTCCAAATAATGTCCACATTTTCTTCATAATTAAACGAAAATCTAGATAAAGGGACAATATTTCCATTGAAAACAATTTCCATATAATCCGGCAAGTATTTTGGGTTCACATACTCCACTTCAAACCCATCTTCTGTTTCTAAAGTATACCCAGGGAGTTGAGCTACAAAGACTCTTCCCTCTTCTAAAGAGTCAAACGTGACTAAATCCTTTTGATAATCACCTTGATACAATTCCAAGATAACCATCGATAACCCTCCATTTTAACTTTGCAACGCTACGCAAATTTATTTTTCAGATCTTACAAGCAGTGATACTGCCTCGACATGAAACGACTGATCGCTGAGTCTATCAAGTGAAGCTGTCTGTATGTGGAAACATGTCTATAAAGCTTTTAACAATATCATAAGGTAATCGTTAAAAGGTATTACCTCGCACAAACAGTGATTTACTTAAACGAAATCCACTCTTCCTTTGAGAGACAGGTTATATGTTCTGTACGAAGAACACCTTCCAATGCACACGGAACGTTCTCTTTTGTATGATGATAACGGAACCCACATTTTTCCTGAACCCTCCGTGACTTTGTATTGCCGTCAAAATAACCGCACCACAATTTCTCCAGACTCAAGTCATCAAATCCATGTCTCATTATCTCACGAACTGCTTCTGGTATAAGCCCCTGACCCCAATAGGGAACTCCAATCCAGTAGCCAATCTCCGCCTCAGTATCCGGAATCCCTTTATCACTTGCAGAGCCAATCATCAATCCTATGCTACCCACTGGCTGCATCGTTTCTTTTAAAACAATGGCATATATCTCAGGTGCTGAAAAATAATTTTTTATAATCTCCCTACTGTTTTCAACACTGGTATGTACTGGCCAACCTGCAATCGGACCAACTTCTGGATTACTGGCATATTGAAATAAATCATGGGCGTCTCTTTCCTCCCATGGGCGAAGAATCAATCTTTCCGTTTCTAAAATCATTTTGTTCTCCTTAAATTCCAATTTAATTATTTTATTCTAGGTTTAGATGTTGGCAGTTCCTCATACATACCATCCAGTAGTTCCGTAATTAAATCCGAATCCCCAAATCTGTCGAATACATGCATTAATGTCTTTGAACCTTCATAGGGATAACTCAACTCGGAATCCGAAAGATACGAATGATATCCATCCCAGAAAACTTCCTGTGGGTCTTTTACAATGTTTCTACCTGCTTTTCCTTACTAATTCTATTACTCGCCAATATAGTATAAATTAAATAACCAATAAAAATGATAATAAAAATAACATTTATTTTTAACACAAAATAGAGATTTAACAAATTTGCGAACGCATGAAATAATATACAGTACCCCACAGATTTCGTTTGACGATAAAGAAGCCCTAAAACAAAACTTAAAAATAATGTATATATAAAAAATAAAATAAAAGGAAATCCTTGATGACTTTCTCCAACTATAAACCATAAAGGCAGATGCCAAATTCCCCAAATTGATCCTACAATCAAATTAGATTGCCAATAAGTATATTTTTTATCAAGTAACGGTTGTAATATACCTCTCCATCCTAATTCTTCATGTCCACCACCAAAAAAAATTAATTGAATAAAGAATAGTGGCATTAGATAAATTGATACTCCATTTAATTCTCGAGAAGATACAGAAAATAGTATCAAAATTGCTATCATATGAATAATGAAATAACTACTACTATTTTCTCTCTTATTGAATACAAAATGTTTAAATTTTATATTGTTACTTTTCAAATAAAACCCATTTGCAATAGCTGGTCCGAGTGCACCAACTATATGTAAGATTCTCCCTATAAACGTTTCTAATCCCAAAATATAAGATTGTGTAAATATGGCAAGAAGCCCCCAAGCTATATAAGTAATTCCAAATGTAAAATAAAGATAATTTTTTAAATTCTTTTTTTCAATTTCTGTCATTTATCTTCCTTATCTTGATTATTTTATGTATAAAATATTTTACTGCTTCTAATTGCTCTCGATTTATAACTAGGCATATTCTATCACAAAAACGCAAAAAAAGCCTCGCAATCAAGGCTTTTCATTATTGCTTCGTTACAAGGTTTTTACTCTTTTATAAGCAATCCTACACACTCGTCGGTTCGCTGTTACCGTATCGTTTCGTTATAAACTCCTTACTCTACGACTCCTATACCCCAGGGCACCTTCTCGACCTTAGGCCTCACCTTGTCGCATGAGCGGACTCAAAAGGTTCAGTGAACCTTTTGAGGATTAGTTACACTTTTCTAATAAACTTACTGCCTCAACGTTTAGTGATAGTGGAATTCTGTCAATATTTTGGACACATTTTGGGAGGAAAATTTGAAGGCTAGCGCCCTTCAGTTACACTATTCCAACGCCAAATTGGAAACAACGAATAATCTCATTAAACTTATCAAGCATAATGCCTTTGGTTTTCGGAACTTTGACAACTTTAAAAAACGAATTTTTATCGCTCTGAATATAAAAATGGAGAGGACAACGATAGCCCTCTCCAGGTGTTAGCTTTTATTCAACCCACTACAGTTGACAAAGAGCCAATATATATGGAAATATACAACTGTTCTATATCAACTTATATTCATACCACTCTTCATCTACTTTCTGAAATCCCAAAGCCAAAAACATTCTTTGACTTTGAGTATTAAAAGGATATATTTGTGCAGAGACCTTTACCATTTTTTGTTCTTTCGCCAGATGTATCATTTCAGAAACACATCGTCTTCCGATCTGTAAATTCTGATACTCTTTGCTGATAACTATAGAAAGTTCCGAGTTATATAGGAGTGTCACATCTCCAACTAACACTCCTTCATATTGGATATAATAGCAAGAACCATGTGAAGTTAGGTAATCATACATTTTATGAAGTTTTGTTAGATTGTAAATCTGATCAGTATTATCTACTTGTTTGCAAACCTCACTATCTTGATACCAAAGAAGGGAGATGTCATCATTTCTATAATAAGGAATAAGCGTTATCTGATCGTCTACTATTCTATTCATCTTTATTTTTCCTTATTTCTTCTTTAAAAAAGGCTCAACCAAATCAACCCAATCTTGAGGCAGATAAGCTGATAAATAGCCATGATGATAGCCCTTTGCTTCATACAAAATCGTATTTGGATGTAGCTGCTGAAATAATTTCGCCGATGCTTTCACACAGTTTAATTCTTTTTCACCATAGATATACAAAACCTGAGCTTTGCTAGCAGAAATCCTATCTTTCAGTTTGTAACGCCCCATATAGTCTTTGTAAATGGTCACCATTGTTTTGACAGGCGTCCTTGGCAGATCCTCCAAATAATAAGCTTTTATTTCCTCTGGATAAGCCAGTTTAGGATAGAGTTTGTTCATCATGCTTAACTGAAGTTTACAAGAGAATTTATTGAACATCAATTTACCAAATAGAGACACTAGAAAGATGCTGATTTTAGCTAACCTTGGTTGAGGAATACAGAGGCTTCCGTCTATGATGGCCTTCTCAGCAATTTCACTGTCTAAAGACAAAAGCTCCATGGCAATTTGACCACCAAGTGAAACACCACCGATTGCTAACAATTTCCCACCACAGTTTGCTTTGATATAGTCTAGAATCTCCAAAGCAGAATCTTCAGTAGAAACATAATCAAGTTGATATTCCTCGCCGTGGCCATTCAAAGTGGGTAGAATAATACGATATTCTTCTGACAAGATTCGTGCTTGACGAAGATAATTCCACCAAGAACTTCCACCACCATGTATCAGTAAAATAGGAGGCAAATTCTTATCACCAAATTCATGGAATTTCATGTTTAAACTCCTTACTGTAGAACTTTCACTAGCTACACCCATGTTTAATCAGCTCGTACAAGCAGTGATACCGCCTCAACATGTGCTGAGAGCTTTCTTCTATACTAATAGACGAAAGGGTGTGAAAATGATTTTTAAATGATACTGTGGAACGGAAC
>NZ_JACLQV010000024.1:0-27281 GCF_016648915.1 Streptococcus sp. 3.1 | reverse complement strand
AAAGGACTCAGTCCTGTACAATACAGAACTAAATCCTTTGCTTAAATTATTTGTCTAACTTTTTGGGGTCAGAACAACTTGTCCTTTTTCAATTTCTAGATTGATATCACGAAGTGCATGATAATCTCCGTAATATTTATTGACATTTTTAAATTCAATAAGTGCCATAAGAGCCTCCTAAAATTTTACATTAATATATGTAACAACAAGAGTGTATTTTACTATAGATATAGGAAAATGTCAAAAATGTTTGAAAATTCAATCATAATGTTCGCCTTTTAACCGATTACACATAGCAAAGGTATCTCAAAAAAGAAGGAAAGCTTGTATATCAGCTCAATATCTATAGTAGAAACTTGGTCCTTAACCTATTTTTTGGTATAATATGTTTGATACGTAAAGTTTTCTACTTTACAAATTGAATGACTTAAGAAAACCGATGAGGTGTTTATATGAAAAAAATTCTAGTAGTTGATGATGAAAGACCAATCTCGGATATCATCAAGTTTAATCTGACTAAAGAGGGTTATGAAGTGGTTACGGCTTTTGATGGTCGTGAAGCTTTAGAGCAGTTTGAAGCTGAAAAACCAGACTTGGTCATCCTGGACTTGATGTTGCCTGAACTAGATGGCTTAGAAGTTGCTAAGGAAATTCGAAAGACAAGTCACACACCAATTATCATGCTTTCCGCTAAGGATAGCGAGTTTGATAAGGTTATCGGGCTAGAAATTGGGGCAGATGACTATGTGACGAAACCATTTTCTAATCGTGAATTGTTGGCACGTATCAAAGCTCACTTGCGTCGTACAGAGACTATTGAAACAGCAGCAGAAGAAAGCTCTAACTCTGGTAAGCAGGAGATTTCAATTGGTGAGTTGATTATTGTTCCAGATGCGTTTGTTGCTAAAAAACGTGGAAATGAAGTCGAGCTCACACACCGTGAATTTGAGTTGCTTTTCCATCTGGCAACTCACATGGGACAAGTGATGACGCGTGAGCATTTACTTGAAACTGTTTGGGGTTATGACTATTTTGGTGATGTTCGTACGGTTGACGTAACCATTCGTCGTCTCCGTGAAAAAATTGAAGATACACCTAGTCGTCCTGAATATATTTTGACGCGTCGTGGTGTTGGTTATTATATGAAGAATTATGACTAGTATTGGCTTAAACATCACAAGCTTTGAACTAGCCTTACTCTTTACGCTCCTCTTTGTGGCTTTCTACTTTATTTTTCTGGCTTATCGTGATTATCGACGAGTCAAAAATATTCGAAAGTTGACCAAGAGGGTCAAGTCCTTAATGGCAGGTAACTATAACGAGGAGTTACGCTTAAAGGGTGATCCAGAGCTTTTAGAGCTAGCTGACAGCTTGAATGATTTATCGGATGTCTTTCGTTTGACGCATGAAAATCTAGCCCAGGAAAAAAACCGCTTATCATCAGTCCTTTCTTACATGAGTGATGGGGTTATTGCGACAAATCGTCGTGGTCAAATTACCATGATTAATAGCACAGCTCAGCGTTTGTTGAATCTAGATTATGAAACAGCGACACAGATGTCCATTTTAGATTTATTAGATGGCGAAAATCCCTATACTTATAGTGAATTGCTCTCTAAGACTCCTGAAATTCATTTGTCACGTCGAGATGCCAATGATGAGTTTGTGACCTTACGTGTTAATTTTGCTCTTATTCGTAAAGAATCAGGTTTTATCTCAGGTCTGGTTGCCGTTCTTCACGATGCCACTGAGCAAGAAAAAGAAGAGCGTGAACGTCGACTCTTCGTCTCAAACGTTAGTCATGAGTTGCGTACACCTTTGACTTCTGTAAAATCCTATCTGGAGGCACTTGATGATGGTGCTCTCGACGAAGAGATTGCTCCTAACTTTATCAAAGTTTCTTTGGATGAGACCAATCGTATGATGCGAATGATTTCTGACCTCTTGGCACTGTCACGTATTGACAATAAGAGTACCCAACTTGACGTTGAGATGACCAATTTCACGGCCTTCATGACTTATATCTTGAATCGTTTTGATCAGATTAAAAGTCAAGAAACCAATACAGGTAAAACTTACGAAATCATTCGAGATTACCCAGTAAACTCAATTTGGGTAGAGATTGATACAGATAAGATGACCCAGGTCGTGGATAATATTCTTAACAATGCCATCAAGTATTCGCCTGATGGTGGTAAGATTACAGTGTCTATGAAGACAACTGACTCACAGTTGATTGTTTCTATTTCTGACCAAGGTTTGGGTATTCCTAAGAAAGATTTGCCTTTGATTTTCGACCGTTTTTACCGTGTTGATAAGGCCAGAAGTCGTGCCCAAGGTGGAACTGGTCTAGGCTTGTCCATTGCAAAAGAAATTATTAAACAACATAAGGGCTTTATTTGGGCTAAAAGTGAGTATGGTAAGGGTTCAACTTTTACAATTGTGCTTCCATATGACAAGGATGCCATGATGGTTGATGAATGGGAGATGTAGTAAAAATGACCTCAGATTTAGGGTTTAAATATAGTATTTTGGCTTCAGGGTCAACTGGTAATTCCTTTTACTTGGAAACTCCAGAGAAGAAGATTCTTGTAGATGCTGGTTTGTCTTGTAAGAAAATCACAAGTTTGCTAGCTGAGATTGATCGTGACCCGAGTGATTTGGATGCAATCTTAGTAACGCATGAACACAAGGATCACATCCATGGTGTAGGCGTTTTAGCTCGTAAATATGGCATGGATATCTACGCCAACGAGAAAACCTGGCAGATTATGGATAGTAAAAATATGCTTGGCAAGATTGATAATAGCCAGAAACATGTTTTTTCTCGTGATAAGCTTCTGACCTTTGGAGACATTGATATTGAGTCTTTTGGAGTTAGTCACGATGCTATTGATCCACAGTTCTATCGCTTTATGAAAGATGGAAAGAGTTTCGTCATGTTGACGGATACGGGTTATGTTTCTGATCGTATGGCAGGTATTATTGAGAATGCCGACGGCTATCTGATTGAGTCCAATCATGATGTTGAAATCCTTAGAGCAGGTTCATATCCTTGGTCAACCAAGCAACGTATCCTCTCTGATCAAGGTCACTTGTGTAATGAAGATGGAGCGGATGCTATGATTCGTACCATCGGTAATAAAACTAAAAAGATCTACTTGGGTCACCTTTCCAAAGAAAATAATATCAAGGAGTTGGCCCACATGACGATGGAAAATCAGTTGGCACGTGCTGACTTTGGTGTTGGAACTGACTTTAAAGTTTATGATACCTCACCAGACACAGCGACTCCACTGACAGACATTTAAAAATAGCAGAAGAGCTGCACTAATACGTTTAGTGCAGCTTTTTAAAAGGAATGTATTTATGAAAGTAATTTATCTCTCGTTAGGGTTTGTCTCGCTCGGTTTGGGAATTCTTGGGATTCCCCTCCCTATCTTACCCACAACACCTTTTCTACTTTTAGCCATTGCTTGCTTTGCTAGAAGTTCCAAACGTTTTGAGAAATGGTTATATCATACTAAGCTGTATCAAAGTTATGTAGCCGATTTTCGAGAAACCAAATCAATTGCCAAAGAACGAAAGAAAAAGATTATCATCCAAATCTATGTTTTGATGGCAATTTCAATCTTTTTTGCCCCTATACTATGGGTGAAAATCGGACTCTTTTGCCTGACGGTCTTCATCACTTATTATCTCTTTAAGGTTATTCCTGATAAAGACTAAGCTATCATCAAAAAATGAGACTTCCAAGATGGAGTCTCATTTTATATTTTATTAATGTTTGCTACGTAATTTCTTACGGAGTTTATAGGCAAAATTGGCTGGTCCGTAAAGAGGGCTAACTGGAAGGTTGAATTCTCCAATGAATTGTTCAATACGTGGGTTAAATTTGGACTTGAAATTATACAAGCCACCATCTAGTGAATTTTCAATTCCTCCCATGTTTTGCCACTCAGCACCACGCTCAAAAGCGTGATTAGCTGTTTCATACCATGTCAAGATAGCCGGTTGATAACGGCGGTAATCTTCATCCATTCCTGCATAGATATTCTCAGACGTCTTGCCAAATTCAAGAACGAGTGTACCTGAAAGTGGGACCGTCTTATTCCCAGCATCAACTTTTTCTTGAAGAAAGTCAATTTCTTCTTTAAGTCTTTTGTGCTCTTGCTTATTGTTCTCGATTTTTCCTGGTTTAGTTTTTTCAGTGAATTTAGCTGCATCAGCAATATTCTTTTCGAGTTGCTTATTAAGGTCTTTGAGACGGGCAGGTAAATCAAGAGTTGAGAGTGTAATGTAAGAAGACTCTGGGTAGGTAGTCAACAACTTTTCATAATAATCAATGCCACGAAGGTGGATGTTTTTACGGGCCTCTGTCTTCTTCATCAAAGATGCAAATTGTTCAAGAAGCTCAGTGCCACCAAATTGGACTGAAATTCCCTTGTTTCGAGCAGTACGAACAGCCTGCTTGGTACTCTTAGAGAGTTGTTCCTCAGTGAAATCTTCCTTATGGATATTAGCCTGGAAGCGAGGTTGGATATTTTCAGCCATATCTTCAGTGAGGCCTGTCCATTCAACGCCAAGAGCTTGGATGGACTTGGCAATTGCCATAGTCTCTTCACGGATTTCAGCTTCTTGTGAGATCAAGTTTTTTGTCACAAAGAGACTTGGGTCAAATTTCACAAAGAGGGCACGCTTTGTTTTGGCATATTTTTTAAGCGAAGCCATAACAAAGGCGAGCAACTCTTTATCTTGATAGTCCATAATAGGTCCACGAGGGATATAAATCATAGAAAAGCCAAGAGGGAGTGGCTGAATAAGGACACTAGCGACAGCAACGAGATTACCATCTTGATAGAAACCTAGGCGGTCATTTCCCCAACTATCCTTGATTTTAGCCCATGAACTACTCTGTAATAAATTCGTTTGAGGACTATCTATAACAAAGCGGTCATGCTCAGAAGTACTGAGTCCAGTTTTATAGGTATACATATTATTCTAGAACCCACTTTCTAATAGCGTAAGCGACACCAGATTCATCATTTGATTTTGTGATGTGTTTCGCAATTTTCTTCATTTCTGGATTACCATTTTCCATAACAACAGGAGAGCCAACGACTTCAAGCATAGCACGGTCATTTTCTTCATCACCGATAGCCATTGTTTCTTCTTTAGAAAGACCGAGTTTCTCAGCAAGATGGGTTACAGCAATCCCTTTGTTGGCTGTTTTCTTGAGAATTTCTAGATAAAATGGTGTTGATTTTACAATGGTAAAGCGGTCATAAAATTCCTGTGGAAGTTTGGCAATGGCTGCATCAAGAATTTCAGGCTCATCGATATACATGGCCTTAACAAATTCCTTGTCAGCTACCTCCTCAGGTGTACGATAATAAATCGGCATATGGACAAGTGTAGACTCATGAACTGTATAGCGTCCAATGTTGCGATTACTTGTGTAGATACCATCTTTAGTAATGGCGTGAGAATGAACACCAAGTTTGTTAGCCAAAACCTCAATGTCAAGGTAGTCTTCGTATGAAAGTGTCTCACGAATCAATTCATTACCAGTAGAAGTTTCTTGGACAAGACCACCATTAAAAGTAATAACATAGTCTCCGTCTTGGTTGAGGTTAAGCTCTTCAAGAAGTGGAAGCACTCCTGGAATAGGGCGACCAGTCGCAATAACAACCTTTACACCAGCAGCTTTAGCATCTTGAATCGCTTGAAAGACTTCCGGTGTAACTTGACGTTGGCTATTTAAAAGCGTTCCATCAATATCAACAGCAATAAGTTTAATAGACATAATAATTACCTGTTTCGTTTAGTTAGTTTCCCTTCTATTTTACTAAAATTTAGGCGCTTTGTCATAGTTCTTCCTGAGAAAAGTGTTATTATCTCTTTGAAGAAGTGGATTAGGTAAGAATTGCCCAAATGCTTTTTAATTGGTAAAATAAGGTCAGACAAATAAAGGAGAGATAAAGTGATTCGAGCAACCAACCAATTGACGGAGCAAGAACGGAAGTCAGCAAAAGCATTGATTGCTAGCTGCCAAGCCCATGATCAAACCTTTCGAGAACCTTATCTCTCCAATATGCTTAATTTTGATTCCAATATGCCGGCCTTTTTCCTCTATTGTCAAGAGGGAGAGTTGCTTGGCTTATTAACGGTTTATGCGGATGATGAAGACATTGAAGTGAGCATCCTAGTGGACCCTAGTCATCGTCGCGAGGGTATTGCCCATGCGATGTATAGAAGCTTTGAAAAAGAAATGGCATCTTACCCTATTCGCTCAGTGACCTTTCAGACGGAGCGTGTTTTTCTCGATCATCATCCTGATTTGGCAAGTCATTGGGATTTGGTTGAAGATGAAGAGACGGAAACCTGGCTAGGGAGAGACAGAACACCATATGCTCTGGATTCCTGTTCAGATGTCAAGGTGCTCTTAGCTGAACCTTCTTACCTAGATGCAATTGCCCATCTCCACCACCAAGCCTTTTCTGATGCAGAGCAAACACTCGAAGTAAGTCGCAGATACATTACAGAGGCATTGAAGGACTCTGATGGCCTACTTTACATCCTCATCAAAGAAGGTCAAGTGATTGGAGTTTGTACGGTCGATTTATCTGGGAATAGCAACTACCTTTATGGACTTGCCGTAGCAGAAGCCTATCGTGGCCAAGGCTATGGAAGCTATCTGGCAAAATCAGTCGTCAATCAACTCATTGCGCAAAATGACAAGTCCTTCCAAATTGCAGTGGAAGATAGCAATGTAGGTGCCAAACGCTTGTATGAAAAGATTGGCTTTGTCAAACAAACCCAGGTGGTTTACTTGAAGCAGAAAGGGTAAACGCAATGTTGAAACTCTCTTTGAGGTTAGAGTTGCTATCGTCTTAAGTAAAAAGTAGTTATAGAACAGAAAGGAGTAATCAATGGAAATTAAAATCAAAAACAAAATTAAAGTAGGCGATCAAACGGAAATTATCGAAGAAATCCACACTTGTGAGGTTATGGAAAAAGGGGATTATACCTATCTTGTTCATCATAATTCCGAGAAAGAAAAAGTGGTTATTAAGTTGAATCAGGATGAGCTAGTGATGACACGCTTTTCTAATCCTAAATCCATTATGCGTTTTTCTGCTAAAGTACCTGCCTTGGTCCACATTCCGACACCGCTTGGTACCCAGCATTTTCTGACAGACACTAGTTTATTTGCCCATGACTCTAATGGACAGACAGTTGATATTCATTATCAATTGAAACATCCAGAAACAGAAGATGTTTTTGCTGATTATGAATTAGAAGTTTCTTGGTTTTAATTTTTGAAAAAATAGAATCATTTTGCTTGAATAAAGAATAATTTATGATAAAATGTTTAGTAGAAATAAGGGAGTAGCAGGTGACTGTAATCATGAGATTTGATTAACAGTTGCGATTATGTCGTCATTACGAAATTTTATATTTCCGGCATATTCTTAAACAGCGAGACTTGTTTTTTATTAAACAAGTCTCTTTTTGTATGATTTTTTATATAAAAAGAGTCTTGTTAGCCATTTTTCCCTATATAGAAGGAGGAGATTATTTTGTCTAAAGAACAAAGTAAAACCTTGTTTTACACACAAGGAGAGGAAGAAGTCCTAAAAAACTTGGACACTTCTGTTGATGGTTTGTCTACTGCACAAGCCAAGGAACGTTTAGATGCCTATGGCTATAACGAGTTGGATGAAGGTGAAAAACGCAGCCTCTTGTCAAAATTCATCGATCAGTTTAAAGATTTGATGATTATCATCTTGCTTGTCGCTGCCGCCCTTTCTGTTATTACAGAAGGTATGCATGGTTTGACGGATGCCTGCATTATTTTAGCCGTTGTTGTTTTGAATGCAGCCTTTGGTGTTTATCAAGAAGGACAAGCAGAAGCGGCTATTGAAGCCCTAAAAAACATGTCTAGCCCTATGGCTCGTGTGCGCCGTGATGGCCATGTCGTTGAAATTGATTCACGCGAATTGGTTCCTGGAGATATCGTCTTGCTTGAAGCAGGTGATGTTGTTCCTGCGGATATGCGCTTGCTCGAAGCTGCCTCACTTAAGATTGAAGAAGCAGCCCTTACCGGTGAATCCGTTCCAGTTGAAAAGGACGTTACCGAGACAGTTGAAGCAGAGGCGGGTATCGGTGACCGTGTGAATATGGGTTACCAAAACTCTAACGTTACTTATGGTCGTGGTACTGGAGTTGTAACCAATACTGGTATGTATACTGAGGTCGGTAAGATTGCCGATATGCTGGCTAATGCGGACGAATCACAAACGCCATTGAAACAAAGCTTGGAGCAATTGTCTAAGACCTTGACCTATCTGATTGTCGCTATTGCTTTGGTGACATTCTTGGTTAGTGTCTTCATTCGTGGCGAACAGCCCCTTGAAGGCTTGATGGTTGCCGTTGCTCTTGCGGTTGCAGCCATTCCTGAAGGTTTGCCTGCCATTGTAACCATTCTTTTGTCACTTGGGACAACGACCCTTGCTAAACGCAATTCGATTGTTCGTAAATTGCCAGCTGTTGAAACCCTTGGTTCAACAGAAATTATCGCATCTGATAAGACTGGTACCTTAACCATGAACCAAATGACTGTTGAAAAAATCTATACAAACGGTCAATTGCAAAACGCTTCTACGGAACTTGGTGCTGACAATACAACCCTTCGTATTATGAACTTTGCCAATGATACAAAGGTGGACCCTGATGGTAAATTGATCGGGGATCCAACAGAAACAGCTCTTGTTCAATTTGGTTTGGACCACAATTTTGATGTGCGTGACGTCTTAAAATCAGAGCCTCGTGTGGCAGAATTGCCATTTGACTCTGACCGTAAGCTCATGTCTACTATCCACAAAGAAGCGGATGGTACATACTTTGTAGCCGTTAAAGGTGCGCCTGACCAATTGCTCAAACGTGTGACTCGTATTGAAATCAATGGTGAGGTCCGTCCTATCACAGATGAAGATAAACAAGCTATCCTTGCAACTAATAAGGACTTGGCAAAACAAGCCCTTCGTGTCTTGATGATGGCTTATAAGACAACGAATGACATTCCTACCTTGGAATCTGCAGTTGTTGAGTCTGATTTGATTTTCTCAGGTTTGGTAGGTATGATTGACCCAGAACGTCCAGAAGCAGCAGAGGCTGTCCGTGTCGCTAAAGAAGCGGGAATCCGTCCAATTATGATCACAGGTGACCACCAAGATACAGCAGAAGCAATCGCTAAGCGTCTTGGTATCATCGATCCAAATGATACGGAAGATCATGTCTTTACTGGCGCTGAGCTTAATGAGCTTTCTGATGAAGAATTCCAAAAAGTCTTCAAACAGTACTCTGTCTATGCGCGTGTGTCTCCTGAACACAAGGTTCGTATCGTTAAGGCTTGGCAAAATGATGGCAAGGTTGTTGCCATGACAGGTGATGGGGTTAATGATGCGCCTTCACTTAAAACAGCTGATATTGGTATCGGTATGGGAATTACAGGTACAGAGGTTTCTAAGGGTGCTTCAGATATGGTTCTTGCCGATGATAACTTTGCGACAATTATCGTTGCCGTAGAAGAAGGACGTAAGGTCTTCTCAAATATTCAAAAATCAATCCAATACCTCTTGTCAGCCAACATGGCCGAAGTCTTCATTATCTTCTTTGCTACACTGTTTGGTTGGGATGTGCTTCAACCAGTACACCTTCTATGGATTAACCTAGTCACTGATACACTTCCAGCTATCGCACTTGGGGTTGAGCCAGCTGAACCAGGTATTATGACTCACAAACCTCGTGGTCGCCAATCAAACTTCTTTGATGGTGGTGTCTTCGGAGCGATTATGTATCAAGGTGTCTTCCAAACTATCCTTGTTCTTGCAGTATATGGTTGGGGCCTTGCCTTCCCAGAGCACCATACGCAAGCAGAAATTCATGCGGATGCCCTTACAATGGCCTTTGCCACACTTGGATTAATCCAGTTGCTCCATGCCTTTAACGTTAAATCAGTTTATCAATCAGTCTTTAAAGTTGGTCTCTTTAGAAACAAGACTTTCAACTGGGCAATTCCAGTGGCCTTCGTTCTTTTGATGGCAACTATTGTAGTTCCTGGATTTAATAACCTTTTCCATGTGTCACACCTGAGTCTGACACAATGGCTTGCAGTTATTGTGGGTTCTTTCTTGATTGTGGTACTTGTTGAATTGGTTAAGGCTGGTCAACGTGCCCTTGGCAAAGATAAGAATGCTATTTAACAAATAAGAGTCAGAGATTAAGTCTCTGGCTTTTTCTTATCAAATCTTGAATTCGCCAACTGTCTTGTTTATAATTAAAGTAAAGTAGTCACTAGGTAAGGAGAAAGCCATGAACGAAACTATTAAGACGCAACTTAATCATCGTAGTATTCGCCAATTTAAACCTCTAGCTTTGACACAGGAAGAAGTTGACCTTTTGGTTGATGTTGCAAGACATACAGCAACGAGTAATTTTAGACAGTCCTATTCGATTATCAGTATTACTGATGAAACATTGAAGAAAGAAATTGCAGAGATTGCCAACCAGCCTTATATTCCAAATGCTGGGCATCTATTTGTATTTGTTGTGGACCAAAGACGTAACACACTGATTGCAGAGGCAAAAGGCGCTGAAGCCTTGGTCCAAGGTAGTCCTGAACGCTTTATCTCGGCCTTCTCGGATGCTATGATAGCGGCTCAAAATATGGTAGTAGCTGCTGAGAGTTTAGGTATGGGAACAGTTTACCTTGGCAGTATCTTGAATGATAACGCTAAACTTTCAGAGCTTCTCAAACTGCCAAAGTATGTCTATCCAGCAGTAGGATTAGCAGTTGGTTGGCCAGATCAAGAACCGCAGCTTAAACCTCGTTTACCCCGTCACGTAATCCATATGGAAAATTATTATCGAGACTTAGAACATCCTTTAGAGGAGCTAAAAGATTACGACGCTGAAGTTCATGAGTATTATGACCTTCGTGATCTCAATAAAAGAGTTGATGAATTTACAACACAGATTGCAAAGACAATGGATCAATCCGTTGCCAATCGTGCGAATACCTTGAAGGACCTTCAAAAGCAGGGATTTTTCACCGACTAAAAAACGACTCCTAAAGAGTCGTTCTACAAATCAAATAGTGTCATGGATGAAAGGAACTCATTTGCCAGTTCCTTTTTTTCATATTCTAAAAACTCTGATCGTTTCTTGACTAGGTTGTAACGTTTGGAGAGGTTCCATGTTCCAGTAGGATTGAGTTCAGGGTGATTGGAAACAAAGTCGATGGTTAAATCCCATTCTCGTCGGTATCCAAGAGGACGCGAGTGATAGGTTACGCCATCAATAGTTACCGTCCCATAACTGCGGTGGGCATGACCAAAAACAACATCTTTAACGCCATGCTTGGCGAAAATCTGGTGGAATTTTTCCGAGCCTAAGTAGGCATTAAAAGGTGCAAAACGTTGATGCGTCATGGTAAAGCGGCTGTGAGGAACAAAATGCATGGCAACTATAAGGTTACTAGTGTCTAACTCACTTAAGACATTATCTAGCCTTTTAAGACTAGTTTGACAGATATCCGGATCAGTCCCCAATCGTTTAAGTCGTCGGTCGAACCAAAGTTGTTTCTTACGTTTAAGAACCTTATCTAACGTTTCATCTGAATAGGAATAATCATACCAGCCATGAAAAGCCAATAATGTCTTACTACCTAAATTTATCACCTGAAAATCAAGATTATCAATAAGGTCATCTTCTAAATCAAGCATATCATGATTGCCAAAATTATAGGTGACCTTGATCTCCTTAGACAGTTTTCGTAGAAAGGGTTTTGTGTCGATAAAATAATGGTTAGAAATATCACCAGCGATATGGAGATGGCTAACCTCTTGATTTTTTAGGCAATTTATAAGAGTATCAATTTCATATGTTTCAAAGTGATTTATATCAATATGTAAATCACTCATTACTGCAAGTCTCGTCATAGAAACATTGTAACAAAAAGGTTAAGGCTTGTCTGTAAATGAAGATGGTGGAAAATACTTGCCCTTAGACTACAATTTCATTATGATAAGAATATGGATATCAAATTAGAAATACAAAAGATGGCCAAGGAGATTGGCATTTCAAAAATTGGTTTTACTACCGCCGATGACTTCGCCTATCTGGAAAAATCCCTTCGACTTGGTGTCGAAGAAGGGCGAACAACAGGTTTTGAACATAAAAATATTGAAGAGCGTATTTATCCTAAGTTGACCTTGGAATCAGCTAAAACCATCATTTCCATTGCAGTTGCCTATCCGCATAAGCTGCCACAACAACCCCAAAAAACAGAATATAAGCGTGGCAAAATCACTCCAAATTCATGGGGTCTAGATTATCACTATGTTTTGCAGGACAAACTAAAACGCCTGGCAGAAGGCATTGAAAAACTGACGGAAAACTTCGAATATAAAGGTATGGTGGACACTGGAGCTCTGGTCGATACAGCAGTGGCCAAGCGAGCTGGTATTGGCTTTATCGGAAAGAATGGACTAGTTATTTCGAAAGAATACGGGTCCTACATGTATCTTGGCGAGCTTATCACTAATCTAGAGATTGAACCAGACCAAGAAGTTGATTATGGTTGTGGGGATTGCCGTCGTTGTTTGGATGCCTGTCCGACATCATGTCTCATTGGCGATGGTACTATGAATGCTCGTCGTTGTCTATCCTTTCAGACACAGGATAAAGGCATGATGGATATGGAGTTTCGAAAGAAGATAAAGACTGTTATCTATGGTTGTGACATTTGTCAGATTTCCTGTCCATATAACAGAGGTATCGATAATCCACTGGCTTCGGACATTGATCCTGAGCTTGCCATGCCCGAATTACTTCCTTTTCTTGAGCTGACCAACAAATCCTTCAAGGAGAAATTTGGGATGATTGCCGGTTCATGGCGCGGGAAGAATATTCTTCAACGTAATGCTATTATTGCCTTGGCTAACCTACATGATCGCAATGCTATTGTCAAACTGATGGAGATAATTGATAAGAATAATAATCCCATCCATACGGCGACTGCCATTTGGGCTCTCGGTGAGATTGTTAAGAAACCCGATGAGGCTATGTTAGATTACATGAGGGAACTGTCACCTAAGGATGAAGAATCCCAAGCAGAGTGGGAGCTTGTGTGTGCAAAATGGCAAATTTAAGTGATTTATGCTAGAATTAAGCATAATACTATAAAATGGAGGAAACCTATCCATGGAAGTGGCAGAAATTCGCCAAAAAATCTCTGAAAATCAAGAGAAGCTCGTGAGCTTCGGGAGGTCTCTTTGACTTAGATCGTTTGGAAGAGGACATTGCACTCCTCGAAAACCGAATGACTGAGCCAGATTTTTGGAATGATAATATTGCAGCTCAAAAGACCTCACAAGAGTTAAATGAGCTAAAAATGAAATACGAAACTTTCAACAATATGCAAGAACTCTCTGACGAGACAGAGCTTTATTTAGAAATGTTGGAAGAAGATGATAGTGTTCAAGAAGAGCTTGAAGAAACACTCGAAAAACTTGATAAGATTATGACAAGTTACGAGATGACATTGCTCTTGTCTGAACCTTATGACCATAACAATGCGATCCTGGAAATTCACCCAGGCTCTGGTGGGACAGAAGCTCAAGACTGGGCTGATATGTTGCTCCGTATGTACCAACGTTATGGAAATGCCAAAGGTTTCAAGGTCGAAACTTTGGATTATCAGGCGGGTGATGAGGCTGGAATCAAATCTGTAACCCTTGCTTTTGAAGGACCTAATGCTTATGGTTTCCTCAAGTCAGAAATGGGTGTCCACCGTTTGGTTCGTATTTCACCATTTGACTCTGCCAAACGTCGTCATACCTCTTTTACATCAGTGGAAGTCATGCCTGAATTGGATGATACCATTGAAGTAGAGATTCGTGACGATGATATCAAGATGGATACATTCCGCTCAGGTGGTGCTGGTGGTCAGAACGTCAACAAGGTTTCTACAGGTGTGCGTTTGACCCACATTCCAACAGGTATTGTTGTAGCTTCAACGGTTGACCGTACACAATACGGGAACCGTGACCGTGCGATGAAGATGCTTCAAGCTAAGCTCTATCAAATGGAGCAAGAAAAGAAAGCAGAAGAAGTGAATGCTTTGAAAGGTGATAAGAAAGAAATCACTTGGGGAAGCCAAATTCGCTCATACGTTTTCACGCCATATACCATGGTTAAAGATCACCGTACAGGCTATGAAGTTGCCCAGGTTGATAAGGTAATGGATGGAGATATTGAAGGCTTCATCGATGCCTACCTCAAGTGGCGTATGGAAGAATAGTAACGATATACTATTTTTAAGTATTTAGATACTTTATCTCAATGAAAGGAAGGCGTTCGGCTACTTTAGTAGTTGAATACTGACATTATGGCTCTTATTGAATTAAAAGATGTTACTAAGAAGTATGATAAGTCAACAACAGCCCTTAGACACATTGATTTGTCTGTTAACTCTGGGGAGTTTGTTTACTTAGTCGGCCCTTCTGGTGCTGGTAAATCAAGTTTAATTCGCTTGTTCTACCAAGAAGAAAAATTAACGAGTGGTTCTATGAAGGTTGGAGAGTTCGATTTAACCCGACTTCGTAAGAAAGATGTTCCACTCTTGAGACGTTCCATTGGAGTTGTTTTCCAGGATTATAAACTTCTTCCAAAGAAAACAGCTTTTGAAAATGTTGCTTATGCCATGGAAGTTATTGGTGAGAAACCTCGTCATATCAAGAAACGAGTGGCAGAAGTACTCGAGTTGGTTGGTCTTAAACACAAGATGCGTTCATTCCCAAATCAATTGTCTGGTGGTGAGCAACAGCGTGTCGCTATTGCACGTGCTATTGTAAATAATCCAAAAGTGTTGATTGCGGATGAACCAACAGGGAACTTGGACCCAGAGATTTCATGGGAAATTATGCAAGTCCTTGAACGTATTAACTTGCAAGGGACTACCATTTTAATGGCAACCCATAACTCAACTATCGTTAATAACCTTCGTCATCGTGTCGTTGCGATTGAAGAAGGACGTATTGTTCGTGATGAAGAGGAAGGAGAGTACGGTTACCATGATTAGACGCTTTTTCCGCCATTTAGGAGAATCGATTAAGAATCTCAAACGTAATCTATTGTCGACACTTACGGCAGTATTTTCGGTAATGATTGTTCTTTCACTTTTAGGTGTCTTTGGCTCTGTTATTTTAAATACGCAGAAATTGGCTTCAGATATTGAAAAGAATATTCAGGTCAATGTCTACTTGGATCCAGATTCATCAGATGCCTCGAAAACAGTCAAGGAACTTTCTGGACAGATTGTTGCTAATAAAGACTACCATAAGATTTATGATGCTTTGACCAAAATCAAAGGTGTAGATAAGGTTACTTTCTCAAGTAAAGAAGAACAAAAGAAACAACTGATTGAAACAATGGGTTCAAGTTTCGAGACAGCTACTGGAGATGCCAACCCTCTTTCAGATGTTTACATCGTCCAAACGAAATCACCAGATGATGTCAGTCGAGTTGCCAAGGAAGCAAAAGCCATTCAGGGTGTTGATAATGCTAACTTTGGTGGCTCAGATACTGAAATTCTGATGTCCACTATGAAACGTGTTCAATTTTGGGGAATCATTGCCACAGCACTCTTAACTATTGTGGCTGTCCTATTGATTTCAAATACTATCCGTATTACCATTATGTCACGTGCGACTGAAATTCAAATCATGCGTTTGGTAGGTGCTAAGAATTCATACATTCGTCGTCCCTACTTGATGGAAGGTGCTTGGATTGGAGCACTTGGTGCCATCATTCCTTCTGGGCTCATTTATCTTTTGTATCACATGGTTTACTCATCTTTGAATCCAGATTTTGTCAAAGGTGGTATTTCGTTGTATGATCCAGAGTGGTTTGTCTATGCGGTTATCGGAACCCTCTTCGCAGTCGGTATCATTATCGGTTCGATTGGGTCACGTATGGCAATGCGCCGTTATTTGAAATACTAAAGAGATTAAAGGAGAACCAATCTGGTTCTCTTTTTGTTTGTCAAGAGATACTATAGAATTATCTGTAGATTTTATAAAGTGAAGTTAATTCGTATGAATTTTTCTATGTTTAATTTTCTGATAACTCATTTAGAGGATAGGTAAACCTTTTTACAATATTATTTTTGTGATAAAATAAATGAAGTGTTACAGAGGTTATTTTTTTTAAGAACATAGATTAGATTTTTAGAAAGTAATATAATTACTGACCAAAGATTTTATAAAAACAAATAGTTTAGTCTTATTGTAGTTTAAATAGGAGATTTTTATGTCTGATAATGTGACAGAAAATTCGGAAACTCAACCATTAAATGAAGTATCAAAGTCACGAGAAATTTATAATTCTATGGAGAATAGTACGCAAATTTACTCTAATTCCAATTTTAAAGAATTAGCGATTGAACGAGATCTGATCAACCAACTTACAAAAGGTGAGAGTCAATGGGTCTATAGACCAGAACTGAATTCTGAAGAGAAATTATGGGATAATTTTTTTGAAAAACTAGAGGAAAATAATGTCCGTACACTGGCAGATTATCCACTAACACACTCGGAAAAAAATCAAATTAAAAACCAGCTTAATTTTGTGAACTTCTATGAAGCGGCTAAGTGGATTGCTGGAGAAAACGGCATTGCAAAAGTACAGGTACAACGGGAAGATGCCAGTTTAGGAATCATTCGTCTTGAAGTCTTATGGCGCAATAATGTGGCAGGTGGGAAGTCTAGTTATGAAGTCGTACATCAAGTCATGACAGGCGGTGAAGGAATTCGACAGCGTCGTGGCGATGTCACCCTTTTAATCAATGGCTTACCATTGATTCAGATCGAACTGAAAAGCCGCTCTCATCCCTATATGGATGCTTTTCGTCAGATTAAAAAGTATGATCAAGAAGGACAATTTAGAGGGATTTTTTCAAGCCTTCAGATGTTTGTTGTATCCAATGTAACGGATACTCGCTACATAGCAGCGGCTAAGGCAAATAAACTAAACGAACGCTTCTTAACCAAGTGGGTCGATCAAAATAATCACCCTCAACCTCAGTTGTTTGACTTTGCGGAGTCCGTATTATCTATTCCAAGAGCGCATGAGATGGTGATGCAGTATTCGGTGATTGATGATGATAAAAAGGCTTTGATTTTATTACGTCCTTACCAGGTGCATGCAATCGAAGCGATTCGCGATGCTAGTAGAAAACAACAATCGGGCTATATCTGGCATACGACTGGGTCAGGGAAAACGTTGACCTCTTATAAAGTCTCTAGAAATCTTCTTCAAATTCCATCCATTGAGAAGACGATTTTTGTAATAGATAGGACGGATCTTGATCAGCAAACTACCAGTTCCTTCCAGTCTTACGCTGAAAATGATATGATTGACGTCGATGAGACGGATGATACACGAGAATTAATCAAAAATTTAGCATCTGATGATCGTCGTGTAGTTGTAACGACTATTCAAAAGATGAATGCCATGATTCGTCAGTTTGACGAAGGCCGTCATCAGAAGGTGTATGACCGTATTAAGAACTTAAAATTGGCTTTTGTAGTGGATGAATGTCACCGAGCTGTGACACCAGAACGGCAACGTCATTTGGAAAAATTCTTTACAAATTCTCTTTGGTATGGTTTCACTGGGACTCCGATTTTTAGTGAAAACAAGCGAGAGCAAAAAGGAGATTTGGCCCAGACTACTGAGGAGCAGTATGGCGCTTGTCTTCATGAATACACGGTCAAAGAAGCAATTCATGATCGAGCTGTCCTTGGCTTTAATGTCGAATACCAGACGACCATGCCTGACTGGGCAGAAGATGAAATTGACGAAGAGTTTTATGATGATGAGCGACATATGTTAGCTGTTTTGGATGCTATCCTCAATCGTTCCAAACGAAAACTTGGTTTTAAAAATGGGGTCGGTAATACCTACGAGGCCATACTAACAGTCAAAAGTATCGCGCGTGCGCAAGCTTATTATACCTTGATCAAGAAAGTTAAAAATGGGGAGACCTCTCTGAAGATTTCTGAAAGTGTAAAAAAAGTCTTGCCAGATTTTCCAAAAGTTGCGATTACCTACTCTGTAACTGAAAATGATGCAGACTCGGTTTCAAATCAAGCCTATATGGAAGAAAGTTTGCAAGACTATAACGCCATGTTTGGAACCCACTTTAATCTAGCAACCTTGTCTTCCTATAATAGTGATCTAAATAATCGCCTTGCAAGGAAGAAAGAACGCTTTGCTTTTCGGGAGGAGCAACTAGATCTCGTCATTGTTGTTGATCGCCTTTTGACAGGTTTCGATGCTCCTTGTCTGTCTACCCTATTCATGGATAGACAACCGATGAAGCCACAACATATCATCCAGGCTTTTTCAAGGACCAATCGTCTTTTTGATGAGGGTAAGAAATTTGGGCAAATTGTGACCTTCCAAACACCTGATCGTTTTAAAGAAAAGGTAGATGAAGCCCTCAGTCTATACTCAAATGGTGGAGAGTCCAGTGTCTTAGCTCCAGAGTGGCCTGAAGAAAAGGCTAAATTCCTTGAAAAGACACAAGCACTATTAGCGATTTCTCCAACACCCGAACAGGTGCCTGATCTGGATACCGCTACAGAAGCGGAGTTGAAACGTTTTGCTAAGGCCTTCCAAGAGTTTGATAAACTATTTTCATCCATTCAGGTCTATGCGGATTATGATGAAGAAAGTATACTTGAAGAGGTCGGTCTTAGTCTGGAAGATATTGAGAACTTCGTTGGTCAATATCAAAATGTCATCGAAGAACTAAGAGGACGACGAGATGAAAATCCAGAAGGTGAAGAGACAACCTTTGACATTGAATATGAACTAGAATCTATCCATACAGACGAGATTAATTACCACTATATCTTATCTTTGATTCAAACGTTGATTGAAAGTAAAGAGCAGAATATCACAAGTAAGGAAAGAAATCTCGTTAATAACTATATTGAGGATTTGAATAAATCTAATCCAAAATTATCAGGAATTATCTCTCAGCTATGGCAAGAAGTACAAGCTGATACAGAAGAATATCAAGGACAATCGGTTGCTCATAAGTTGGATGAGATGATCGAAAAGACCACACAAGAAAAGATTCATAAAGTGGCGAACTATTGGAAGATTGGTCAAGAAGAACTTCAGTTTGTTGTTGACAACTTCCGAGTAGGTCGAGTTAAGCAAAATGGTGAAAAAGCTGTCACTGACTCTCAAAATTATGCTGCTTATAAAGAAGCGCTAGGAGATCAGGCACTTCCAAAACTCAAATATAAAAAAGCCCTCAAAGAGGACTATATGACAATGATCGCTGAAGACATTTTGCCACTTAGGGGGAGGTAGTTGGAGAATTTAAACCTAGAAAAATAAAGCCTGAAGTTGAAAATAAATTAAGAAGAAAAAGAGTGGTAAATGGTAGAAAAACTATTTATTATTGGCAATGGCTTTGATATAGCGCATGATTTGAAGACAAATTATCTCTATTTCAAAAAATTTGTCTATCAAAAGGCCTACGGAAAAGATGAGTTGTTGGAGTCATTGCAAAGTGAGAGTGCAATAAAATTGTACCTCGAAAGACTAGATTATGAGATATTAGAAGATATTGATGATTATAGTATTCCTGAAATACAAATGGCACCAGATGGTGGAGACCTATATCCAGACGATGAAGAGTTGTACAAGTTGTTGTATCAGTTAATGGGTCAGATTACGGAAACTGAGAAATTTTGGTCTGATTTTGAAGAAAAATTAGCAGATTTTGATAAAATTTCTATTACTACAACTGATATTACAGATAAGGATGGAGATTTAGATGGGTCAAAAATGTCTAATAATGCTAATGATACAGGAGAAACTCTAGCAAAATATGTATTATATTCTTTAAATAAAATATTTAATGAATGGATTGAGGAGACGTACTCGGAATGGGCCGCTAGAATTCTTACTAAAAGTGAAGAATCACTTTCGAAGCTATTAAAAGCTACCATTTTAAATAATCCTGATGCAATATTTATCAATTTCAATTATACAAAAACGCTAGAGGACTTTTATAGAATTCCTGAGGATCAAGTTATCCATTTACATGGACTTATTGGTAGCAGTCAGTTCATCTTTGGACATGGTTATGAAGATGAATTTAATAGCAATCCATATGATTTTAATCCTCTAAATGTAGGTTCATACCTTGAAGCAGTTGTTGATAAGTTAAAGAAGCCAACCGATAGAGTATTGTGCAAATATAGGGAATTTTTTGAAACGTTATCTTCTATCAAAGAAATCTATTTTATTGGTTTTGGAATTCGTTCAGAAGAAAATTGGGTAGATAGTCCATATTTGAAAACGATATTTAAACAAATACCGAACGCCGATATTATACTTGATAGTTATTATCAATTTGGAGATTTTGAGCTAATAAAGAGAACTCTAGAAAAATTAGGTGCTAGTAAGGCGAATGAATGTAGAGTGATAGATACAGTTAATAATCAATGGGTAGAAGGAGAGTAAGAATGACAAATAAACCAAGTTACCGATTTGAGGACTATGCTGAACCTTGGGAACAGAGAAAGTTGGGAGAAATAGTTGATATTACTTCTGGAGATGCTCCAGCAAAATTTTTTGAAGGTAATACGCCATATGTAAAAGTTGATGATTTAAACTATTGTGATAAATATTTAACTGCAACACAAAACCATGTTGATACAAGCTATAAAATAAAAAAAATTGAAAAAGGAAGCGTTGTATTTCCCAAAAGGGGGGCGGCAATTTTAACTAATAAAATTAGAATTTTGAATGTCCAAGCCTACATGGATACTAATATGATGTCCTTAAATACTGATAAAGCAAATTTAGAATTTTTATACACAGTTATTTCTAATATTGGTCTGTATAAAATAGCAGATACTTCAACAATACCTCAAATAAATAATAAACATATATTACCTTATCCTATTTATTTTCCCACTCTCCCCGAGCAAACTGCCATTGGTTCTTTCTTCCAAGATATTGACCAGCTCATTAGCCTTCAACAGCGTAAGTTTGAGGTGCTCAAAGAGCAGAAGAAAACCTATCTTAAACTTCTCTTCCCAGCCAAAGGACAAAAGAAACCAGCCCTTCGCTTCGCAGGATTTGAAGATGAGTGGAAGGAAGTGAAGTTGGGGGAAATATTAGTTGAAAGAAATGAACAGATTTCTGAAAGTGAAGAGTATCAGTTAATGTCATTTGTACAAGGAAAAGGAGTTGTACCAAAATCTGATAGATATGACAGAAGTTTTCTTGTTAAAGATGATAAGAAGAATTATAAAAAGACAGAATATGGAGACTTCATTTATAGTTCTAATAATTTAGATACAGGGTCAATAGGTTTCAATAAGACTGGTAAAGCATTAATTTCCCCTGTTTATAGTATATTTTATTCAAAAACAAAAAAGGAAAGTCAATTTATTGCTATACTGTCTCAAAGAAAAGAATTTATCAACGAGATGATTAAATATAGACAAGGTGTAGTATATGGTCAGTTTAGAATTCATGAGAGGGATTTTCTTAATATAAGAATACTAGCCCCAGAAAGTCATGAACAGGAGGCTTTGATAACCTTCTTCCAAGATATAGACAGAGTTATTGCCAAGCAAGAAGAAAAAGTCAATCATCTCAAAGAAAGCAAACAAACCCTACTAAGAAAAATGTTTATCTAAGATACAAATACAGAAAAACGACAACAAACCAATGAAAGTATAAATGGATAGGAGACCCTATGTCACAAACAGATTTATCTAGAGAACTCTATCAATCCCTTTGGAATGCAGCGGATATCCTGCGTGGGCAGATGGATGCCAATGAATACAAGTCTTACCTTTTGGGTTTGATATTCTATAAATATTTATCTGACAATATCCTTCAAGCTGTCTGCGATAACTTGGATGAAGACTTTGAGTCTTTCCCACAAGCTCAAGAACTTTATGAGGAGAATTTTGCGGATCCTGAAGTTCGTGAAGACCTAATTGAAATTTTTAATGATGAGTTAGGATATGTCATTGAGCCTTCACTAACCTTTACCAAGCTGGTGCAGGATATTCACGAGGGAACTTTCCAGTTGGAAACCCTAGCGCAAAGCTTCCGGGATATTGAACAATCCAATGAGAAATTTGAGAATCTCTTTGAAGATATCGATCTTTATGCAAAAAAATTAGGAAATACTCCTCAAAAACAAAATAAAACCATCTCTGAGGTTATGAATCAACTTAATGACCTCAATGTATCTGGTCATGCAGGAGATATCTTGGGTGATGCTTATGAGTATTTGATTGGCCAATTTGCTAGTGATTCTGGGAAAAAAGCTGGAGAGTTTTACACGCCTCAAGCAGTATCTCACCTCATGACGCAGATTGTCTTTGCAGGTCGTGAACACCAAAAAGGGATGTCCCTTTATGACCCGACTATGGGTTCGGGCTCTCTTTTGCTCAATGCCAAGCGTTATAGTAAAGAAGCGTCAACTATCTCTTATTATGGGCAAGAACTGGTTACGTCTACCTACAACTTGGCTCGTATGAATATGATGCTTCATGGGGTTGCGATTGAGAACTATCACCTCAGCAATCACGATACCCTGGATGAAGATTGGCCAACTACAGAGCCAACGGATTTCGATGGTGTGCTCATGAACCCACCGTATTCACTGAAGTGGTCAGCAGATAGTGGATTCTTGCAAGACCCTCGTTTTTCAAGTTATGGAGTGTTGGCTCCTAAGTCTAAAGCAGATTTTGCCTTTCTACTACATGGTTTTTATCACCTCAAGCATAACGGTGTAATGGCGATTGTCCTTCCTCACGGAGTTCTTTTCCGTGGAGCTGCAGAGAAAAAAATTCGTCAGCATTTGTTGGAAGAAGGAGCTATTGATACAATTATTGGTTTGCCAGCCAACATCTTCTTCAATACATCTATTCCGACGACTATTATCATTCTCAAGAAAAATCGTACGAATAAAGATGTTTTCTTTATAGATGCTTCAAAAGAATTTGAAAAAGGAAAGAATCAAAACAATATGACTAATGAGCATATTGCTAAGATTTTAGAAACCTATCAAAAACGGGAGGATGTCGAAAAGTTAGCCCATCTAGCTAGCTTTGAAGAGATTGTCGAAAACGACTACAATCTTAATATCCCTCGCTATGTCGATACATTTGAGGAAGAGCCAGTCGTACCTTTGACAGATTTAGCAGATCAGTTGGCAGAGATTGATCGTGAGATTGAAGATGTGGAAGCAAGACTTGCTCAGATGAGAAGTCAATTAGTCGGTACGACTCCAGAAGCTCAGGATGAGTTAACCGCCTATTTGGAAAAATTGAATAAAATGTGAGAAGGAGGACCAATCTGGTTCTCTTTCTGTTTGTCGAGAGATTCAGAAAAGCAGATTTTCAACTATATCTCAAAATCGTCTGCTCAAAGCCCAAATCCAATCCCATATTTGGTATAATATTTAAAAAACATTGGAAAAGAGATGCATTATGACAAAGTTAGCTACCATTTGTTATATTGACAATGGAAAGGAGCTTTTGCTCCTACATCGTAATAAAAAGCCTAATGATGTTCATGAAGGAAAGTGGATTTCTGTCGGGGGAAAACTAGAAGCTGGAGAGACACCAGATGAATGTGCTCGTCGTGAAATTCTCGAGGAAACACATTTTACAGTGACTGAGATGGATTTTAAAGGTATGATTACCTTTCCAGAATTTACCCCTGGTCATGATTGGTACACCTATGTCTTTAAGGTAACTGGTTTTGAAGGAGAACTCATCTCAGATGAGGAGTCTCGTGAAGGAACGCTTGAATGGGTACCATATGATGAGGTCTTATCTAAACCAACTTGGGAAGGTGACTATGAGATTTTTAAGTGGATACTTGAAGATCGACCATTCTTCTCTGCAAAATTTAGCTACGATCGTAACCAGAACTTGGTAGATAAAACTGTAACATTTTATGATAAATAGGGAGGAACTATGAAGCGTAAAAAAACAGAAAATTTTTCAGAAACATGGTTTTTTAAGTGGATATTGAATAATCAGGCTGTCGTAGCTTTTTTCATCTTACTTTTGATTGGTTTGACGGTTTTGATTTTTACCAAGATTAGTCCCATTTTTTCACCCGTCATCCAGTTTATGACCATTATTATGTTGCCATTGGTTATTTCCATGCTCCTTTATTATTTAATAAAACCTTTGGTACTACTTGTAGAAAGAACGGGATTGAGTCGAACCATGTCTATCTTGGTCATCTACGCTATTCTTGGCTTGCTCTTGGTTTGGGGGATTTCAACAGCCATTCCAAGCTTACAAAATCAAATTTTGATCTTGATACGAAATGCACCATCATATATTGCACGTGCCAATAGTGAAACGGAACGTTGGATTAATCTCCCTATTCTTTCTAACTTCCATGGTGATTTAGAGTCCATGCTTAGTGATTTCTCAGCGAGAATGGTCAATTATGCTGAGAACTTTTCTTCATCGGCTTTGACATGGGTTGGATCTTTTGCGAGCACAGTAGCAAGGGTGACAGTAGCTATCATTTTGGCACCTTTCATTCTCTTCTACCTTTTAAGAGATAGCCAAAAGATGAAACATAGCTTTGTCTCAGCCTTACCAACTCGCTTTCGTGAAACAACTGTTCGTATGCTTTCAGATATTAATAGTCAGCTCGAAGGGTATGTTCAAGGCCAGGTTACAGTCGCTATTGTTGTTGCCATCATGTTCTGTATTATGTTTAAGATTGTAGGTCTTCGATATGGTATGACTTTCGGTATTATGGCAGGTTTTCTAAACATGGTTCCTTATCTGGGAAGCTTTCTTGCTATGGTACCAGTTATAATCATGGGACTGGTGCAAGGACCCGCTATGTTGATTAAGGTCCTCATCATTTTCTTCATTGAGCAAACTATTGAGGGACGTTTTGTTTCTCCACTCGTTTTGGGGAATAAACTAAGTATTCACCCGATTACCATTATGTTCATTCTCTTGACAGCAGGTTCTCTTTACGGTGTTTGGGGCGTCTTATTGGGGATTCCAATTTATGCCTCTGTCAAGGTTGTTGTTAGAGAGATTTTTGATTGGTACCGTTCTGTAAGTAATCTTTATCAAGATGATTTAGAAAATGAAGGACAAAAAGACGATGTTAAATAGTGAAAAAATGGTTGCCTCTATTGGAAACCAAGATTTAGACCACGCGGACAAATATTTTAAAAAAGCTTTACGAGAGGACCCTGCAGAGGTTCTTGTTGAGTTGGGCCAATATTTAGAATCTATTGGTTTCTTACCACAGGCACAGGAAATTTACGAAAAAGTTCGCTTTGATTTTCCAGAGGTTAATGTCAATCTAGCACAAATTGCTGCCGAAGATGGTGATATTGAAGAGGCTTTTCTCTATTTGGATGCCATACCTGAAGACTCTGACGACTATTTGTCTGCTTTAATTGTAAAGGCTGACCTCTACCAAATGGAGGGCTTAACTGATGTGGCACGTGATAAGTTGTTGGAGGCAAGTCAATTATCAGATGACTCATTGATTATTTTTGGTTTGGCTGAGATGGAGTTTGAACTTGGAAATTTTGAACAAGCTATTCATTACTATGCTAAATTAGATAATCGTGACCTTCTTGCGATGACTGGCGTTTCTACTTATGAACGCATTGGTAAGGCTTATGCCAGTCTTGGAAAGTTTGAAGCTGCTCGTGAATTTTTGGAAAAAGCTATTGAAATTGAGTACGATGATACCGTTGCTTTTGAGTTAGCCACTTTGCTCTATGATCAAGAAGAGTATCAAAAAGCTAATTTTTACTTTAAGCAGATAGAAACCATGTCTGCTGACTTCGAAGGTTATGAGTATATTTACGCCTTGTCGTTACATGCAGAACATAAAACCGAAGAAGCTTTACGAATGGCACAACAAGGGATTTCTAAAAATGCCTTTGATGTTCAATTACTTTTGCTAGCGTCACAGTTATCCTACGAGTTGCATGACACTCAATCTGCTGAATCTTATTTGAAGCAAGCTTTGCCATTGGCTGAGGACCAAGATGAGATTATCTTGCGTTTAAGTACGCTCTATTTGGAAGAAGAACGTTACGAGGATCTAGTGGCTTTAGCCGATTATGAAGTTGATTCTGTTTTGGCTCGTTGGAACATTGCCAAGGCCTACCAAGCACTTGATGATGAAGAAGAAGCTTTTCAAATCTATCAAGATTTGGCTAAAGATTTATCTGAAAATCCTGAATTCCTCCATGATTATGCATATATTTTGCGTGAATTTGGTTACAGGGATCAGGCGCGTGCAACGGCTGAAAAATACCTTGCTTTAGTTCCAGATGATGTCAATATGCAAACATTTTTTGAGGACTATTAAGCTGTGAAACGTTTTAATCATTGGTTTTAAGAGAGGGAGAGATACATTGAGCTTGCTCACTCCCTCTTTTTTTATTTCTCTATTTATGTTATGATTTTATTAGAACCCATAAGGAGTGAGTATGGTTAAGAGAGATTTAATTCGAAATATTATCATAGCAGTTCTTGCCATTGTAGTGATTTTGTTGTTGAGAGCTTTTGTCTTCTCAACACACCGTGTGACTGAAGGTCAGGCTAATGACTATATTCATGCTGGTGACTATGTTACTTTCAATAAAAATGTTGAGCCTCAGAAAAAAGATTTTATTCTTTATACAGTTAATGGTAAAGAATACATTGGGCGTGTTATTGCTGATGAGGGTAAGAGCGTGACAGCTATGGATGATTTCCTTTATGTTAATGATAAGTCAGTTGACGAAGCCTATATTAGTAAGGGTAAATCAGCTTATTTGGCGACAGTTTCACCTGGGAATTTCTTCACTGATGATTTTTCCATTGCAACATTGACAGATAATAAACAAACTAAGATTGAAAAGGGGCAGTACCTTGTACTGAACGATAATCGTCGTAATACAGATGATAGTCGTAAGTTTGGTCTCATTGACAAAGATCAAATTAAAGGTGTTATCTCTTTTAGATTGTATCCTCTATCACGTTTTGGTTTCGTTGATGTCGATTAATATTTCAATACTACTAAAAAAAGCGGCTCTTTGTCAACTGTAGTGGGTGACGAAAAGCTAACATCTAGAGAGGACCTGATAGGTCTTCTCTTTTTTTATG